>QHZY01000010.1 GCA_003224855.1 Acidobacteriota bacterium | reverse complement strand
CACCTGTTTCCTGCGACTCAGAGAGAATCAGGGTGATTGGTTTTTTCGCCAGCAGATTCGCCATTCAATTCTCCATTTTTACGTTCAGGTGCTAGACACGTGCCGCGTCTGCACTCCCGGCACGCGACCACAGAAAGAACACCGGAATACCCAACAGCACAATGATCAGTCCCGGCCAAGTGTACTGGGGTTTGTAGAGCAATAGTACGACATCTATAAATAGGGCCAACAGAATGTAAATGGCCGGCAGCACCGGGTATCCAAAGGCGCGATAGGGCCGCTCGGCCTCAGGGCGCGTGCGCCGCAAGACAAAAAGCCCAACCATGGTCAGAATGTAAAACACCAGCACCGCGAAAATGATGTAATCGAGAAGCTGCCCGTAGCTGCCGGAGATGCACAGGAAACACGTCCAGACCATCTGCACCATCAGTGAAATCCAGGGTGTCTTGTACCGGGGATGCAGTTTGGCAACGCTGCGGAAAAAGAGACGGTCCTTTGCCATGGCGTAGTACACCCGGGCGCCGGAAAGAATCAGGCCGTTGTTGCATCCGAAGCTTGAAAGCAGGATGGCGACTGCCATTAGCGCCCCGCCGATCGGGCCGAGCATTTGCGTCATGACTGCAGTGCCGATGCGATCTTCCGCGGCATACTTTATGCCTCGTTCCAGCACCGTTACACCCGCAGGGTTTCCGTCCAGGGGGAGCACGCTGAGATAAACGAAATTGCAGGCGATATATAGTGCGATGACCACGCCCGTTCCAATCGCCAGAGAAAGAGGCAGGTTGCGGCTGGGATTTTTGACCTCGCCGGCGGTGAACGTCACATTGTTCCACGCATCCGCGGAAAACAACGAGCCCACCTGGGCAATCGCCAGAACCGTGACTGTACTTACCAGGAGGCCTCCACCGATATCGTGCAGCGACCCGAGCCCCGCATTCTTCCAGAAGTGCCCGCTGAAATTTGCAGCCACGGCATGCGGATTTCGTCCCAGGAACAGGCCGAACACCGCCAGGGCCAGCAGCGCTGAAACCTTCGCGGCGGTAAATACATTCTGAATAAGAGCGCCTGTTTTAACACCAAAGATGTTGATCACCGACAACGCTACCACCACTGCGATCGCGACCAGGTTTTGAGTGTTGATCCCGACTTCCATGTTGCCCAAAACCATGGAACCCAATTCAATGCGCGGCACTTTGACGATGTGCAGAATCCAGTGAGTAGAAGATACGGAAGGAAAGAACACGCCCAGGAACTTGCCAAAGGCCACGCCAACCGCGGCGATGGTTCCGGTTTGGATCACCAGGAACAGCGTCCAGCCATATAAGAAGCCCCACAGCGGCCCCAGTGCCTCGCGCAAATAAACGTACTGCCCGCCGGCACGCGGCATCATGGCCGCGAGTTCGCCGTAGCTCAACGCGCCCACAATGGTCAGAAATCCGGTCACAAGCCAGGCGCCAATTAACAGCGCCGGAGAGTTCACTTGGCGCGCGATGTCGGCAGAGACGATGAAGATGCCGGATCCGATCATGGAACCCATCACCAGCATGGTGGCGCTGGTCAGGCCGAGGCCTTTCACCAGTTCCGAATCTTGTTGATCTGCGGCTTTCTGCGATTTAGACAGGGGCGGGTTGGGGTTGATTTGGGTACCCAAATGAATGAACTACCTTCCTGCGAACTGCTGCGCTACTTTACCCCAATAAGCGCAGAAATTCCTCTGCTGATTTCTGTGGGTCCCGTGACAGATCCGATATCACGGCTACGCAATCCGCACCCGCGTCCATCACCGCTTCGCAGTTCGCGCGCATTATCCCGCCAATCGCGACCAGGGGCTTGCCTGTCACTCGTCGGGCGTCGCGCACGCCCCCGAGCCCAATCACGGGATCAGGGTTGGTTTTGCTGAGAGTCCCAAACACCGGCCCGATCGCGATGTAATCTGCCGGGCCCTGGTTCGCCTTTTCGACCTGCTCAGGATTGTGGGTCGAAACACCCAGCCAAAGATCCGGTCCGATTACTTTTCGCGCGCCTTCCGTAGAAACATCGTCCTGGCCGAGGTGCACGCCATCCAGTTGCGCGAGCACGGCCAGATCGGCGCGATCATTCATGATCAGCCTGACCGACGCGTCCAACACACGTTTGAGTTCGCTGGCGTCCGCCAACATCTCACGGGCATCACCTGATTTGTTCCGATACTGCATCAGCTTGCACCCGCCCGCTTGCAGCTGCAGGGCAAACTCAATCAGCCGTTCTCCCTGGGAACAGTCATCCAGAATTGCATACAGCTTGGGCAGACTGATCATGGTTTAAGCCGGCGAACTCCGGACAGAGAAACGCAACCCGGGCTTCCAGCGAACGCTTTTCCTTCGCCTATGCTGCTTCCCGGCTTTTTGCCAGAAAGCGCTCGATGAAGGTGGTATCTATTTTGCCGGCGCGGAAATCCGGGTCGGCCAGAATTCTTCTGTGCAGCGGGATAGTGGTGTAGATGCCTTCCACGATGAACATCTCCAGCGCCCTGGACATGCGGGAGAGCGCCTCTCCTCGGTCCTTGCCGCGCACAATCAGCTTGGCAATCAATGAATCGTAATAAGGCGGAATCACTCCCTCCGCGTAAGCTGCGGTATCGATCCGCACGCCGGTCCCGCCCGGCGGATTGAAGGTAGTAATCCTTCCCGCGGAGGGCGTGAACTTCTCCGGATGTTCGGCATTTATCCGGCACTCTATCGCGTGGCCACGATGGAGCACCGGCCCTAACAAGACATTCTCCATGCGCTCGCCGGCAGCAAGAAGAATTTGGCTCTTCACCAGGTCCACGTCCGTGACCATTTCCGTCACCGGATGCTCTACCTGAATGCGCGTGTTCATCTCGATGAAGTACAGCCGCCGGTCTTCATCCATCAGGAATTCAATAGTCCCCGCATTAACGTACCCAATTTCAGAGAGCGTCCGGCTCAGCACCTGCCCGATCTCTGCGCGAAGTTCAGGGGTGACCTGAGTGGAGGGTGACTCTTCCAGCAGCTTCTGATGGCGCCGCTGAATTGAACATTCGCGTTCACCCAGGCTCACGACTTTTCCATACTGGTCGGCGAGCACCTGAAATTCGATATGGCGCGGGCGCTCCACGAACTTTTCCATGTACAGATCGCCATTGCCGAACGCCGCCGCCGCTTCGGCCTGGGCCGCCTGAAAAAGGCCGGGCAGCTCCTGTTCGCTGCGCACAATCCGCATGCCTCTTCCGCCGCCCCCGGCAGAGGCCTTGATAATCACCGGCAACCCCACCGTGCGCGCCCACTCCAGCGCCTCGCCTTCATTGGCTAAAACGCCCTCTGATCCGGGCAGTATGGGCACTCCGGCGCGCTTCATGGCGCCACGCGCCTTCTCTTTTTCGCCCATCAGGCGCGTCACTTCGGGCGGCGGGCCAATGAATTTGATATTGCAGGTTTCAGCCACCTCGGCAAAGTTTGCGTTCTCTGCCAGAAGACCGTAACCGGGATGAATGGCGTCTACGTTAGCGATCTCGGCTGCGCTTATCACCGCCGGGATATTCAGGTAACTTTGCGACAGTTGCGGGGGACCAATGCAGATAGCCTCATCCGCGAAGCGCACTGGGAGTGAGTTGCGATCGGCCTCGCTATAGATTGCGACCGATCGAATGCCCAGTTCCTTGCAGGCGCAGATCACCCGCAATGCAATCTCGCCCCGGTTCGCAACTAAGATCTTTTTAAACATAGGTACTCACGATGGAGGCCGGACATCCCGCGCGGCTTGCATATTGACGATACACAGCAACTGGCCCACTTCCACCATGTCGCCTGCTTTTACGAACGGAGGTGCACCGGGAGAAGGTGATTCATAGAATGTGCCCACGATCGGGGACCGCACGGTGTGCAGTTTCTCCTCCGCCGGGGGCGCGGCAGGCTCCGGCGCCGGAACCGGCACCATCGAGGGCGCAACCGCCGGGGGAGCAGCATGCACCACGTACTGCGGCCCGCCCGGCTCCCCAGTGCGCTTGATGCGCACCTTGACGTCGCCGCGCTCGAGTTCGAACTCGGCGATATCTTTTTCGATTAGAAACTCAATTAGTTCTTTCAGCTCTTTCTGATTCATCGTTCGCGGTGGGACTGATTAACTTTGTGCTATGGCGGAAATCTCCGAAGCCATTGAGCTCCGTTCGATTTAAATCGTGACCAGTTCCTTGCCGGTCGAGGTCAAAATTTCGCAACCCCGTTCCGTGACTGCCACCATATCTTCGATCCGTACGCCCCATTTTCCGGGAACGTAGGCTCCGGGCTCGATGGTGATTACCATGCCCGGTTTCAGGATTTCCTTTTGCCCCGCCGCCACGCGGGGCGCTTCGTGGATTTCTAAGCCTACACCATGACCAGTGGAGTGCGTAAAAAAATTAGCCAACCCACGCTTTTTCAGAAGCTTGCGAGCCGCTTCATCAACTTCCCCGGTACTGATTCCGGCCCGCACCGAGGCGAGCGCAGCCTGCTGGGCGTCAAGTACAGCCTGGTAAAAATTCCGCGACGCACTTGAGGGATTCCCCACATATACGGTGCGGGTCATGTCCGAGCAATAGCCTGCGAGTATAACACCGAAATCGCACACCACGAATCCCCGGCCGACCCTGGCAGCCGACGCCCTTCCATGCGGCAATGCCGAACGTTTACCAGCAGCGATGATGGTTTCAAATGACATAGCTTCCGCCCCGGCTCTTCGCGCCTGATACTCAAGTTCTGCCGCCACCTCGAGCTCCTTGACCCCGGGCCGTATCGCTTTTACCACGTGTTTGAACAGGTTTGAACCCAGCTGCACCGCTTTCCTAATGCTCGCGAGTTCGGCGGCGTCTTTGATCATTCTCAGATGTTCAATCATCGACGCTGTCGGCCTAATCTCCACCCGCGAGGGCAAGGCTTTACGCAGTGCCGATCTACTGAAAACGGTCAGGTGCTCAGCCTCGATACCCAGTGCCAGAGGACCGGGTGTACGTCCGTTGATCCAGTCGGCAGCCTGGATCGACGGTGCCTTCTTTCCGATAACTACACGCGCGTGTTCCACCTCCTCATTGGCCTGGGTGCGGTAGCGCCCATCTGTGAACAGGATGCTTCGGTCGTGCGTGACGAGTAGCGCGCACGAGCTTCCGGTAAAGCCAGAGAGATAGCGAACGTTAGAAAGATGAGTTACCAGAAGAGCTTGCAGGGCGCTCTCGGCCATAACTGCGCGCAGCTGCCTCACTCGTGCATTGGGCATTTCGTGAGTCTACCAGCCGCACCAGACAGAATCGCCGGACTCTGGTTTCCCAGCAGTCCGGCGTCTCTTGCTGCTAACTTGTGTACGACTATGTCTGAATGATTCGCGGGGTGATGAAGAAGATCAACTCCTGGTTGGAAGTTGATACCTGTTTGTGCTTGAACAGGTTGCCGAGCGCCGGGATGTTGCCGAGCAAAGGTACCTGCGAAATGTTGACCGAGTTCTGAGTCTGAATGACTCCACCAATCACCACTGTTCCGCCATCGGTGACCAGTACCTGCGTGGTCGCCTGTTGGGTGATCAGTGTCGGGTTGCCCTGAATGGTGCGGCCAAAGTCGGGAGTTGTGTTTTCCACGTCCACGTTCAGAAAAATGGTGCCTTCTGAGGTGATCTGTGGAACCACCGTCAGACGGAGGAACGCATCCACGTAGGTGACGGTAGGCGGTCCGCCCAGCTGGGCTTGCGTGACGATTGGTACGCGCACGCCCTGGCGGATCAGCGCCTGAATGTTGTTCTGTGTTACTACCCGCGGACGGGAAAGAATTTTCAGCAGTCCGCGAGATTCCGCCATGGTGAGAATGGCGTCAATGCGGATGTTGTTGCTGGAGTTCTGGAACCCGATACCGCTGGTGGGGCTGGTTACGGGCAGGTTCGAAAACAACGGAATCTGGTTGATGCTGGTCGGTGAAGGTGCGGTGTTCCCGATAATTGTGTACAGCGGGTTGCCCCCGAATGTTCCAATCGGAGAAGTGCCAACGCTGCCCGCACCACCCACGGTAGTAGTGCCATTGCCCCATCCGAAGCCGAACTGGGTGCCAATGTCGCGAGCGAAGCTGCGGGTTGCTGCTACCACCCGGGCTTCGATTTCCACTTCCTGCGTCTTACGGTCGAGCTGCGCCAGCAGACGATCAACGCCGGGCAACACCACCGGAATATCTTCGATGATCAGCGCATTGGTGCGATCGTCAGCGATCACATCACCGCGCTGGGTCAGAAACTTCTTGATGATCGGCACTACATCCTTGGAGTGCGCATAGCTCAGGAAGCGCGTGATGGTGACCTTCTCAACTGCCATCGCTTCGGCTTCCTGCTCGGCCCGTCGGGCTTCTGCTTCTTTGCGCAACGTCTCTACCGTGGCAATCCGCAAAACGTTGCCGTCAAGCTGCCGCGCCAGGCTGTTGTTCTTCAGAACGATATCCAGGGCCTGGTCCCACGGCACGTCGTCGAGCACGATGGTGAGGTTGCCGTGCACATTGGGATCAAGCACTACGTTGAGTCCGCTGATCTCGTGCACCAGGCGGAAAAAGTCTTTCAGGTCGACGTCTTTCAAGTTCACTGAGATCGGCTCGCCGGTGTACTTGGCGCCGCTGGCCGGCTGGGTTGAAAGCTGCGCCTTCTGTTCAGCAGACAGGTTCACCGCCGGCTGAGACTGCACAGCTGTGCCGGATTGCATGGCGCTCGGAACAGGCAGCAGATTGCCTTCCGGCCGCTCCGCAAACTTCTGGGCGGCGCTGGCTGCGCGCTCGCCAGGCTCGGGAGTTTCAGCCTTGCTGTCGGTCTCTTTGGGCTTGTATGAGGGCTCGAGGAATACGAAGTCGGTCGGCGACGACGCCTTCGCAACCTTCGGCATCGCCGGAGGGGCGCTCATCGCGAGCTCTTGTCTGGGCGCTGCCACCGGAGCAGCTGCCGGTTTTATAACCTCAGACGCCACACTCTTCGCCGCAGTTTTCGTCAGCTCAGGAAGGTGGAGCTTCAGAACAAGCTTGTCGCCCTGGGCAGGAAGCAGCTCATATTTGCAGGCCTGCTCCAGGTCGATCACCAACCGGGTGTTCTTGTGATCGTCCATGCCAATGCGCACGCCCTTGACGCCGTCCGCATCGACCGCGACCTGGCGGCGGGCAGTCGCCATCACCGTGTTGGGCAGATCCAGCAGGATGCGCGCCGGATGCTGCAGCGTGCTCACATGCGGATTCACCGCGCCGCGGGTGGTGACTTCCAGACTCAACCCATCGCTGCCGCGTGCCACATTTACCTTTTGCAGTGTGGCAGGCGCCACCGAGTCGGTGCCCGTCTTCTGCGTCTCCGCCGCAGCCGCGATGAGTACCATCATCAGCAGCGGCACGAAAACACTCAGCAGTTGCTTGCGCATTTCGCTTCTCCCCGTAGGGCTTAAATTCTGTAAGCCCGTAATCTTCCTGTTATGTCGGAACCTCTCCGCTTACACCGCCGGAGTTGTAATTTTCTTGGTAACTTCCCGCTGGAACGACTTGCCCAGCTTGTCCTGCATGTTCTGTTTGAAGACGATCGAATCACCGGTGATTTTCACTACATAGCCGTTGAACACCGGGTCGTTCTGGCGCAGGAAATAGGCTTTGTTGACGGCATTCACAACTACGGCTATGAATCCGCTGTCCGACTTCACCACGCCTTTTAAATCGATCTGTTCGATGGTCAGGCATTTCTTGCCGGTGCTGCAGCCTGAATCAGCGAACCCGCGGTTCACCACTGGACTGACGAACGGATCGCGCCTTCCGGCCATGCTGATTGTTTTTGGCGCGGCCTTCTTCCCGTCCGAGGGCTTGTTCTTGGCTTCCACTTCAATCTTCTCAGCCGAGGGTTTCTTGGCAACAACCTTCTGCGCGACCTTCTTCTCAACCCTGTTCTGCGCTGCAGGTTTGGCCGATTTCGTTGCCTGCTTCGCTACCGCTTTGGCCGGATGAATCGATTTCTCGACACTGGCCGGCTGGCTGGCAGTTGCCGTCGAATTGTGGGCCACGGGCGCAGCCGAGGGGTGCTCCGGATTACCGGCGTTTCCTTGCGATGCGGCTAGTGCGGCATTGCTGTCCATCGCCTTCTTTTGCTGCACCGCATGCATGGTGTCTCGCGTGTTCTGGATGATGTCCGGGTTCTGCGCCCAGGCGCTTGCCGTTATCACTCCAAGTAACAGAAATCCTGTCTTCAGCTTCATAAGCTCCCCTACCTTTTCGCTGCCGCAGGCTGGGCAGTCTTGCTGTTTCCCGGATCCAGGTCATGACTGAAGAAGGTCGTGGCCGTGCAGGTCGCCACCACGCTCTCGCCAGCAGCGTACTGATACGTATGCTTGGTCTTGGCGTCGGTCGGCTTCTTTACGGTCGACACCAGCAGTCCCGAAACATTTACGATCCGCTCCAGCTTGCCTACCCGGTCGAAGAAATTCAGCATCGAGAAGTACGGCCCATCCAGTTCCATTTCGAATGGGACCTCGGTGTAATACTCCTTGGCGGCATAAGGCATCGCGGTGTAACGCCGCAGTTCGATTCCCGCCTTGCTGGCCTCGGAATCCATCATGCGCATGAAGTTGTCGACCTCTTTCTCGTCGGGAACGATGCGCCGTTCGATTTCCAGCTGTTGCTTGAGGCTGGCCAACTGGCGCTCAATCTCCGCCAGCTTCGGCCGGTACGATTCCAGTTCTGCGTTTTCGCGCAAATTGGCATCCAGATTCTGCTGCGCCACAGCATTAGCCTCTCGCTGGGACTTGAACACGGTGAAGAACAGTGCGGCGGATATTAACGCCGCTGCTCCTACCAGCACTCCCCATTGTTTTAGGCCCGACATTTCTTCGAAGTTCATATCCCCGCCTTTAGGATTTCGCCCGTTCGCAAGTCAGCGTGAAGCTGAATGCCTGCATCTCTTTGAAGGTGTCGTCCTGATACGTCTCTTTGATCTCGATGTTCTTGAAGTAGCCGGTCTTCTGCAAGTTGGTGATCAGTGACGCCACCGCATCCGTGCTCAATGCCATGCCTTCGATAGCCACGTTAGCGCCCTGGTCCTTCATCGAGTTCAGCCAGACCGCTTCAGTGTTGTTCACCGTCCCGGCAACCGTAGCCAGCAGGTCAACCGGTCCGGATTGCGCCTTGCGCAACTGATCGATTACATCCACGCGGCGCTTGTAATTGTCCGCCTCGCGCTGCCGTTCCAGGTACCGTGCTTTCACGTCGGAGAGCTCGCGATTCTTCTGCTCCGCCACCGCCATGTTGCTGGCAATAGTCTGTTTCTGCTTGTTGATCTGGTACCAGTAGCCGAAATTGCCCAGGCCAACGATGACCAGAATGATCAGCACCTTCATCTTGGGTGAGCCAACATCACCCACTTCCATAACCCCGGCAGAAGGTCCTGAAGAGCGCTTGCCTTTGCCTTTTTGTGAGCCCAGCAGGTTGATTCGGATCATAAGTCGTCAAAACTCCTTAAGGCCAAACCCACTGCAACTGCCAGTTGGCCGGCGTTCTGCTCGATCAGCGCCATCCCGGCGCCATCTGCTGGAGGAGTAATCCGCTGGAATGGATTAAATATCTCCACCGGCAACGAAAACTCCTGGCGTAGCGCCTCCACCAGTCCCGGAACCTTGGAAGAGCCTCCGGCCAGATAAATCTTTTCAATGTGCTCGCCCGCTGCGCTGGCGCGGAAGAAGTCGAACGTTTTCTGAATCTCGAGCACGATAATTTCTGTCACCTGTTGCAGAATGGGCGTCTTAGCGTCTTCACTTACGGTTCCCACTTTGTTGCCCAGCTTCAGCGACTCCGCGTCGTCGAAGCTCAGGTCGAGTTCCTTCTGCAGTGAATCCGTGTACTGATGTCCGCCGACACTGACATCGCGCGGGAACAGCGGAGTGGTGCCCTTCACAATGTTGATATTCATCACGCTGGCGCCCAGGTTCAGCAACGCCACTACTTGCCCGGGCGCGGGCTCGTAGTTGTACTCGTAGCAGTTCTGCAGCGCGAGGGCATCGATGTCCACAATAGCCGGAGTCTTGCCTGCCATCGAGAGTACGTTGGTGTAGTTGAGAATCTTGTCCTTCTTGACTGCGACCAGCAATACGTCCATCTGCGGGCTGCCGGCGTCTTCAGAAAGAATCTGGTAATCGAGATTCACATCGGCCAGATCGAACGGAATGTGCTGCGCCGCTTCGCGCTCAATGGTCTCCGCCAGTTCCTGGTCGCTCATCGAAGGCAGAGAAATCTTTTTTACGATCACGGAATGCCCGCTGACCGCGGTCGCAACAGCCCTGGTTTTGATCTGGTTTTCGGTGAACAGCTTGGAGATCGCGCTTGAAACCTGCCCGGAATCCACGATCATCGAGTCGACCACGATGTCCGGCGCCAGCGCTTCCAATCCGAGGTGCGCGACTTCAATTCCGTTGCGCCCTTTCTTCAGCTCCACAGCCTTAATGCTCGAGGAGCCCACATCCAGACCTACAATCGTCTTCGATCCGAATCCAAACATGTGCCCACCTTCTGTGCGTAATGGCGCCGGGCGCTTCGCCCAGCGCAGTTTCTAAAAAATTCCCGCGGCCTTCACTGCCGCTTTCGGCTTTCTTTTACTTCTCGCTTCCATCTGGTTCGACTTCTCTTCCATCCACTGGTCCAGCTTCGATTTCTTGAACCGCCAGCGGTTTCCCAGCTTGAAAGCAGGTATCTTCTGCTCGCCAACGTATTTGTACAGCGTGTCCGCGCTCACCCCCAGGTACTGCGAAGCCTGGCGGATATTCATCACTTCTCGCGAGTCGGCCATAGTTTCAAAACCCTTTCCACAGACTCAGGCCCCGCTACCGCCGTTTTTTCGCGGCACACAAGGCAAACTTGGGAGAAAATTCCTCGTTCCGGTTGCGATCGAGTGAATTTTGGTGGACTGAGCATATCCCAACCCGGAAAATGCCACTGTCGTGGCTTATTTCCGTGTTTCTTAGGGTTTTATGCCTGTTTTCTGGAAATCGACTTCTCAGCGATTGTAGTACTGCCCTATATGTTGGGTATAGCGCTTAGTGAACTACTTTGTATTGCGGTGTTTATTCAAACGGTTCGAATCAAACCGTCGGAGAGTAACCAAAGTACGACAGACGTTACTCACGTGTAGTGCAAGATGCGTCCCGAAAAAGAACGGGGCAGCGTTCAACACATAGCTAAAAAGGGAGTTCCTCGCGAAATGCGATGAACTCCCCATCCCTGAACCGGCCTATTTTCTTATCTGCCCGCCACTTCCCCGAATGGGACATTGGATGGAATGCCGTAATGAGAGTAGACGTCCCTCATGCGTCCTTCCATGCTCCTCATCTCGCCCACATTGTTGGTAGCTCGATACTGCATCCATCGGTCGTAGTAGCTGTTGAAACGGCCCTGATCCTCAGGCGAAAGCCGTCCGCGCCAAGCGCCACCACCGTAGCCGTATCCGGGCTGAGCATAAGCCCGGTCCCGCTCGTGCTCACGATGCCAGGCCCGATCACGGGCGTCGTTCCAGTCTCCCCGATGTTCACGATGCCAGGCGGAATCGCGATCCCTGTCCCAGTCGCGATCTCGATCATGGTCGCGATCACGACCATGGTCCCGATCACGATCATGGTCTCGATCCTGCGGACCGTAGTAAGCCAGCAGTTGCAATCTGCCGGTTGAGTTCTGGTTCTCGCTTGCTGCCTGACGATCCTGGGCAATCAAAGGAGCGGCCAGAAATGTCAGAGCGGCCGCCAGTATTGAATATCGTTTCATGTGTCCTCCGCAGGCGGAGCGTCGACCTGCGCCTGTTGGGACGTAAGACCTGGTGAAACGGTTGGTCAGACGGGGAACAAAAGGTATTTTCGCTTAAGCAAAAAGAAAGCCCCAGACTGTAAAAGTCCGGGGCTAATGAGAGAGTAGAAGAATCTTAATATCGCAAACCCTGCGATGCCACACGATCAAACGGAACATTATGCGGGATTCCGTAGTGATCGTAAACATCGAACATGCGCCGTTCCATGCTGACGATCTCGTCGCGATTGTTGGTGCGGCGGTAGTTCAGCCAGCGCTGAAAGTAGCTGTCGAAACGCCCTTGATCTGACCCTGAAAGCCGTTGATTTTGTGTCCAGTAGCCGCGATCGCGGTCGCGGTAACGATCCCAGTCTCCGCGCCGGTCGCGTTCCCAATCACGGTCCTGGCGGTCCCAGTCGCGATCGCGATTGTTATACCAGTCCCAGTTGTAATCGCGTCCACGGCGGTCGTATCCGCCACGTCCATACCCGCCATCTCCATATCCGCCACCGTTGCTGGCTACACGCGCATAAGGCGTGTTGGCGGGAATGCCGTAGTGACGATAGATATCCTGCATACGGCCTTCCATGCTGCGGACTTCGCCTTGGTTGTTGGTGCGCCGGTAATCCTGCCAGCGCGAAAAATAGCTGTCAAAACGACGCTGATCATCCCCCGAAAGCCGGCGTCCATTCCACTGCGCGAACGCGGGCGCCAGCATGACCAGAATCAGCGAGCAAAGCAGTAAAGCTCGTTTCATTTGTGTCCTCCGAATTAGGGCAGGACCAGTTAACACGCCCTGAGCATTTGAGAACCGGGCCTTCAACAGGGTTGCTCACCGGTCATTTCCCGATTGTTACCCAACTTCAGTTGCTCCTATGTATATAAACTCAAAACTCCGCCAATTGTTTCATGCCACGGTACAAGTCGTTGGCCTGCGGCAGGATGGCGTCTTCCAGAATCGGTTGATAAGCTACGAAAGTATCCAGAGCTGCCACCCGCCGCACCGGAGCGTCAAGGTGCTGGAACAGCTGGTCCGCAATGCGGGCCGCGATCTCCGCTCCATATCCCCAGCTCATGGTGTCTTCGTAGGCCACGAGCACACGGTTGGTTTTTGCCACCGACGCGGCGATCGTCTCCCAGTCGTAGGGATTCAGCGTGCGCAGGTCGATCAGTTCGACTTTGATTCCATCTTCGCGCTCGAGTTTCTGGGCCGCCTGCAGAGCGCGCGGAACCACCGCGCCGTAAGTGATTACCGTCATGTCGGTGCCCGGCTGCACAATTTTCGCCTTGCCGAACGGAATCATATAGTCCGGGCCGGGATAGGATGCGCGGCCATAGGTTTCGCGATAAAGCCGCTTGTGCTCTAAAAACAGCACCGGATCGTCGCAGCGAATCGCGGTGCGCAGCAACCCCGCCGCATCCAGAGCATTGGAAGGAAACACTACCCGCAGACCGGGGATGTGGGTGAAAATGCTTTCCCCGCATTGCGAGTGATAAATGGCGCCCCCCGTCAGATATCCGCCTATGGCGACGCGGATAACGCAAGGCGCCGAAAAGCCGTTGTTGGAGCGCCAGCGGATCACCGGCAGCTCGTTACGTAATTGCATCATCGCCGGCCAGATGTAGTCGAAAAACTGGATTTCTGCCACCGGCTTCAATCCGCGGGTAGCCATCCCCGTGGCTCGCCCCACGATGCTGGCCTCCGCCAGAGGCGTATTGAAGATGCGATCCGAGCCGTACTCGCACTGCAGCCCGAAGGTCAGCTTGAATACGCCGCCTTTGCCCTTCACCATCTTCTGCTGCAGATATTGCTCACGGCTGCAGTCGGCAACGTCTTCGCCAAAAATCACGATCCGTTCGTCGCGCTTCATTTCATCATGCAGGGTGGCGTTGATCAGGTCGGCCATGGTTTTGGGCGCGACCTTCTTGCCGTCACTCTCAATCTTCGCCGGCAGGGGTTCGGTTTCGAAAGCCGATGAGGTGGGATCGAGATGAGGCGAATAGAGGAACTGCTTTACGGTTTCAGGGGCTGCCGGCGGCGCTTTCAGTGCGCGGTCGGTGGCGTCCTGGATTTCTTCGTCAACCTGCTTCTCCAGGCTGTTGATTCCCTTTTCGTCCAGAATGCCTTCGCGCAGCAAAAACATCTGCATACGGGTGATGGGGTCACGCTGGGCGTCACGCTGGCGCTCAACATCCGGGCGATAAAGACGCTCGTCGTCGGAGAGCGAGTGCGAATAAGGCCGGATTACATGCGCATGGATGAAACTGGGCCCATTGCCGGCCCGGCTATGCGCTGCCGCGCGCTGGAACGCTCCGTAGCACGGGATGGGGTCAGTACCGTCGACTTCTTCGAAATGGAAATTGGGAAAGCTCTGCACCAGGCGGGATATGCTGCCGCCCGCGGTCTGAACTTCGACCGGAACCGAAATTGCGTAGCCGTTATCTTCCACCACGAAGATGAGCGGCAACTTGTCCAGCGCGGCATTATTGAGTGCTTCCCAGAATTCACCTTCGCTGGTAGTTCCGTCACCCAGCGAGACGTAAGTGACTTCGTCAGACTGGTATCCCACTTCTTTGAACTGCCGGTAGTCGCCTTCATGTTTTTGCGCGGCAGCGGGATGGCGGGTGAGATAGCGCCCAACCGCGGCACAACCCACGGCCTGAAGAATCTGTGTACCGGTCGGAGAAGATCCGGTCACTACGTGCAACTGGGGATAGCTCCAGTGCGACGGCATCTGGCGACCGCCGGAATTCGGATCATCGGCTGCGCCTACCGCGTGCAACAACATGTCGTAAGCAGTTCCGCCCAGCGCCAGGCACAAGGCACGGTCGCGATAATACGGATAAAACCAGTCGTAGCCAGCTTTGAGCGCGAAGGCCGCCGCTACGCCCACCGCCTCATGCCCGGCACCGGAAATCTGGAAGAAGATTTTCTGCTGTCGCTTAAGGAGAATTTCGCGATCATCGAGCCGCCGCGACATGAACATCAGCCGGTAGGCTTCGATGAGTTGCTGGTTGCTTAGGCCCTCATAGTTCTTGCGGGCCCGGGTCGCGATCTTAGGATCAGTTTTTGTGGTCGCCATCCAATACCCTGTGGAATTGTAAATGGTCGCGCGCGGTCCGGAATAGAAATTGAACTACAGCAGATCACGTAGGCCCGGGTCTCTGATTCCGGGTGGCAAGCGCAAGCCCGCCAGCTTGATTTGCTGCCGAGCGTTGCCTGGCTGGGCGGGTCGAACACCCGCCCCTAAGGTGCTTCGATTTTGTTCTAAATACGGATACGAGCGCAAGCTCGCCAGCGTCATCGAAAACATGCGGAGCTTCGCTCTGGCTGGACAGCCGAGGGCGGCTGTCCCCACGCAGATCGTGCCGAAAGCTTCGTGGGTTGGCCACACTTCGCAGGTGCTATTCTGATTTGTGATTCGCTTTCATCGCCAGTTTGATCCCGGCATAATCAAACTACTCATCTTTGATCTCGACGGAACACTCATCGATTCACGCCTCGATCTCATTCACTCCGTCAATGCCATGCTGCGGCACTTGAAACGCCCGGAACTACCCGGGGAAGTAATCGCTTCCTACGTGGGAGACGGCGCGCCGATGCTGGTGCGCCGCGCGCTCGGAGATCCTAAGAATGAAGCGATTGTGAAACAAGCGCTGGATTTTTTCCTGACATATTACCGGGCTCATAAGCTCGATCACACGCACCTTTACCCGGGGATCAGGGAAAGCCTGGCCGCCATTGCCCATGCAAATGGCGTGCCGCGAAAAATGGCTGTGCTTTCCAACAAGCCGGTGCACCCGTCGAAGGCCATTGTGGAAGCTCTGGGGCTCAAAGACTTCTTCGCGCATGTTTACGGCGGTAACAGCTTTTCAACCAAAAAGCCCGATCCTGAGGGCGCCCGCCGATTGCTCTCAGAAACGCACACCAGGCCGGATCACGCACTGATGATTGGCGACTCGTCAGTAGATGTGCTGACGGGCCGCAACGCCGGAATGTGGACCTGCGGAGTCACCTACGGGTTTGCCCCGCATACGTTATGTGAAGCGCCGCCCGACGTGGCCATTGATCAACCGATGGAGATCAGCCAGCTGTTCGATAGATTTCACCCACCACTAAACACATAAGGGCGGTTTGACCCGGGCAGGTGAGCACAAGCCCGCTAGACTTTCAGGTACACTGCCTTCCATCCATGAACAACGGTTACACCGGCTTCAGCGGGACGGAATTGCGCAAACTCCGCAGCCTGAGAAGCCCTTACGGCATTCAGCGCTATCTGGATGACCTGCCGTATCACCTGGCCGACACCGCATGGTCGCCGCGGCGGGTGCTGCTCGAAAAAACCGCTCATTGCCTGGAGGGAGCCATTTTTGCGGCAGCGGCTTTGCGGGCGAACGGCTTTTCGCCTCTGATTCTCGATCTTGAAGCCGAACGTGACACCGACCACGTGATTGCGGTTTACCGCGTTGATGGACATTGGGGTGCGATCGCGAAATCTAATTTTTCCGGGTGCCGCTTTCGCGAACCGGTGCATCGCAACCTGCGCGAACTGGCTTTGAGCTATTTCAATCTTTACTTCAACATGCGGCGCGAGCGGTCGCTGCGAACTTTCTCACGCCCGGTGAACCTGGCGCGTTTCGATCCACTTGAGTGGATGACCACCGAAAAACCAGTCTGGTTCATTGTCAATTACCTGTTCGAAATCCATCACTACCGGCTTGTGCCGCGCCGCATCGCCAAGAAGCTGAACCGCGTGGATGAGCGACTGTTCCAGGCGGAGTGCCTGGGGCGGGTCGAAAAATAGTCATGAGATTGCTGTTTGCATTGTGGCTGCTCCTCGCCCCAGTTTGCTTAGCACAAGACCCGAAGCCCGTGGACATGTCTAAAGATTCGCATTACCGCCTGCTGCTCGAGAACGACAAAGTGCGCGTGTTTGAACTGGAGCTGCGCCCGCTCGAGCAGTCATACGTTCTGCACGATCACAATTTTCTCGCTGTGACCCTGCAAGACAGCGAGATCGTGCAGTGGTCAGAGGGACAATCGCCGGTGGCAAACTTCCGCTACAACCAAGGCGATGTGCGGTTCAGCTTCGGCGGAATGGCAGCTGGAATTCGCCAGGATCGCACCCGCGACTATCGCAATGTGACGGTTGAGTTTCTGAATCCTAAAGTCACCAACTACGGATACCACGCCGATCTCGGAACGTGGACGTATGGCAATACCGGTGTGCCTCCGCCGACTGATCCCCGGGCAAAATATATTACCCAGCTGCCGCTGGGCGAGGCGCAAGTAGATTCGGTGCAGCTGCTTTCGGGCGACGCGCTGCCCCCGCCGGAACAGGATGTAGACAGGCTGGTGATTGCCGTCACCGATATTGACCTGATGAACGGCAGCAAGCGCTTGCGTAGAAGCAGCGGCGAGATTGTGTGGATTTCCTCCGAGCAGAAGACGGAGTTAAAGAACCGCGGTGGCGAGGCGGCACGGTTCGTGGTGGTGGAATTGAAATAAGGGGTTCAGGGCAGGAACTAGATCTCCCGGTTGTGCTGAACAATTTTGCAAGTCATTCCGAGAAACAAATCTCTGGGGAGCTGCGCTCGCCTGCCCGGATCAAAGATCCGGGCCTACGTATTTTTCGATTGAGCAACCTGCAGGCGGACTTCGGCGCGCTTCAGATCGTCTTCGGCGCGGGTGAAATCTTGTTCGCTGGCGCCGGTCTTGAATTCCTCTTCAGCGCGCTGCTTGGCCAGCTGAGCGCGCTTCAGGTCAATCTCTTCAGCGCGTTCGGCGGTTTCCGCCAGAATGGTTACTTTGTCAGGAAGGACTTCCGCGAATCCCCAGGCCACGGCAAGATGATGAACCGTCGAACCGTTGCGGTAGGTAATTTCGCCGACCGCAAGCTCAGTAATGAGCGGAGCATGGCCGGGCAAAATGCCAAGATATCCGTTGGTGCCGGGAATCTGCATTTCTTCCGCTGAATCGCGCACCGCGACTTTCTCCGGGGTCACGATCTCAAGTTGAAAGGTATTGGCCATGTTTATCGTTTAACTAGCTTCATTCCAAGAGATCATGCCGCCGTTTTCAACTTCTCGGCTGCCTGCAGGACTTCGTCGATGGTGCCCTTCATATAGAAGGCCTGTTCCGGAATATCATCGTACTTACCTTCTGCAATTTCCTTGAAGCCCTTCACTGTATCGGCAATCTTCACGTAACGGCCGGGGGCGCCGGTAAATGCTTCCGCAACGTGGAACGGCTGCGACAGGAAGCGCTGAATCTTGCGAGCCCGGGCTACGGTCAGCTTCTGATCTTCGCTCAGTTCGTCGATGCCGAGAATCGCGATGATATCCTGCAGATCCTTGTAGGTCTGCAGAATTTTCTTCACGATTTGTGCCACATCGTAATGCTCCTGCCCAACGATTCGCGGATCGAGAATGCGGGAGGTCGAAGCCAGGGGATCGACTGCGGGATAGATTCCGATTTCCGTCAACGCGCGCGAAAGCACCGTGGTTGCGTCAAGGTGGGCAAAGGTGGTCGCCGGAGCCGGATCGGTAAGATCGTCGGCAGGCACATAAATCGCCTGCACCGAAGTGACCGAGCCTTTCTTTGTTGAAGTGATGCGCTCCTGCAATTCACCCATTTCGGTGGCCAGGTTAGGCTGATAACCGACCGCGCTCGGCATGCGGCCAAGCAGCGCGGAAACCTCTGAACCGGCCTGCGTAAAGCGAAAGATATTGTCGATAAACAGCAACGTGTCGGCGCCTTCCTGATCGCGGAAGTATTCCGCAACTGTCAGCCCGGTCAGCGCAACCCGCAGGCGCGCCCCCGGTGGTTCCGTCATCTGACCGTAGATAAGCGCGGCTTTGGATTTGGATGGGTCGCCGGGCACAATTACCTTCGACTCACTCATTTCCAGCCACAGGTCGTTGCCTTCGCGCGTGCGCTCACCGACTCCGGCAAACACCGAGAACCCGCCATGCTGCTTGGCGACGTTATTGATCAACTCCTGAATGAAAACGGTTTTGCCCACGCCGGCGCCGCCAAACAATCCGATTTTTCCGCCTTTCAGGAAGGGCTGAATCAGGTCGACTACTTTCACGCCGGTTTCAAACATCTCCGCAGTGGTAGCTTGATCTTCAAAAGAAGGAGCCGGCCGATGGATGGGAAGTCTTTCCTTGGCATCAATGGGCCCGAGCTTATCCACCGGCTCGCCGATCACGTTCATCACGCGACCAAGCGTACCGTGGCCGACCGGAACTGAAATTGGCCCACCCAGATCGATGGTCTTCATGCCCCGCACCATACCATCGGTGGCTTCCATGGCGATGCAGCGCACGCGGCCTTCGCCCAGGTGCTGTTGCACCTCCAGAACCACGTTGATGGGAGAGGGGACGTTGAAGCCCTCGCTGACCACGCGCAGGGCCTCATAAATCGGCGGGATGTTAGCTCCATCAAACTGCACGTCCACGGCGGGACCGGAGATCTGTATTACGCTTCCAGTGTTTTCGGGCATTAGAACCTCAGTTATGAAGCAGCGGCAGCGCCGCTCACGATTTCAATAATCTCTTTGGTGATCTTTGCCTGGCGCACGCGGTTCATAGCAAGCGTCAGCGAGTCGATCATGTCCGTCGCATTGTTCGTGGCGGAATCCATGGCCGTCATGCGGGCAGCATGTTCGGCTGCCACCGATTCCAGCAGTCCGTGGAAAATCTGGATGGTCACGTACTTAGGCAGCAACGCGCTGAACAATTCCCCGGTCGGCTGTTCGTAAATGTAGTCCACCTGGGCAGTGCCGAATTTCGCTGCCACCGCGTCAGCCGCGGTGGTGTCGGCGGGGCGCAATCTGACGCCGGCGCCTTTGGCAGCTTCAATGGCTTCTTTCTTTTGCTCCTGCGTCATGCCTTCGTACTGGGCGATTTCCGTCTCCCCAACGTGCTCGACGGGGAGGACTTTTTCAACCACCAGACGCTGCGCAATCACCGATTTGAATTCGTTGTACACCAGGTAAACGGCGTCGATCTCCTGCTCGGTATAGCGCTTGATAATGTTTTCAGCAAGCTCAGAAGCAAATGAGTATTCCACTTTCTGCAACACACCGACCTGTTCACCCACGATGGTGATTGCCGGAGCAGCCTGCGAATCCTTCTCTCGCGGCTTGGCGGCTTTGAAGCGGCGCTTCAGGAAGTCTCGCCCCTTGCGCCCGACCGCTTCAATTTCAATGTTCTTGCCGTGCTTGGATTCCAGAAAGCGGGTGGCGGCTTTCAAGATGTTCGTGTTGAAAGCCCCGGCAAGCCCTTTATCTCCGGTAACTACGATCAGCAAAATTCTATTTTCCGGACGATGCGCGAGCAGTGGATGACGCGGTTCGCCGGTTTCGGGGTCGTAGATTTCAGCGCGTGAAACCAGCGACTTCAAAACATTCGACAACATTTGTGCGTACGGACGCGCAGCTAAAGCACGGTCCTGTGCGCGGCGCAGCTTGGCCGCCGAAACCATTTTCATGGCCTTGGTGATCTGCCGCGTGTTGGTCACGCTGCGAATGCGACGACGGATGTCGAGAATGTTCGCCATTTATCGGTTACTCAATCAATGTACTCAAGCACCATGTCATCCCGGGCGAAGCCGGAAACCTGCTTCTTGCCACCGAAAGCAGATACCCTGCGAAATAAAACCTACTTCGGCGCCGCTGGCTGATGTTCAGCCACGAATGTCTCTTTGCACTCTTTTATCAGCTTGCTCATCTCGGCTTTGAGAGCATCGTCGAGCACCTTCTTCTCCATGATCGAATTCAGCAGGCCAGGATTGGTCGCATCGACATACTTGTAAAGCTCGGCCTCAAAGTCGCGGATCCGCTCGACCGGCAGGTCATCCAGGAAACCATTGGTTCCGGCAAAGATGATCAGAATCTGCTTGGAAAACGGCAGCGGCGAGAACTGCTTCTGTTTAAGCACTTCCACTAGCCGTTGGCCACGATTGAGCTGCGATTGCGTGGCCTTATCGAGGTCGCTGCCAAACTGCGCAAAGGCCGCGAGTTCACGATATTGCGCGAGATCCAACTTCATACTTCCGGCGACCTGGCGCATGGCTTTAATCTGTGCGCTTCCGCCGACACGGCTCACGGAAATTCCCACGTTCACCGCAGGGCGAACGCCCTGGTTGAACAGATCGGTCTCCAGAAAAATCTGGCCGTCGGTGATGGAGATGACGTTGGTCGGAATGTAGGCCGAGACGTCGCCCGCCTGCGTCTCGATAATGGGCAGCGCGGTGAGCGAGCCTCCCCCTTTTTCATTGCTCAGCTTCGAGGCGCGCTCGAGCAGCCGGGAGTGAAGGTAGAAGACATCTCCCGGATATGCTTCGCGACCCGGCGGACGGCGCAGCAGAAGCGAGATTTCACGATAAGACGCAGCGTGCTTCGAGAGATCGTCGTAGATCACCAGGGCGTGCCGCTTGGTATCGCGGAAATATTCGCCCATGGCGCAGGCCGCATAAGGAGCGATGTACTGCATGGGCGCCGGTTCAGAGGCAGATGCGGCCAGAACGATGGTGTACTCCATCGCGCCGTAGTCGGAAAGAATTTGGACCACCTGAGCAATTGACGAACGCTTTTGACCAATCGCACAGTAAATGCAGATCAGGTCGTTGCCCTTGTTGTTGATGATCGTGTCGAGCGCAATCGCTGTCTTTCCAGTCTGGCGATCGCCGATAATCAACTCGCGCTGGCCGCGGCCGATAGGAATCATGGAATCGATCGCTTTCAGACCCGTGGCCATAGGCTCGCGTACTGGCTGGCGATCAATCACCCCGGGAGCAATGCGCTCCAGCGGAATAAACTGATCGGTCGCGATCGGCCCCTTGTCATCAATGGGCCGTCCGAGAGCGTCCACCACGCGGCCAATCATCTTGTCGCCTACCGGGACGCTGATGATGCGCCCCGTGCGCTTCACCTCTTGACCTTCTTTGATTTCGGTGTAGTCACCAAGCAGCACCACGCCCACCTGGTCTTCCTCCAGGTTCATGGCTATGCCGGCCAGGCCGTGGGGGAATGAAAGAAGTTCGCCGGCCATGACTTTGTCCAAGCCGTAAACCCGGGCGATGCCATCGCCCAGCGTAATGATGGTTCCGACCTCGTCGACCGAGATTTTCGATTCGTAGCTCTCGATCTGCTGGCGGATAAGTTGAGTGATCTCGTCTGCTTTGAGTTGAGCCATTCTAAGAAACCTTTGCGTTGAACCTGGGATTGCGACTACGAGGAACCGATCAGCGCAGCTTTGATTCGTTCCAGCTGCCCTTTTACTGAACCGTCATAAATAGTGCTGCCAATTTTTACCACCGCTCCACCCAGCAATGAAGAATCCTGCGAGTAGCGGGCACGGACTTTCTTTCGGGTCAGGAGTTCGACCTGCGATTCCAGCGAGCTGTGCTCTGCTGCACTCAGTTCGCGCGCGCTGACGATGTCTGCCTCGGCGAATCCCATTCGCCGGTTGACCTCATGACCAAACTGTTTCGTGATCGCGCTCAGGAAGCGCACTCTTTGATGATCGATCAACACCGCCAGAAAGTTCCGCACCGGCTTGGATACATTCAAACGGGCTGCAAGCGTGTCAATCAGCTTGTGTTTCTGGTCCGCGGCAATCGAAGGCGTTCCCAGCACTTCTCGCAATTCTCGGTTGCCGGAAACCAATTGTGCCAGAGACTCAGCTTCGTGCACCGTTCGCGCCGCATCCAGGCGGTTCATGAAAACCACGTCCGCGAAGGCCCGCGCGTAAGTGCTGGTGACTGATGCCATGAGCTATCTTTTATCCCGCCCATGGGCCCCATCTGCTTGTGTCAGGCTATCAGCAAAGTGGCGCACCAAAGACTGGTCGGTATGAGCGTCAACTTTCACCTGCTTGGCAGCCAGCCCTACAGCTAACTCGGCGGCAAAGGCGGTGAGTTCCCGCCGCGCAGTTTTGGCTGCGGCGGCGATCTCCTGTCCTGCCGATTCTGCAATCCGTCGCACTTCTTCCTCTGTAGATGCCTTTATCCGCTGTTCTTCCGCAGCACCGTCTTTTTCTGCATTCGAACGCATCTCGTTGATTTCGGCATCCATCCGGGACAGCCGTGCCTCGATACCTGCCAACCGCTCTCGGGCTTCCTGGCTAGCCTTTTGCGCTTCCTTCATGGCACGTTCAATGCTGGCGTTACGATTGCGGAAGACGGCTGGAAGATTCTTCTTCGACAGCCAGACTATTGCCACCGCGATTACCGCAAAGTTGGCGACCACGGCGAGCTCGTACGTCTGGTCTGCGCTCAGTCCTGTTTTCTTGGCCAGCCACTGGACGGAAGGTGAATGTTTGAACTGGCCTTCTTCGTCTTCGCCCGCGGCTTCGTGTTTAGGCGTGCCCTCTTGGGCGGACGGGCGGTCCTCACTCCCGGCAGAAGTCTGAGCCATGGTCAAAGGGGCAATCCAACATATCAACGCCGCCAAGCACAGCAACCAGCCCTGCCTCATTGGCTGCCCGCCAGTGACGCTGCCGAAACCGGACGAAGCACCGTTTTTACAATCTCCTGAGCCAGACGAATGGCTTCCTGCTGCAATCCGGCCTTGGCCATAACCTTCTCCTGCTCCACCCCGGCACGAGCTTGTTCGATTTGGGCATGGGCACGAGATCGCGCTTCCCTCAGGACTGAATCGCGCACCTGCAGCGCGGCCTGCCGTCGAGCTTCCTGCTGGCGAAATAGCGCAAAACGGGCTTCCCGCAATCGCTGCTCGTATTCCGCGGTACGGGCCTCGGCGGCAGCGATGTCCGCTTTGGCGCGCTCGATCGCACCCTCGGTCTTGCTGCGCCGCTCCGCAAGCACCCTCACCAGCGGCTTGTTAACCAGTACGCTGTAGAAAATGTAAACCGTGAGCATGAAGAAAACAGTGGGGATCGACCCAAGCAGTAATTCGCCCAACTGTCGCAGAATCTGATCCATTGTGTGCTGAGTCGTGAGCTAAAAAGGCTAGAAGACCTTTAAAAGTAACACGTTACGCCGTGAGTGTCAACGCGATCGGCTCAGTTCCCGGAGCGGAACCAAAAAGATTTTCACGCAATAAAAAAGAACTAATGCCTTGACATCTCGAATCAGGGCGCTACCATAGAGATATCACCTCCGATCCAATTCAGGATCGAATGGGCTGTAAGCCAAGGAAAGTCACCGCTTCTTGGTCTGCGGCCCATTTAAATTTTTGCCTGATTCTCCACCACGAAGGCCCTGACCTTACGCATAACAGACTCTGGCGCCTCCACCTCCATGTCTACTAACCCATCCTTGTACTCGCGCGCGTAGATTCGCGCCCGGGCCTGCAACATGGCCAGGGTCCTGCCCTCTTTCTGCGGAATGCGAAGGCGGACACGATTAATGGGATCTTCTGAGATTGCAGAGTCAATGTGATCGAGCAGCGTTGTAAGTCCAACTCCTTTGGCTGCGGACACGTGGACGGTGTGAGCGTCGTCTCGCAAGGCGTCACGACGATCCGCCGGAAGCAGATCAACTTTGTTCAACACCCGCAAACGGGGCTTGTTTTGTGTCTCGAGTTCCTTCAGGACCCGTCCAACCTGCTCATCCTGCTCGGCTGAAAGGGGGCTGCTGGCATCGGAAACGTGCAGGATCAAAGCTGCGCGCTGAACTTCCTCAAGAGTCGCCCGGAATGCCGAGACCAGAGTATGCGGCAGGTTGCGGATGAAGCCTACCGTGTCTGAAAGCAGGATGGTGCGGCGCGACGGCAATGTCACTGAACGGAGCGTTGGGTCAAGGGTGGCAAACATTTTGGAGGATTCGAGCACGCCCGCATTTGTGAGCGCGTTGAACAAGGTCGATTTCCCGGCATTGGTGTAACCGACCAGGGCGACGGTCGCCACCGGAACGGATTCGCGACGCTGCCGCTGCTGCGCTCGAATGCGCCGGACACTCTCGATCTGCTGTTTGACGTGGCGGATCCGGCGATAGATTTTGCGGCGATCAGTTTCGAGCTGGGTTTCGCCCGGCCCACGGGTGCCGATCCCACCGCCGAGCTGTGACATCTCGATACCTCGTCCGCCAAGCCTGGGCAACAGATATTCAAGTTGCGCCAGTTCGACTTGCAACTGGCCTTCACGGGTGCGCGCATGGCGGGCAAAGATATCGAGAATTAATTGTGTGCGATCGACCACGCGGGTGCTGACAGCTCTTTCGATATTGCGCTGCTGCGAGGCCGAAAGATCATGATCGAAGATGAGAAGATCAGCGGAGACAGAAGCGGCGGCTCCCGCGATTTCTTCCAGCTTGCCGCGGCCGATAAGCGTCGCGGGATCAGGACGGTCGCGATGCTGCAGAAATTCGCCGGCTACATCGGCTCCCGCGCTGGTGGCCAGAGTTCGTAACTCAGCAAGAGATTCTTCGGCGCTGAACTCTGGCGCATTCGAAATTCGAGGTTCGACAGTGACGCTGTCGCGCGCAGCCTGCGCTCCCGAAGTCAATTTCTTGCAGGGCTTCTTCGCATTTCTCGAGCGGTAATCGATACCAACCAGGAAGGCGCGTTCCGGGGTTCGGCCGTCATCAACTGCGATGGTGCGATTCTTGCGAGAGTGGTGTTCCGAACTGCGCAAACGAATTTCCTGAGGCCTTCTAACCTTCGGTTCCCGAGGCTGGCGGACGGGCGGCAACTTCAGGAACTGCCGTGGGCGTGCCTCCGGATGCCGCCACTACGGTCGGCCGATCCGAGTGGGAGTGCATACTGCGTCCCATGGCGACGGTCGAGATAGCATGCTTGAAGATCAGCTGCTCCTGATTGTTGGACTCGAGCACGACCGAATATTTATCGAACGACCGGATGCGCCCGGTGAGTTTGACGCCGCTGAGCAGGTAGATGGTGATGTTGGTGCGTTCCTTGCGCGCGGTATTGAGAAACGTGTCCTGAATATTCTGCGCCGGCTTTTCCATAACCGATCTCCTTACCAACTCAAGTTCCGCAGGCATAATGGCACGGCGAGCGGGGGAATAGCCTTGCGCAGCTCATCGAGGTGCCGAGCAAAGCCAGTTCGTACGATACGGTCTGGCTGGCTACTTTTCAAGCGAGAGCTCATCAATTTCACCGGGCTGATTGACAGACGCACTGCAAAGTGAAAGTATGCCCTGCCTCATTAACAATCGATGACCCTGGCTGCCCACGACGCGGTACTTTAAGGAACTTTCCTCTGAGCCGAATCCTGGGCTGAAGCGGGCCGGAAGGAGTATCACGATGACGCACGCAAACTCGCTGGTGGTATGGCTGGTTATGCCAACGCATACTGGAAACGAGGCGCTGGCGTTTATTCTGCGCTGGATCCATTTGCTGGCCGGAATCACCTGGGTCGGCTTGCTTTACTTCTTCAACCTGGTCAACGTTCCTTTCATGAAGCAGGTAGACGCGGCTGCCAAGCCGAAGGTTTTCCAGTACATGACTCTTCCCACGCTGAATCTTTTCCGCTGGAGCGCGCTGCTGACCGTGTTCATGGGCTTCTGGTACTGGTCACAGATTTATGTCGCAGCCGATGCGAAACGGGACGGAACGAACCCGGGCGCAACCATTGGTTTATTCCTGCTCATCTGGATTGCCTCCTGGGCAATCCTGTATCTGGTGATGCTGAAGATGGCCCCGAGCGGTTACCTTCTCGGTGCGATCACCACAGTGGTGGTGATTCTAGCCGGATGGTTGTTCCTGAACTTTACCCCGGTCGGTCGCGACGATAATCACGTGCTCTCGATCGGGATTGGCGGCGGGCTGGGAATAATAATGCTGTTCAACGTCTGGGGAGTGATCTGGCCCAACAACAAGAAGATCATTCGAGGCACACTGGCGGGCACGCCCCCGGCTAACGCTGCCGTGCTCGCGCGCCGGGCTTTTCTGGCTTCACGAACGAATTTCTTTTTGTCCGTGCCCATGATCTTTTTCATGGCCGCCAGCTCGCACTACACACTGTTTGGGCAGTAGTGCCTTAGGGGTGCGACTGATTGGCTCGCATGCGGTCGGCCAACGCGCCTTCGCGGCGCGCGTTCTGCTCCTGGCCTAGCAGCGAATATGTCTGGGCCAGATAAAGGTGCGGCTCACCCGCGTCGGGTTGCAGCTTCGCCGCTTTCTGCAGCTTGGGAAGTGCCGCCATGGGTTTACGTTCCAGAAGCAACATGTGTCCGTAAATAAGGTTGGCTTTGTAGTGATCTGGATCCAGCTTCAGCGTGGTTTCGAATTCCTGGGTCGCTTCCGGAATCCGTTTCAGTCGCGCGTACACACCCCCCAAATCGAAGTGAGCTTCGGCCGAGCGTGGAGCTTTCGCGACCGCAGTTTCAAAAGCTGGCGCTGCTGCCTCCCAGGAACCGGTCTTGACCAATGCCAGCCCCAGCTCAAAATGAGCAATGCCTGAATCCGGTGACAGCTCAACCGCTTTTTGCAGCAGCGGGAGCGCCTTCCCGAACTGCTCCTGGCGAATCCAGGCGCGGCCTAATTCAAGGTAAGCGGCATGGGCATTGGGTTCGTCTTTCAACACCTGTTCGAACTTGGGAATGGCCGCCTCAACCTGGTCCATCTCCATGTCCACCAGAGCCTGGTGAAGGAGATTGGCAGTTGCAATCTTGTCTTTAGGATCGGTAGTAGCATTCGCCTCGTCGGTATCGGAGGCAGAATCAGAAGCCAGATAACCTAGAGCGCGAAGTTGCTCCGCCTGTGCTGGATCGATGGTGGCTTTGCCGCTACGCGCCCGCGTGGTCTTCAGTTGCAGTTCCTTGAGCTGCGAACTCAATGTATCAGCGACTGCATTCAAGTTATTGGCCACATTTTTTTCGGCGCTGGGATCGGCGGATTGATCGTAAAGCTCGCGTTTGGGCGCTTGAATGTAGAGGTATTTGCCGCTCCGCAAGCTATGCAAACCACTCCATCCGAAAGAGCGCGTGGGATACGAAGTCTCGGCATAAGCGGCGCGATCAGCAGGCGACTTGACCATATCCTGGAGTGCCTGCCCCTGCACCGCGGCGGGGGGTTTCAATCCCGCCTCCTGCAGCAGAGTAGGAGCGACATCCACCAGCCGAACTTTGCCGTCGACCCTCGAACCGGCCAGTCGATCCTTCGGAAACTTGATCAGCAAGGGCACATGGATGGTCTGGTCGTACAAAAACATGCCGTGACGCTCTTCCCCGTGCTCGCCAAAGGCTTCGCCATGATCCGCCATGATCGCGATTACTGCATTCTGTGAAATGCCCTTGGCACGCAGGCCCGCAAACAATTTCCCCATAGCGGAATCAACGTACGCAATCTCGCCGTCGTATGG
>QHZY01000099.1 GCA_003224855.1 Acidobacteriota bacterium | reverse complement strand
TCGATGGGCAGCGGCGTGATTCTTAAGAGCAAGGTAGTACAACCTGCCGACTGCCTGCATTACGCGCTCAACCTGCCGACCTCGGTGGTGATCACTGGTATCGATAAGCCGGAGATCCTTGATCAGGCAGTGCAGGCCGCGGTGACTTTCCGTCCCATGACACCGGAGCAAGTTGCCGGGCTTGTCGCCAAGACCCGAGAGGTCGCTGCCCACGGAGAATATGAGTTGTTCAAGACCTCACAACACTTCGATTCCACTGCCAAGCATCCGGAGTGGCTGGGAGAGGAGTCTCCGCGCGTGCAGCAACTCGCACCTGCGTCGTAAGCTCGATTCTGGCTGGAAAATTCCAACCTCGCAAAAAATGCCGGCATCCTACCCCACGTCTGCGCCCAGCGCAGCATTCACAAAAACAGGAGGCCTCAAATGGCACGGACGTCAGCATCGGCAAGACCTTTGACCGATCACGAGGAAATTAGACGCTGGGCGGAAGAGCGCGGAGCCACACCCGCCTGCGTCCGAGGAACCGGCGACAGCAATGACACTGGCATGATTCGGCTGGATTTCCCTGGCTATAGCGGAGCAGGCTCCCTGGAAGAGATCTCCTGGGATGACTGGTTTGAAAAGTTCGACGAAAGCAATCTGGCGCTCATCGTTCAAGACGAGACTGCTTCCGGTGATACCAGCAACTTTAACAAGCTGGTAAGCAGGGATACGGCAGAAACTGGCAGGAGCAGCAGCAGAAATTCGCGCAGTACTGGGACGTCCCGCGGCTCTCATCGTTCGACGCAGGCACGCTCCAATCACAAAGCAAGCCACACCTCGAAGGCTCGTTCTGCAGGCCGCGCCAGCTCGGCGCAAAGAAGCTCGGCCCAGGGCAGATCAGCAGCCGGCAGTAAGCAGCGAACCTCCTCCAAAACGTCTGCAAACTCACGGCGGAGTGGCCGGACCAGCAATCAGTCTTCCCGGAACCAGAACCAGAACAAGAAGAAGAGCGCCTCTCGAGCCTCATCAACCGCCGGCAGGCGCAGCGCAACGCGCCGCCGCGCCGCATAGCATTGCGACCTGCGTCCTCTGCAAGCAGTCACAGCTGACAGAGGGCGCAGCCGCGTCATTCGGGAAAACCTCACTTCCGCACTGCAATCACTTCGAGATACTCAGCCTGCACTAACGTGAAACCTTCTTGCCCCAGGTTATTCGAGGACCACAGCGCTTCCAGTTCAGCACGCAGCTTTGCGCCCTGGCTTTCATCCAGTGCAGAAAACGCGCGATTGCTGGGTCCGTAGTACTGCCGGAAGAACTCCACCACCTCCACCGGACTAAACGGATAGCTTAAGTTATAGAGCCGGCGTGTCATGGTGAGATCACTGGTTCCGAAGCCCAGCCTTTCCCGCACCACGGCTTCGTCGCCCCACAGCACGGGGGAGGGCATGCCCGACGGGGCAATGAACTTTGAAATGGCCTTGAACATCTGGCCGACAAATCCCTGCGGTGTCCAGTTGGCCATTGCGATGGTGCCTCCCGGATTGCATACCATCACCAGCTCCTTTGCGACAAGCTCAGGTCGGGGAGCAAACATTGCCCCTATCAGGCTGGTCACCAGGTCGAAGCTGGCATCTTCGAACGGCAAACACTCGGCATCAGCTTCCATGAATGTGGCGTTCAGGCCCTCCGCTTTGGCTCGCGCCTGTGCGCGCTGGATCAGGTTGGGGGCGATGTCAATGCCGGTGACCTTCACACCGTCCCTTGCCGCCAAAAGAGCCAGCTGCCCGGAGCCGCAAGCGACATCGAGCAACTCGCAACCCGCAGGAACATCCAGCCGTTCGTAAAACACTCGCGCGTCGTGTTCCATATAGCGCGAGAAGTGATCGTAGTCTCCGGCCATCCATGTTGCTTTCAGGCGCGCTTTCAGGTTTTCAATTTCTGGTTCCATTGCAGCTGTGCCCATGTGTGTCTCCTTAATCCTGATTCGCAGTCGTGGTGTCGATGATCTTGCCAATCTCGGTAACCTTGCTCGCCGGAAAGCCGCTTAATTCTGCATGTTTCTGAATTACCGCCTCGTTTTCGGCCAGATACACGCAGTACATCTTGTCGTGCGTGATAAAAGACTCCAGCCACTGAATCTTCGGCCCCAGCTGATGCAGCACCTGATTTGATTTGGCGGCCGCTTCTCGCAGCGGCTCGCCATCCAGTTTCCCCACATTCGGAATTTCTCTTTCAATCATGTATCTCTTCATGGCCCGACCTTATCTCCCTTTGTATTGATTTGTAGATGAACTCACTTCACTTCCACCGTCATTCGCATCCAGGGATGAATGCAGCACTCGAAGTGATGGGTGCCCTTCGCAAGCCCGGTGACCTGCATCTGGCTGCCCTGGAGTATCCGCGTTCTGGCAACCTCAACGTTCTTGAACCCGCCTTCACACTCATCGACCGTCGGTTCTCCGCTATTCAGAGCGTCGATAAAACCGCCGCCAAATTTTTTGACTTCTGTGAAGGTGTGCGGCTCTCCGCCCTGGTCGGTCACTACCAGCGTTGTTCCTTCCATTATCTTGAGCGTGTCAGGTTCAAAGTCCCAGCCGGGATCAGGGGTGCCTGCCGCCGCTTTGGCAAAAAGATCCTGGAAGGTGGTTGCCGCTCCCAGTGCGACGTTTTTGCAGAAGTCTGCCCCCAGCATGGCGTTGAAGCTTGCCGGATCACACTCGTCCAGCGCTACGATGGGCGCAATGCTGAATGGATGTTGTTTTGCCAAATCGCGGTGTGCGCCGTGGTCTTCCGCGAAGAGTCCTGTCAAACCGACAAACAGCAGGCAACTACATAGCAGCAGCGACCTCAGGATCGTGAATTTCATTTCTTTTCTCCTTTTCTGAACCCGCGACCTCGACTATGAACTCTGCCCGCCCTGCGGGCTTGTCCGGCCATCCGGTTTTCTTGCTCCCACCCGCTGCGTCGTGGGATGATTTGCTTTAGAATCCGGGCGGATTTGCTGAAAGGACTGGGCGATGGACGTGCTCTCTGAGGTGTTGAAGGTGGTCAAGCTGCAGGGAGCGCTGTTCTATAACGCCGAATTCTCCTCTCCCTGGAGCATTCGTGCCGCCTCCTCACAGGGCTTGGTACGCTACTTCGCGCCCGGCACAGACAACGTCATCATCTACCACCTGCTAACCGAAGGCCGGGCTTGTGTCCGCCTGAATGATGGCACCTGCGTAAACTTGAAGGCCGGAGACATTGTCATGCTTCCCCATGGCGATCCGCACATCATGGAGAACGGTCCGCCGACTCCGACAGTAGATGAATCGGATCAGCTGGGCGAAGTACTTGCCCAGGGATTGAAGTTATGGCGTCTGGGCGGGGGAGGCGAAGTCACGAAATTCGTGTGTGGCTACATGGCCTGCGATCCGCGCCTGAGCCAGGTTTTCCTGAGCGGCCTGCCTCCGCTTTTTAAAGTCAGCATTCGCAACGACGCTTCTGGACGATGGCTCGAAAACTCCATTCGATTCTCGGTAGACGAAGCCGGACATTACCTCGCTGGAGGCGAAGCGGTTCGCGCCAAGCTTTCAGAGGTATTGTTCGTCGAGACGTTGCGCGCGTATATCTCAAATCTTTCGGCGGAACAGAGTGGATGGCTGGCGGGCGCGCGCGATGCCGAGGTGGGGAGAGCGCTCGCCATGATGCACCGCAACCCTGCGCATCCGTGGACCATCGCGGCACTCGCGAAAGAAGCCGGCGTCTCACGCTCGGTGCTGGCGGAGCGCTTTCGTTATTTCCTGAATGAGCCGCCCATGGCTTACCTGACGCGCTGGCGGCTGCAATTGGGAGCGCAGATGCTTTCTTCGACCAGCCACTCGGTCGCGCAGATTGCGGCTGAAGTCGGCTACGAATCGGAAGCCGCGTTCAATCGTGCCTTCAAACGTGAGTTCGGAGCTCCGCCCGCGCGTTTCAGAAACCAGTCCCGAGTTACGCCGAAAGGCACGGCCTCTCGGGCCTTCGCCGCCAATTGAGATAGCTTAGACTTCCTGAAATACCAGGCCGATAAACTGGTACGCTCATCCGAAGGCAGCTAATTGTTCACCAGTTCCCAGATCACCGCCAGGTGATGATCGTCATGTTCCGCCACGAAATAGAGATGGTCGATCAGGCGCATCGGCGTTCTGAGCCGCGGGTGCGGAAGGGCCTGGCCAAATGAGGCCGGGTCGATCGTCTGGATTGTAGCAAGCAATTTCTGCCGAGCCTTGCGGTACTGGTCAAGAATTTCATCCACGGGTCTCGCATTGTGATTGGCTTCATTAGTTTTTCGATTGCGCAGGTCGGCGGGCGTGAGTTCATCTTTTCGCAGAATAAAATCGTGAGTGCGAGTGAGCCACAATTCTTCCAGGTCCAGCAGGTGTCCGGCATGTTCCTGTGCTGACCAGTTGACGTCCGGCTTTCGCGTCCGCGCCGCAGGCGATGAACTTCGCATCACGTCTTCCAACCTGGCCGGCGTCCCGCGCAGGCGCGCATTCAGGTTGGGATACAACTCCACCGGAAATGATGTTTCGAAGGTGCGATCAAACCACTTTTGTACGTGCTCCATGTGCCATTGGATGACGCGAACTCAGGTTCGGCGCTGATTTATGTGGTGATAATGCCGGCTTACGGGAACTCTGTTTCTTTATTGCGCCGGGCTGAGCGGAGCAGGTGACGCGACTTAATCACCTTGGCTGTTATAAAATTGCCGTGTTAACCCCATCTGCGTTGCAGCAGCTTTCTTATTGTCGGGACGTGGCTCAGCCTGGTAGAGCACTCGCTTGGGGTGCGAGGGGTCGGCAGTTCAAATCTGCCCGTCCCGACCAATTAAAATAGTGTCCTGCTTTTCAGATGCTTGCAGCCATATCCATCCGGCACTTTTGAGCCGGAGCGATTCGTAGTTGGTGTAATCGCCTGATGTATGGGGGTGCGTTCGTTTCACGGAACTCGACAGGAAAATCAAAGTGAACCTTGGGCTCTCTCCGAGAGAAATTTGTTCTGACATTCTTTCGCAGCCGAGAGCAATTGATCGAACTCAGGAGCAGTATGCAGCGTTTCCAGCAGGCGATCGGTTTGCAGCGCAGTGTATGCACAATAGTGCCCCGCAATGGCACTCCTGAGCAGATGGGCATCGGTTCGCGGCAAGTTCTGACACTGCCCTTGAGCCTGTCTGTCATCTGGCAAAGCAAAAGGACTATTGCAGTAGCCCGGAGCGACGAAGAAGGCTTTGAAAGCGCGGGTCGGAGCGGAGCGGATCCAGCCTGAGATCAGCTTTCAAAAAATATGGGATGTCAGGAGACTTTTCGCGCTCCGCCTTCTCCAGAAAATCAAAAGCCTTTTCTTTGTTGCCGAGCGACGCGTAGACCGTGGCGATCATATAGGGCGAGATGTAATCCTGCTTGGATTTGCTTAGCAAGTCGGCGAGAATTTTCTCGGCGTCAGCCCGCCGCCCAAGACTTGCGTAAGCGTGCGCCAGTCCAGCAATCGTATCGCTGTCTCCCTGCGACAATGTAGCCGCTTTCTGATATTCGGTGAGGGCATTAAATAACTGCCCCTGACCGTCGTAGCCGACCGCGAGGAAATAGTGCCCCGGCCACTCGTCCGACTTGCGTGCAACCAGGGTTTGGCTTACTTCGGTGAGCGTCTTGTAATCCCGCAGGTGATAGTAAACTCCCGATTCCGCAGCGGTGCGGTTACGCCACGTAAGATCCATTTTTGCCAGCCGATCCAATTCGGCCAGGGCTTCCTCCCGCCGATCATTCCATGCCAGAAACCAGGCTAACTCTTCCCGGCCGGCGGCATAGTTCGGGTTCAGATCGAGAGCGATCCGGAATTCCTTCTCCGCCTTGGGCCAATTCCATTCGAACCGCCAACTCAGCCAACCGAGGGAAGCATGGGCCTCACCCAGAGTGTCATCCAGCGCCAGAGCTTTCTGGAGAGAGGCGCTCCCGTTTTTGTACGCCTCTTGCGGAGTAATCCATCGTTGAGACCCGGAGTAGATGTAGGTGTTCGCAAGACCTACGTAGGCGAGAGCGAGGTTGGGATCCTGCTGAATGGCCTGCTCGAAAAACCTTTGCGCCTTGACGAAGTCGTCGCGCGAGTTCGATCCCCAGACAAAGTATGAGCTGCCTTGCAGGAACGAGTCATACGCCCCGGGGTCTACCCGTGGAGCGGCAGCCAGCTGGGCTTTCTGTTGAGGAGTCAGCTGCACGCGCACCTGATGGGCGATGGTCTGGGCGACCTCGCTTTGCAACCTCAAAATGTCTCCCAGATCGCGTTCGTAAGTCTCCGCCCAGATATGTTCGTCGGTGCTGGCATGGATCAGCTGCGCCGTAATCCGTACTCGGTTCCCCGAACGAAGCACCGATCCTTCCACCACGCCGTCCACGTTCAGTTCGCGGGCAATTTCCGGCAACGTCTTATTTGTCCCTTTGTAGTGCATGGCCGAGGTGCGAGAGACCACCCGCAGCGCGCCGATCTTCGAAAGATCGGTGGTCAATTCATCGGTCATGCCATCTGCGAAGTACTCCTGTTCAGGTTCGCGGGAAAGGTTTTCTAACGGCAGCACCGCGAGAGAACGGATCATGGGTCCGGTTGAGCCAAACAATCGGTCGCGCCAGGCCCGTGCGTTGACCGCGACCAGAGCCGTTATCACCACGAACACGAGCGCCAGCCCCGGAACTAACCAGCGATTCATGCGGCGTACACCGGGCTCCGCGTGTGTACCCACGGAGCTCTCAGAGTCGCGCTTCAGCCGTTGCAGATCGGCACGAATATCCGCTGCGTGCTGATAACGTAGATTGCGATCTTTTTCCAGACACTTGTTGATGATTCGTTGCAGTTCAACAGGAATATCGGGATTCAATCGCGTGGGCGGAACCGGCGTGCCATCGAGAATAGATTTGAAAATTACCCCGGCGCTTTCGCCGCGAAAAGGCATAGCCCCCGTCGCCATTTCATAAAGCACAGCCCCGAATGAGAAAAGGTCGGTTCGCGCATCCACTTCTTTGGCGCGCACCTGCTCGGGAGACATGTAGGCGATTGTTCCTACTGCACTTCCAGGACTGGTCAGATGATCTTCCACAGTCACGGTAACTTGCTTCGAATCAGCAGGAAGGTTCTGCAGGACAGGAACGACTTTGGCCAAGCCGAAGTCAAGAACCTTGGCGTGACCTCGCTTCGTGATGAAGATATTGGCCGGTTTGATATCGCGATGAACGATGCCTTCGGCGTGCGCCGTATCGAGGGCGTCAGCAATCTCAATGGCGAGGGACAGAAGGAGGTCTGTCTCTAGCGGGCGATTGGCGATGCGATGTTTCAGGGTCATGCCGTCGAGGAACTCCATGACGATGAAGGCATGCCCATCCTGTTCGCCTATGTCATAAATGGTGCAGATGTTTGGATGATTCAGCGCTGACGCAGCTTCTGCTTCACGCTGGAACCGGCTCAGGGTCTGCGGGTCTTTGGCTACGTCGTCAGGTAAAAACTTCAGCGCCACGAAGCGGTGCAGGCGGGTGTCTTCCGCCTTGTACACCACACCCATTCCACCGCCGCCCAGCCTTTCTAAGATGCGGTAATGGGAAATTGCTTCACCGATCACTGGCGCGAAATGTTACGTGCGATATAAGGGCAAGTCAATGAACCGCCGGGATTTGCCGCAACGTGAGGGAAGGTAATAAAGTTCGAAAATCGTCTGCCCGTCCCGACCAATTCCCTAACGGTATACGGATGGACGGTGAGAGCACCACGCTGGATCGTGAGTGGGAACACCGCCTTGCTCCTCAAAAGAGTTGTCGTACATGGCTCTTTAATCGCCTACTAGTCTGGCTGGCGTTTTTTGGCGCTTGACATTCTACGGGATGTTCCCGATGGCCTTCGATCGCAGCCCGTGGTAGCCTGATTTTGCAATCAAGTTCACAATCTGGCGCTGCGACTATGCGACGTGCATCTTGTGAATGGCCCGAGTGAACAGGAGACCGCATGACTCGTCAGCCCACACGCGCGGAGATGCTTACCGAACTCGAATTTCTGCGGAAGCAGCAGATAAAACAGCTTGACGACTCCGTCTTCATTCCCATGACGACGGAACAAATGGCTCGAGATGAGGAGCGCAGTCGGCGTATCGAAATGCTGCGCCGTGAATTGCTAAGGAACGGGCACTGACCGCTAAAAATCTTCCACAATCCCTTTGGTGGTCGAGATTTGAGAATACCTGCCTCATTGCCTCCCGCACAGACCCTGGTAACGGTAAGCCTGCTTACACATTCTTAGGTGCTGGTTTTTGCTTTTCTCGTCGTTCAACGCGTTCCTTCATCTCGGCTGCTTTACGTGAAGCCTGGTCCGCTCTAATCGATGCGCGATAGCAAAATTCTTCGGCTTTTGTGAGGAAACCGGTTTGTCTTTTGCGCAGTGATGTCAGCAGTCGCTGAATTTCTTCAATAACGGAGAGATTTCGAGAGAGTGTCGATTGCTTCGCGAGTACGCGAAACAGGCCTCGGTATTTCGAATTCGGCATCCGGTCCCGTGCTATCCATCCGTTTGCACAAGAGACCGTCGCCCAGAGGGCACGGCGGAGAGGTGTGTAAAGAGACACTCTTACGGTATCACGGTTTCCGCGTTGCCAGCCTGCTTCGCCGTAATATTAACGAATATCTATAGTTAGTGGATGTGCGTTGGCGAAGGGCAGCCTCAGCGACGGCGACGGCTGCGGGCCGGTTTCTCCTCCAACACCGCAAACTGAATCTTCTTCTCTACCGGATCTATCCGGTCCACCAGGACCCGCAAGCGCTGCCCCATGCGGTAAGTGCGGCGGCTCCGTTGGCCAATGATCTCGCGCGTGTTCTCGTGATAAACGTAACGATCATCGATCAAAGTAGCGAGCGGAACGAGGCCTTCAACAAACAATTCGGTGAGCTCAACGAAAAACCCGAACTTGGTGACGCTCACAATCAGGCCATCGAAGTCTTCGCCGATCCGGTCCTGCATAAATTTTGCTTTCTTCCATTCCATCAGTCCGCGCTCGGCTTCATCGGCGCGCCGTTCGAACTGGCTGGACGATTCGGCGATGTCGTGCAGTTCGTCGAGCGGGATCGGTTCAGAGAGCGGTTCAGGAGCGGCATGCTCGCGCCGCTTGGACCACGGAGAGGCATCAGGGGCTAAAGCCGGTGATTTCGGTCGCCGCTTTTCGGCCCGGCTGAAATCGTGCCCTGACACAATCCGCGCTTCGAAACTATCCGTGCCATGCCCTGATGCAGCCTCGTCCTGCACTACATTTTTCAGGATGCGATGAACGATCAAATCCGGGTAGCGACGAATGGGCGACGTGAAATGGGTGTACGACGGCGCCGCCAGCGCGAAGTGGCCCACATTGTCTTCGGAGTATCTGGCTTGGCGCAGGGAGCGCAGCATCAGGTAGGAAAGAATTCTCTCTTCTGGCTTGCCGGCAATCTTCTGTGTCAACTTCTGATACATGCGCGGGGTGATGTGCAACTCTTTCGGTATCTCGAGCTCTCGCGCGCGCTTTCCGGTGCCATAGCTGCTACGGCGATCGGATTTCATCTGTATGCGCTGAATGGGAAGTGCTCCCACCCCGAGCGAATATCCGAAGGTGGCGGCAATAGTTTCGAAGTCATAGACGCGCTTGGCATCAGGCTTCTCGTGAACCCGGTAGATGGAAGCGATGCGACGATTTTCCAGATCCTGCGCTACGCACTCGTTTGCGGCCAGCATAAACTCTTCGATCAGGCGATGCGCGATATTGCGCTCCGAGCGCGAAATGCTCTTCATCAAGCCGAAGTCGTCGAACTCGATGACCGGCTCGGGCAGGTCAAAATCGATCGAGCCGCGCCGCTGCCGCTTCTGAGTCAGGATCACGGCCAGGTCGCGCATGCGCTCAAAACCAGCGGCCAGCGACTCATAGCGTTGTCGCAGCCCCACATTGCCTTCCAGCACCGCCTTCACATCGGTGTAGGTCATGCGCTCAGCTGAGCGAATGATACCTTCGCTCAATTCATAACCGATCAATTCGCCGCGGTGATCAATTTCCATCAGGCAGGAAAGCACCAGGCGATCTTCTTTGGGCCGAAGGCTGCAAATATCGGTCGAGAGTTCGAGCGGCAGCATGGGAACGGCACGATCGGGAAAGTAAACGCTGGTGCCGCGCAGCCGCGCTTCCCGATCAAGCGCTGACCCGGGTGTTACATAATGCGCCACGTCAGCGATGTGCACCTGCAATTCGTAATGGCCATTCTCAAGCTGCGTCACCAGCACCGCGTCATCGAAGTCGCGCGCCGTCTCGCCATCAATGGTGACGATGGGCAGGGAGCGGAAGTCGCGCCGGCGGCGCAGTTCAGGCTTGGTGATGACCGGCTCAATGGCTTGCGCTTCGGCAATTACCTCGGGCGGGAACTGGTGCGGCAAATGGAATTTACGAATCATGATCTCGACATCAACACCGAAATCGTCCTGGTAACCGATGACTTCGATCACCCGCCCGCGTGCGCTCTGGGTGGCGGTGGGCCAATCAGTGATTTCAACATTCACGACCACATTTTCCAGATCATTCCAACCCGCGCGGGAAGCCGCTTCCCTGCCAATAACCCGGTGTTTAGCCTTCTTCGGTTCGGCCTGCTCGGGCACTTCCATGCCGCGTGGAATGATGATTTCGGAAGCCACTTTCTGATCAATCGGGACCACGTAGTTGTGATTGCGGGCGTGGTGAAATATTCCCACCACGGTGCGGTTAGCGCGATGAATCGTGCGCTGGATGCGCCCCTCGGCGCGGCCGTCAGGCGCGATCCTGCTGATTTCGACCAGCACCCGATCGCCGTGCATGGCCGGGCCGATGAATGGCGGGGGAATAAAAATATCTCCGCTGAGTTGTGCCTTCAGCCGGTGATCGAGCGCGTCCGGATCCGGCGCCACAAAACCGAACCCATCGCGATGCAGGCTCAGTTGTCCTGCAACCAGGTTCTTCCCAGCGGCGGCCTTGGCTATGCCAAAGCGCCCGGAATCGATCGCAAGCAATTTTCCGTTTCTAACCAGCCCATCAAGATGTTCGCGAAGCTGACGGCGCTCGTCGCCATGCAGCCCAAGTTCGCGTACCAGTTGCTTGTAGGTCGCATTTTGATGAGGCTGGCGCTCGATCTTCTTGAGAATGACAGAATCAGACAGCATGCCTCTTACTCTGCCGGTTTCTGACTGAAGTACTTTTCCTGCAGGATGCGGCGATGGCCATCGGCGTCTGGTCAGCGCGCGCAATGCGTAGGGCGCGATAACCAAACACTCGCTCGCCGTCGACCAGGTGGCCCAGTATCTCTTTCACCGTCCACTTGTCGGGCGCGTAGCGCAGATTTCCGTCAGATTCTTTGCGCGAGTCGAGCATATTGATCGTTTCTTCCGCCTGCTGCTTGAGCACCGCAAGTATCTCTGAGCCAGGCACTAACGCTATGTAACGGCCGTAGAAAGGAGCGAATTCTCCGTCGGCAGGTCGGGAGATTGCAGTGGCAGGCATAGTCACCTCACACTCAGGATACCTGACTCCGGTGTGGGCCGGAGATTCTTGTCCGGCGATCCTGTCCGCCAAAAACGGTCGAGTGTTCCATGTGAATTGGATCTCCCTGCCCCACCAACTCTGATACCGGAAATGCCGGACAAGCATGTCGAGCCACACCGGCATGGCACGATAGTGCTAAAACCTTAGTTTCGCCCGATTTCCAACAATTTCCACAAGCCATTCTGCAGAATTGGAGAGTAGAATGTGGATTAATCAACGTAAAACGGCGTTGAACCTAACTTCCGAGACAATCGAAAGGATTTTCTAAATGTGGAAACCCACGAATCAACCTGCAACTCCATCGCGGCCCGGAGAAGCGGAGCGTCCGGCGGTGCCTGCCAGCTCGGCGCCTGTTGCAAATGAACCGGTAACTACGCCGCGTCCGGTTTCCACCACTTCCACCACGGCAGATCAGGCCACCATCGGCAAGTCGTTGGTGATCAAAGGCGAGGTCACCGGTTCCGAATCGCTTTATATCGATGGCCGGGTGGAGGGATCGATCAACCTTTCCGGCAATCGCGTAACCGTGGGCAGGAACGGCGTGGTATCCGCCAACATCAATGCGCGGGAAATTGTCGTGCTCGGCAAAGTGCGCGGGAACCTTACCGCGAGTGATCGGGTGGATATTCGCAGCGACGGATCTTTGACCGGTGATGTCGTGGCCGCACGCATCTCAATTGAAGATGGCGCGTTCTTCAAGGGCGGAATCGATATCCGCAAAGCGGGGCAGAAGCCAAACGGCGAAGAGATCAAAAGCGCTGTTTCCACTTCCGAAACTGCGACTGCGGCGCGCGCATAACACGCATGCAAGCGTTTTAAGGCGGGCCATCCACCGGTGGCCCGCTTTTCTGTTTGTCCCGTCCCGTAAGTCCTTCGCGTACCATCCAACTTTTCCTGCTGGCGACTAGGTGTTTCTCCTGTACAACCGGAGCAGGAGTAAGGCAATCCAAAGCGGCTGAACGAGACTGCCATGGCACTGACGAATGTTCCCGGCACGCTTGATATTCAGCCCAAACGAATACCCCGTTTACCCGGATCACGCACCGACTCGAGCGGAAAAGCGGTGTCTAATGTACTGCTGCTTTCGCTGCCGGACGACGAATACGATCTGATTCGGCCTTACCTGGAATACGTAGACCTGCCACAGTATTTTGTGATGCACGAACCAGGACAGATGATCGAGTACGCTTATTTTCCTAACGGCGGCATGACGTCGCTGGTCGTGCTTACCAAAGATGGCAAGAGCATTGAGGTCAGTATCGTCGGAAAAGAAGGAATGGTGGGAACGCCCTTGGGTGTCGGCATGAATCGCGGACCGTATCGCGCTATCATGCAAATCTCTGGCGCGGGAACAAGAATCAGCGCTCCCGGCCTGGCCATGGTCCTGCCAATTGCCCCCAGCTTGCGCCAGGAAATTCACTCCTACGTGATGCTTCAAGGATTGCAGACGGCGCAAGTGGCGGCGTGCAACCGTCTTCATGAACTGGAGCAGCGGCTTTCCCGCTGGCTGCTGATGTGCCAGGATCGGCTTGATTCAGAAAACATCCATCTGACCCACGAGTTTCTCGCTCAGATGATGGGCAGCGGGCGCCCCAGTGTGACGCTGGTCACGGGAATGCTGGAGCAACGGGGAGCCATTGAGAATTCGCGTGGAAGCATCAGAATCATTGACCGGAAGCGATTGGAAGAAGCTTCGTGCGAGTGTTACAACGTAATTCAGAATTTCAACGGCGGTCTTGGCTTAAAGTAATCTGATTTTCCGCTCTGTGGTTGCGTAAGTACGCCCTGCCTGCGTTCGTTGACGAACAGACAAGACTTTCCGAACAAAATAGCCTACGCGAGCTTCGTCCACATGCCTTTGGCACGACTGCAATGGAGCTTTGTGGAGCAAAAAAAGACGCGCAGTGAAAGAGACCGTGTTGCGGAAGCTGTGCGAACCGCACGATCTGAGCTCCCAGGCTCACCTGTCGAGAATCATCTCCTGGCCGCAATTCCCCTAAGGGAGTTGCATCTGCTGCGCCCCCATCTTGAGCAGCTTGAACTGCCGCAGCGGGAAATTCTCCATGAAGCCGGTCACAAGATCGAAGATGTTTATTTTCTGACCGCCGGAATGGCTTCGCTGGTGGTATTGACCAGCGACGGGCGCAGCGTCGAAATTTCAATCGTTGGCCGCGAAGGTCTGGTGGGCACTCCGCTACTTGCCGGAGTAATACGTGGCCCATACCGCGCCATCATGCAGATTGCCGGCCACGGATTTAAGATTCGGGGAGAACTCTTTTCAGAGCTAATCATGTCGACCCCGGAACTCCGGCAGCTTCTTCACAAATATGTACTGATACAAGGCCTGCAGATTGCGCAGATAGCCGCCTGCAACCGGCTCCATGAGATCGATCAGCGGCTGGCGCGCTGGCTTCTGATGTGCCACGACCGCATCGATTCGGAAATTCTACCGGTCACGCATGAATTCCTGGCGCAAATGCTCGGCTCGGGGCGCCCCAGTGTGAGCCTGGCTGCAGGAATGCTGCAAAGGTCCGGGATGATCGAGAATCTTCGCGGTGTGGTCAAAGTAGTAGACCGCAAAAAACTGGAGGATGCCGCCTGCGAGTGCTACCGCGTGGTGCGCAGCTTCCAGGTAGTGAACGGGCGTAGCAGTGTGGATAAATGAGGTTCGCTGAAAAACAGACACGCCCGTCAACTCGTGTAAGGCTTGCCTCGCATCGACACCTGGGCACTCGAAAATAAATTTTGCAGGATGCACGGCGGAATTTGCGTTTGCTGCAAAGGAGTGAGCGGACGGCTTAGGTTCGGCGTCGCAGATCGCGCAGCAGAGTTGACTGCGTGATCCATAGGCCGGCAGCCACGGCGGCGGACCAGGTCAGCGTGATCAGTCCAATCGCCTTCAGGTCGCCAGCGCGGCTGGGATGGGCCAGCATGCCTCGCGAAACGCCCGCTGCCAGGGATCCGGCTACTACCGCAATCAGCGCCGCCTTCCCAATCTCATTCCACGGCAGATGGAATGCAGGGGCCAGCTTCCGGCGATCGAGCAGCCAGGCCAACGCCACCGCGTTTGCCATGATGCCGATTCCGGAGGCGATCGCGAGGCCCATGGTCGATAAGCTTCGATACAGCATCGAGTACACCGGGATGGAAGCGATGGTGATGATGGTGGTCGCGACCATGGGGGTGAGCGTGTTCCCCGCCGCGTAGAACGCGCGTGCATAAACCGCTTGCGCCGACCAGAACACCAGTGAAAGAGAGAACCAGAAGAAATAGAGGGCAGTCTGGCGCGAATCAGCGAACTGAAAATGGCCCCGGCGATACACCAGATCGATCAGCGGAAGTGATGCGGCCATCATCCAGCTGGACGCCAGGAGTGACGCTGCAACAATGCGGTAAACCGAGGCGTTGACGTTTTCCGCGAATTCGTCCAGCCTGTTTTCACCAAAGAGCCTGGCAAAGAATGGGAGCGAGGCCTGGCTCGCGGCCTGGCCCAGAACGGCGATGGGCACCGCAAACAGCCGCTTGGCATAATTCAGCCGGGTGATGGCTCCTACGGCGCCGGAGGCGAAATAGCGCAAGATCCAGTCATCAGCGCTCACCAGCGAAACCCCCAGCATCAGAGGAATTGAAAGGCGCACCCACTCGCGGAAGGCGGGATTTTTAACGTCAAACGAGATTCGGTAAGTAGTGCCAATCCGCGCCGCCCCAATCACATTAATAAGAAATGGCCCGAGAAAACTTCCCGCCAGAGCTCCGTATGCGAGAGATGAGATTCCCAGACGCCGGGAGAACAACAGCCCGCCCAGAATGATGGGGATGTTGTAGAGCAACGGGCCGAGCGCGGGAATCAGAAACATGCGTTGCGACAACAGAATCGCGGATACCACGCCACCGACATAGAAGAAAATCTGCGCCGGCAGCAGGATACGCGTAAGGTGCACACACAATACCTGCTGCTCGGGAGAGAATCCGCTGAACATGTGGCGGCTGATCTGGGGAGTAAATATTTCGGCAATTGTTATGCCTGCGATCAGCACTGCCGTCATCACGGTGATAATGGCCGAAAAAGTCTTCTGGGCATCTTCTTTCCGGCCCTGCGCCATGAAGCGTGTATAGATCGAGACGAAGGTGATGGATGCAGTGCCGCCCGCGACGATGTAGTTGAGCCAGTCAGGAATGGTGAATCCCGCGTTGTAAGCGTCGGTTGCGGGAGTGACGCCGAATGCCCACGCGATATACGCTTCGCGCAGATAGCCGATGATTCGCGACAGCATGATGGTCGACATCAGCAGCAGGGTTGCAGAGTAAGCCGTATGCTGATGAGAGGGGCGAAACACGCGCAACAATCGCTTCCACCCGGAACGAGCGTTGCTTGCGGAAGCGCCCACAGAAGTCGACATCCACGGCGATTCTACATGCACAAACTGGCGCACCTGATGCGCGGATTGGTACCTAGGCTAGGTCCTCTAACCGGCCCATGGGGGGCAGACCCGGGTCTCCGGCTGCAAAGGTATAATTCAGCACCATGGCGCTAACAGCAGCGCGCAAAATCGGGCCATACGAGATCCTTGATCAGATCGGCGCCGGCGGTATGGGAGTCGTCTACCGGGCGCGCGACCCGCGGTTGGGGCGCGAGGTAGCCATCAAGGTATTGCCCGCGTCTTTTTCAGCTGATGCCGACCGCCTGCAGCGGTTCGCGCAGGAAGCGCGCGCTGCTGCTGCACTGAACCATCCCAACATCCTGGCTATTTACGATATTGGCGAATCAGGGGATGCGCCTTACGTTGTCTCGGAGCTGCTGGAAGGCGAAACCTTGCGCGATCGTTTGCGCAGCGGACCGCTAAGCATCCGCAAGGCGATTGACTATGCAATGCAGATCGCGCGTGGACTGACTGCCGCGCACGATAAGGGCATCGTCCATCGTGACCTGAAGCCCGAAAATCTCTTCATCACCAACGACGGCCGGGTGAAGATTCTGGATTTCGGACTTGCGAAGCTGATTCACCCCGAGGAAGGATCGGCTTCCGGCGAGGCTCCGACCGTGCAGGTCGCAACCGATGCCGGGGTTGTGATGGGCACGGTCGGCTACATGTCGCCGGAACAGGTGCGAGGCAAAGCCGCCGACCACCGCTCTGATCTCTTCGCATTCGGCGCGATTCTTTACGAGATGCTCTCGGGCAAACGGGCATTTCATGGAGAAACTCCGGCTGACACCATGAGCGCGATTCTGAAGGAAGACCCGCCGGAGCTTTCCGAAACCGGCCGCAATGTGCCGCCCGGTCTGGAGCGCGTCGTTAATCATTGCCTGGAGAAGAGTCCAACCCAACGTTTCCAGTCCGCTGGTGATGTGGCCTTCAATCTTGAGTCACTCACCGAAACTTCCGCTATCAGCAAAGGCGGCTTACGCACGGTCACCGTCTCGCGAAAGCGCCAATGGCTGGTTCCCGCCCTGGTGGGAGTATTGTTTTTAGCCGCTTGCGCATCTGCTTATTTTCTTGGCATGCGCGGCCACATTGCTGCGCCGACGTTTCACCGGCTGACATTCCGGCGCGGCACGATTATGCAAGCGCGCTTCGCTCCGGATGGACAGGCGATCGTTTATGGCGCCGCGCTCGAAGGCAAGCCGGTAACGTTATTCACCACTCGTTTCGACAGCACAGATTCCAGACCCTTTGATCTGCAGGACACTCAGCTGGCGGCCATCTCACGTTCCGGGGAAATGGCGGTTCTTCTGCACGCTCGTCCTTTTGGCGCGTTTTTGCAAAGCGGCACACTCGCTCGACTCCCGTTAGCCGGCAGCGCCGCACGCGAAGTATTAGATAACGTCCAGGGCGCCGACTGGACCCCGGAGGGCAACGATCTCGCAGTCATACAGGGGAACGTAGCGGGCCGTCCGAATCACATCGAATTTCCAGTAGGACACGTGATCTATGAGCCCCAGGGCTGGGTGAGTCACATCCGCTTTTCTCACGATGGAAACCTGTTAGCTTTCCTCGATCACCTTCCGACCGGAGATGACGGCCGCCTGGTGGTGATTGATCGCAAGGGTAATCGGCGCTTTTATTCTTCATTTTTTACTACCGTACAGGGCGTGGCCTGGTCACCGGGTGATAAAGAAGTCTGGTTCACGGCATCGCCTGGAGGCGCTGCGCGCGCGCTGTACGCGATCGACCGCTCAGGAAAAGAACGCATCCTATTGCGCGTTCCCGGCACTCTCACCCTGCACGATGTTGGAAGCGAAGGACGTGCTCTTCTGGGGCAGGACAATACCCAATACGGCTTTATAGGAATGGCGCCGGGCGAGAAAGCCGAACGCAATCTCTCCTGGTTCGATTGGTCTGCTACAAACGATCTTTCTCCGGACGGCAAAATTGCGATCTTCTCGGAGAGCGGTGAAGCGGTTGGCGCGAAGAATGGCGTGTTCATGCGTAACACCGATGGATCGCCGGCAGTTCGCCTCGCAGACGGTACTGGCGGATCGCTTTCGCCTGATGGAAAATGGCTGGCGGTAACCAGCAATGAGTCGATGTCGCAGATTGACATGTTGCCGGTGGGGGCCGGCCAGCCGCGCCGACTCACACACGATTCGCTGCAGCATTTTCGTGCGGCATGGATACCGGTGGTAATCCCAAGCCGTTGCCCGCGAAGATTCAGCCGGACGACGTGGTGCTCCGAATGGAATCCGATCAGAGCATCCTGGTGCAGCGTCCGGGAATTCCAGCCACCATCCTTCGCATTGATGCCAGCGGCAAAGAGCGGGAACTCTACACCATTGCGCCCGGGGACCCCGCGGGAATTCTTGAGCTGCGCGGCTTTCGCTTCAGCGCTGATGAAAAGTCGTATATCTATTCTTATTATCGGGTGCTCTCTGATCTCTGGGTGGTTGACGGCTTGCACTAGGTTTTGACAGTGCTCATCGGCTGACGCCATAATCCGAGCGTGACCGATTCTGCCGCGGTTCAGGACACTTTCCGCTCAGCCTTGCTGCGCCGTTCTTTCCGCAAGGCGTTCCCTCCTGCGGTGCGCGGAGAGGGCGTGTACATCTGGGACTCGCGGGGGAAGCAGTATCTCGACTTTTCCGGCTCTGCGGCTGTGAATTTCATCGGTCACGGAGTGCGTGATGTCGTGGACGCTATGGCCGCACAGGCCAGAAAAATCCCATTCGTCCACAGCAGCCAGTTCACCACCCCGGTGGGGGAAGAATATGCGCAAGAGCTCCTGAAATTTGCCGGCCCGAATTTTGAGGGGGGTGCAGTCTATTTCACTTCAGGAGGATCGGAAGCGATCGAGACCGCGCTCAAGCTGTCACGGCAATATCAGGTGGAGATCGGCCAACCACGGCGGCATCAAGTTCTGAGTCGCACCCAGAGTTATCACGGCTCAACCCTGGGCGCGCTTTCAGTTTCCGGTAATAAACGCCGGCGCGAAATGTACTTGCCGATGGTACGCGAATGGGCGCATGTTGGAATTCCGTATTGCTATCGCTGCAAATACGACTGTACCGATGGTTGCCGGAATTGCGGGCGGGAGTATGCGATGGAACTCGACCGCGCGATTGAAGCTGCAGAGGGTACAGTGGCGGGCTTCATCTTTGAG
>QHZY01000239.1 GCA_003224855.1 Acidobacteriota bacterium | reverse complement strand
TTCAGATAAGCTCAGCACGCCACCTGCCCGAGAAATGATCAGCATCTCGCCTATCCTCCGCCCGCCGTCCTGGAGTTCAACGATAGCAGTAGCGGACTTGGTCAGATGAAATCGTGGTGCCCGACGATTGGGGTAAAGCTGGGGCAGGCAGGTCATTGCCAAGTCAGTATCTTACGGACCGGGCACACGAGCACATTACGAAAGGTGCCTTCTCAAGAGTGAACCGGCTACTTTTTAGAGTCTAGGATGTCATGCTTTTGCTCAAGGCAACGCATTTGATCAGTACCGACCGATTGCGGGTCGAAGCCGCAATCTTAACATGACTAAGGTCGTACGCAGTATGGGGTGAACACTCTCGAATGCCCGCGATATTGGCCGATGTTGAGCTGACATGGGACTAACATGTCGCCGATGATGACGCGGCGGCTTGCTCTTTTTGGCACCCATGAGCCACAGCATAATGGCCAGCTCGCAAAACATGATCGGGAAAACCCAGATGGCGGTAGATTCCTTCGCGATTCAGACGTCCGCCAGCGAAGGTGTTCGCCATTGGATAGCGGTCTTGCTCGCAGGACACCTCTGAGATATACTCCGCCCCGTCAGGGACCTAGTGGCTGTCATGATCATCAAGCGGCCCTTCGTGCTTGCGGCCGCTCTCCTAATGGCTGCAACAATAGCCTGTGGCGGCGGTGGCGTTACCCCATCGTCTACACTTCAAAGTATTACAGTAAGCCCATCTGATCAGACGATCGCTTCAGGGTCATCTCAGGTTTTCAGTGCTAGAGGCCAGTTCAGCGATGGATCGAGCAAAGATCTCACTGCTGGCCTATCGTGGTCTGCTTCTCGTCCTAGTGTTGCCATAATCAGCGCCGGCGGGGTTGCGACCGGCATTGGGGACGGGACCACGAACATCAGCGCAAACAGTTCCGGCGTGACTGGCTCAACGATGCTCATTGTAGAAAGTGGTAGTCCCGATCCTCTAGGGACGGTGGCGGCGCAGTCCGAAACTTGTGCTCCGGGCGACCCATCAGGAATGGCATGCTATTCGTTAAACGTGTCTTGTCCAAAGATCAATGATATTCACGCCGAGGTCAAGGCGAGTGCGCCATCCAGCAAAGCTTCGGGAACCATTGTTTTTATAGGTGGCGGAGGAGCAAACGTATTTTACGAGGGATATACGTTCGGAACGAGCATCATAAGCGCGGTCGTACAACATGGTTACACCGCTGTTCAGATTTCATTTCCGGATGAGTCTTTGGGATGGCTGACTGGCCCGGGTGGCGCGCGAGCCCTGGCCTGCCGGGTTGCAACCGCATTTCGATGGATATACGACAACGTCCATATGTCGGGTGCAGCGGCTCCTTTTTGCGGGCACGGGGAGAGCGCCGGATCTACTGCCCTTGCGTTTTCTCTCTCCCACTCCGGCATGGCAGCTTTGTTTTCCATGATTGAGCCCGCCGCTGGACCTCCCCTAGCTCGAATAGACAACGGTTGCTTGTGCCATCAGCCGGCAGTTCAAGGTCCCTGCAATGCAAGCGCAATCCCCCAATGCTACGAGGCGGACGTGAAAACGATAGTGGATACCACTTACTCCACTTCCCTTTGCAGCCAAGGTAGCGATAATGATGCACCCACCTTCGTGCACGATAGCGTGTTATCGGGTAGCGACGCCCTGCTGGCTTTTCCTAATACCGATGTACATCAATTATTTGGAGATAATGATTTGACTGCAGCGGTTCCTGAGGCATACCAGTGGTCACAGTCGTTAGCCACAAAGAGAAGCAGCGAATGCGTTGTCAATTCCGGACACTCGATGCCGAATTTCGAGGGTGCTGCGATGAAGATCTCGGCAGACCTGACTACCTATTGTAAGTTGCAATGAGATCTCTTAAGCTCCGCCTTCGGCGGCGCAGCACACAGTGGGTATGTCGCACCACGAGTATATGGCCGCCTCATAATAATGTTAAGCCAAAAAGAGAGGAAGTGGGCACCCGCAACCTTCAGCAAGGGCAATCAATTAGCCTTGGCGAAATGTTCATGTGAGTCGATGTGAAGGGCTCCCCGAACAAGTACGAAGCGAACACGGTGGCCGCAATGATTGCATGGCGGAAATGGCTTGCCGTACACGCTCGTTACCTCGTGGCTTTGTGAGTGATTGCAGTCATGCACGGCTCGATAAATACCCGAACGGCCACATTTCTCGCCGGGTTTGAATTCATCCCCAGGGCTGGGATCGGACATGTGGACTGACTCGCTCTTTGACGGAATCCGATCCTTATACCACGGAACAAATGACGATAGATAACAAATAGTACCGCGAGAGGAAGCAGGCGGTCGGCGAAATGTTTATTTGGCCGAAATTCTTCCCAAAGAATTGTGGATTATAAAGGATCCGCTCGCCGCAGATCCGGGCTCTAATCGTGGGTCGGAGAGGATGCCGGCGGCGCTTCAAGGCCGGTACTCGCAATCTCGTTGAGTGATTGTACACATTCGGCTCTCGTTGGTTTTCTGAGAGTAAACAGGTTACAGGCCAGGAGCGAACGTCCAGGTAATCTGGCGTTTCATGACGCTATGTTTTCACAGTTAAAATTTATATCTTAAGGCTGAAAGCGGTCCTCGTTGCCGCGCTTAGCCTCGCCTCCCATTGGTTGCGGGCTACCGAACGCCGCCGAGGGCCGCATATTCCTAGTTCTTTGCAGTGAGGCGCAGGACCAGACATCTTCGCTAATTAGGCCCAGCAGATCACAAGTTACGAGCTTGGGATTACCGCGGCCCTTCTTGATCTCTTCATGCAGTGGCAGAATTTGCCGGTTGATTGCTGGTGCATATTTCCCGTGTACGCTGATTTCGAGGCGTGGCTGCTACTGCTACCATTTCATAAGAGGCTTGAGACGAATTGCGAATCGAAATTCCCATTTCTAATTCGTCTCTTCTCATCTGTGCATGCTAGAGCAACATCTGGTATGCCTCGTGTCTGCTCAAAATCCATAATCACAAACTGAGCCGGTAGTTTTCGGGTTACCGACAGTTCACTCAGATCCTTCTTTGCTTGCCACAGTCATTCAATAACGACGAACGCTCTGTCGAAGACGCGTCTATAGTGTTTCTGAACCGCACGTTTCCCACAGTTCGAATCTGGACCCTTAATGCCGCGGCGATGGAAATGTTCTCTGCGGTCGAGGAGGTCTCGATTGCAGGCAGCCGCGTCAGTATGGCTGTACCGTGCTGAATTAAACACTGGATAAAGATCGGGCCGCCCGGATTGGAGATCTGCAGCGCCGATCGAGCTTGCCTGTCGGCGTGCCTCCGATGAAGCCCCTGATGTGCATTAAACCGCCAGTCACATAATCCTTGCGCTCCGTGATCTATGTTGCGTCAATCATTCAGAGGCATTTTCTTCAGCAATGCGATCTGGCCGGCATGATAGACCGCATGCTGAATTGTGCTCTGAAATAACCGGTAGAAGTTGTACCTTCTACCTGGAACGATGGCCTCGAGCCGCTCATCAGTAAAACCTTTTATCCTTTCAACCACGCGCCTTCTTGGCCGTCACGTCCTCAAGAATCTCTTGTATCGAATCTCCATACCACGCTTCTCCGTTGACCGTAGAAGCTAATAGATCAGCGATGCGATTGCATTCAGTGCTCATACATGCCTCTCGGCGAAGGATGGATCTCCAGAACTGAAGCTTAGCAGGAGGAAAACATCGATCGACTTGGTACTTTTCACGTGAATGGCTCGGGATCTCAGTGCTACGTGTTCTGGGACCAGTGTCATTCTAGCAATGTCGGCTGTATCAAGCACAATGTGCGCACACGAGTGCACGCATTCCTGAAAGAGTGCCATTTCGCGCTCTGGGGTGGTTTTCGCCTGGACTCGCTGTTAACCGTTATGGGCCGGGACTCCTAATCCGCATTGCCCTGGAAAATACCCGCTCTCAACACCTCGGGGTTGTAAGCGACATCCCTTCCCTTTTGTGGGAGATCCGACGCACGAGGGGTTGAACTGTCTACGGAAATGCGAACTCGCGCTGATCTCCAGAGCTAAAAGCAATAAGTTCGGCCCAGAACGCACCCGGCACAGAGTAGCCAAAGGTTCTTATGTCGGGTACTATTAGTCCCGCATTCAAAAATAACTTGAGGAGGAAATGATGGCGGAAGTCGCCGTAGTATTGAAGCAGCTGCAGGAAGAACGGAGTCGAATTGAGCAGGCTATTGCTGCTCTTGCGCAGTTGAACGGTAGCCTGGACGGCAGCACGTCTGGAAGTAATGGCTCACGTCGGCCGTTATCTACCGCAGCGCGAAGTCGGATTGCCGCAGCACAGCGGGCGCGATGGGCCAAGTTGAAAGCGAAGAAGTCCGGACGAGTTGCCGCTAAGGCCGGCGGACGAGTGATGTCCATTGCCGCGCGACGCAAAATTGCTGCGGCGCAACGTGCACGCTGGGCCAAATTGAAGAAGGCGGCATAGAGAGTGTGACGTGTATTCCGTACTGGCAGATGCACTCCTTCTACCGCATCTGTTCTTCATTCTCTGGGTTATATTTCGCGCCGCATTCGTGCGGCGCCGTTGCGCTGGGTTCACCTTGCCTCCCTCATGGGGGCATGCTCATCGAACTCCTGCCCTGGACCTGCCCGCTAACTTAGGCAGAAAATTGGCTGAAGACGAAAGCCGCACTTCCACCGTATCAGGGCAGATTCTTGCTGTATTATCTTCACGCGCTTGTCTACCCGAACATATCTCGTGGTTTGCTCACTGTTGTAGGCGTCGCCATCTGCCTTTTCAATTCAGGGCTCTATGTCTTCCCGTTTCGGCACCGTCTGTGGGTTGGTAGAGTGCTATCTGTTCTGAGATAAGCGCGCGCTGAACGATATAGATTTTCAGATTGTTCTAGCAGAAAAAAGAGAGCGGGAGTCGCTAACTCCCGCTCTCTTTGTGAATTTACGAGAACCGGTTCTCGAGCCAGCGCTCCAGTTCTGCTTCGTCAGGATGGGTGATCTCATCCATGAGCTCTTTCAGTTCGTCCATGGGAATGTCGTTCCACATAGAGTTTATAAACCCCCCTTCGTGTTTAGCTGTGGTGATCGGGCTGGCGACTCGCCACGGGTCACGGGAGGCGAACGGGGTTCCCCGCCCGGTCAAGGTGGAGCGCCGGAGGCAGAGGCAAGTAGGTAACCCGCCAGGATCCCGAAATTTGTACTTGCTGGCCTTGAACTGGCGCGGTGCTTGCTCCCCGGGAACAAGGCGAGGAGGTCGCGTCACGGGTCTTGCGTTCTTAGGACCCGGGTTTTTCAGGAGATTTGGGTCGTCGATTGGCGTGGTGGATGGCAAGAAAGCCCGATTTAATCGGGCTTCTTTGCTGTTTACTTGGTTGACAATGCGAGAACCAGGGCGCACAATCGGCGGGTAGTTTGGGGTGAAGGCCAGCCGCTTCGCTCACGGTCGTGTCGTTCAGGATCGCTCCCTCATTCTTGGGTCCGATTCT
>QHZY01000098.1 GCA_003224855.1 Acidobacteriota bacterium | reverse complement strand
CAACGAGTTCTGGAACGGTCCAAACGTGGTCTGTCAATCCGGCTTCCATCGCGGGCGTCAGCCTCAGCGTTTGGTGCACACGGCAGAAGTTATAGTAGACATGGTAGATAGCCATATGGCAGTGATTCTCGAACTTCTTTGAGAACGCATTTGTCAGACGCGTAATTTCAAAACAGCCCACTACCCACCCGCCGGCTGCTTTGGAGAAAGCCTTCGCTTTCTGGTATACGTGCCGCATGTCTGCCGCGCCTCAGCCATCCCACCAGGAAGACGGACTTCGCCATCAGTTGAGCGCCGGTCAAATGGCTATGGTCGCTGTAGGCGGATCAATCGGTACCGGTCTGCTGCTCGGCTCGGCCGCTTCCATGGAGATCGCCGGCCCCGGCGTGATTCTCAGTTATTTCCTCGCCGCGTTCATCAACTTCACTGTGACCATGGCGCTCGGCGAACTCGCCAGCCTCCATCCTGCTGCTGGTTCATTCGGCGTTTACGGCGACATCTATCTGAATGAATGGGCGGGCTTCATCGCCCGCGCCGGATACTGGGTCGCCATCGCAACTTCCATTGGCGCTGAACTGATTGCTGCCGCTACTTACATGCGTCACTGGCTGCCGCAGGTTCCCGCGCTGTTCTGGATCGCGCTTTTCTCGGCCGTCCTTCTGCTGATTAACAACTGGAGCGTCGGTCACTACGGTGCATTTGAGTACTGGTTCGCGATGATCAAGGTTGTCACCATCCTTGCCTTCATTCTGCTCGGCGCCAGTCTTCTTTTCACCGGCAAAGTTGCGCCCCAGTACACCAGCCATGGCGGCTTTCTGCCGAACGGCCCGCTCGCACCCCTGCTCGCGCTCGGATTCGCGATTTACACTTTCGGCGGCATTGAGATGGTAGCCATCACTACCGGTGAGTCGCGCGATCCGCGAGAAATTCCCCGCGCCATCCTCATGACCTTCGCCACTCTGGCCGTGGTCTACCTGGGCGCGATAATCGTGTTAGTGGGCGTGATGCCCTGGAACCGTGCCGGCGTAGCCGAGAGCCCGTTCGTCACCGTTTTCCGAGATGTCAACATCCCGGGCGCAGCGAACATCATGAACTTCGTCGTTCTCAGCGCTGCGCTCTCCGGCGCCAATGCCGCGCTCTATGTCTCCGGCAGGATGCTGTTCTCCCTCGCTCGCACCGGATGGGCTCCTTCTATCTTCGGCAAGCTCAATTCCGCGGGTTCTCCTCGCTGGGCCCTGCTCGGTTCTTCTTATGGAATCATTGTGGCTCTGGTACTTGAAAACTGGGCGCCCAGGTCTGCCTTCGTCTCCATTCTCGGCGCTGTTCTGGTTGGCATGCTGCTTTCCTGGCTTGTTTCACTTGCCGCCCACGTTTGGTTCCGGCGCAGGCGCACCCGCGCAGAAATCCAGGCGCTTCCTTTTCGTTCCCCCCTCGGTACCTGGGGATCGATCGTTGGCTTTGTCATGATCATCGCCGCTATCTTTGAAACCAATTCCCGTGTGGCTCTGGTCAGCGGCGCCGTGTTCATGATCGTGCTGACGGCGGCCTACTTTCTGCTCAAGAAACAAAGAGACAAACGTACAATAGATTGATGAGCGACGACCTGCTCCAATATCGTTCGCAATTTCCCATTCTTCAGTCAACCACCTACCTCATCAGCAACTCGCTCGGCGCCATGCCCATCGGCGTCTACGACGCCATGAAGGGATATGCCGATACTTGGGCCACCCGTGGCGTTCGCGCCTGGGAAGAAAAATGGTGGATGCTCGCCGCCGAAGTTGGTGATGAGATCGGCAGCTTGATGAACGCGCCCAGAAATTCGGTTTCTACGCACCAGAACGTCACCACCTGCCAGGCCGTCGTCGCTTCCTGTTTCGATTTTTCCGGCAAGCGCAACAAGGTCGTTTACAGCGACATGAACTTCCCGTCGGTCATGTATTTCTGGGAAGCGCAGCGCGCCGTCGGGGCTCGCGTGCACATGGTGAAAACGGATGACGGCATCACCGTTCCGCTTCAGCGGCTTCTCGACGCCATCGACCAGGAAACTCTCCTCGTCCCCATCTCCCATGTAATATTCCGCAGCGCCTTCATTCAGGATGCCGCCGCCATCATCGAGAAAGCGCATCGCGTCGGCGCGCTGGTCGTGCTTGATACCTTTCAGTCGCTCGGCACCGTTCCGGTCGATGTCCAGGCCTTGAACGCCGACTTCGCTTGCGGCGGCGTTCTTAAATGGCTGTGTGGGGGCCCTGGTGTCGCCTACCTCTATGTACGCCCTGACCTCGCAGCCAAACTCAACCCCCGCTTCACCGGATGGAGCGCCCACGTAAATCCCTTTGCCTTCGAGATCGGGGCCACCCGCTATGCCGAGCCTCCCTTCCGGTTTATGAATGGGACACCCCACATTCCGTCGCTTGAAGCAGCGCGCCCCGGATTGAAGATCATCTCGGAAGTCGGAATTTCGAAAATCCGCCGCAAATCACAAATGCAGACTGCGCGTCTCATCGAACTCGCAGAGAAGCAGCAATTGCATGTCAACACTCCGCGGAATCCAGAACAGCGTGGCGGCACAGTTTCCATCGATGTTCCCGAAGAGGTCTCCCGGGAACTGCTGAATCGCGACATTCTCGTCGATTGGCGTCCCAAAGCCGGTGTCCGTATGTCGCCGCACTTCTATAACACCGACGCAGAACTCGATACCGCCATGGATGCCCTCCAGGAAATACTTCGCGAGCGGGCCGTCATGGCCCGTTAGTTACCGACGTAAGCGTTGCCGTGCGCTTTAGCAGCAGGCCTGCAACATATCCTCGCTATGCTGATGGCAGTCCGATACGGCCATGCCACTTGTCGTGTTGCTGTTTTTCTTTTCAGGCAGGAAACTGTTCGCGCTTGCATTGGGGGCCGCGGCCGGACTTTATTTCTTTGGTCGCGGCCTTCTCCTGCTGCGCCGCAGGCCAGCCATCCTGAGCACATCGCTTTCAGGCGAGGCAGCTCAGCACCAGTCAGCCGGCCCGCCAGAAGTTATCCAGCTTTCGCCGCTGGCTGCAACCCCCTCCAGTTCGATCGAAATGACCTCCCAGGCCAGAATCGCTGCCGCGCTCTCCAGGGCCGGGATGCCGAGCCCGTCCGCATGGGCAGCTTCGCCCTCGATTCACTCTGCGGCCGGTGCTGCACCAGCAAAGGCCGAACCTGCGCACCCCGGTATTGAGGGTGAAGTCATTGAACCTGTCACCTGGAAAATCGGCTTGATGATGTGCGGCGGTCCCGCGCTTACCCTGACCTGCTTTTATCTTCTCGCCGTGGAACTCGGCTGGCTCTAAACGGCGGTCATCAGCGTACTCAATACCGCCACCCTCTCGCATTCGCTGTCGTCCAGTAAAATACTTTAGTGGCCGATTCCGTTCGCATTGGAATCCTGGGAGACTTCGATCCCAAAGCACCGAACCTGCCTGCGGTGGGGAAGTCCCTGGACCACGCCGCACAACAGTTGGGCTGCACCGTTGAATCCGAATGGCTCCCCACGCCCTCACTCACTTCTGCTGATTCCGAAAAGCGCCTCGAGGCCTTCGATGGAATCTGGGCAGCGCCCGGTAGCCCCTACAAAAGTTTCGACGGCATGCTCAAAGGAATCGAAATCGCTCGCCGTCGTGACTGGCCCTTCATCGGAACCTGCGGCGGCTTCCAGTACACTTTGATCGAATGTGCCAGGAACGTGCTCGGCATAGCGGATGCCGATACCGCCGAGAACAACTCCGGTTCGCAGCACATCATTATTTATCCTGTGGCCTGCGCCGTCCCGAATCACGGCAAGAAGCCGAAGCTATCCGGCCCCATACCCGAAATTCGCCTCCGTCCCGGGTCATATCTCCACACCTTCTATTCACAGGAAAGCGTCACCGAAGAGTTTTTCTGCAACTTCGAAGTCAATCCCGAATATGAATGGGCCGCCATGGAAGCCGGTTTTCCCGTCGTCGCACGCGGCCCAAATGGCGAGATCCGCGCCATTGAATCACCCACCCATCGCTTCTTCATCGCTACTCTGTTCCAGCCCCAGTTGAGCTCCAAGCCCGGCCACCCCCATCCGCTGGTTCTGGCCTTCCTCCAGGCGGCCGCTGATTGGGGAAAGAAAAGGCTCGATGACAGCGTCCTGGGGTAAACACCTCATAGCGTCTGCTCTTCTCAGTGCCTGAAAAAAAAATTCAGCATTGTTGCCCATCGAACTGATTTTTTTGCGAGTAGAATGCCTAATAACAGCAACTCTCCCGCGCTCGCACCTAAATCAACTTAGGAGTTTTCAGTGAAGCAGTCGCTTTTGCTGCTCGTCATGTGCCTTCCCGTGTTCAGTGCGGCGCAATCATTCCGCTGCCCCAAAAACTCGGAAGATATGCTCAGCTACTTCGTCATGTCTTATCCCAATCGCAGTGATCATTACATGGGCCCGGGCAATGCCAATCCCATTTACAGCTCAATCGATCCTGATCTCGGCACCGCTTTCGCCGCCAACGGGACTTTTCTCTGGGTAAAGAGCGCCAATGGCTATCCCTGGGACGTCAATACCTTCGACCAGAAATTTGTTTACCACCGCGCTACCGAACTCAAGTGGGTCGATCCAACTACCTTCAAGCGGCAGGTGAACGACATGCCCATCTCGCCGCGTTGCGTTTCCAGTCATGGTGCAGGTGCTGCTATTCAGATCACGCCTGCGCAGTCGGCATATAGTTTCTATGCCAGCTGCCAGCCCTATCAGACCGCCAATCTGAGCTACGTTTCCAACGCAATTTCTAAGCCCACCAATGTAAATGCCGGCGGCAATCTGGGGACCGTTACCACCCGTTACCTCACCTACAAATACGCTTGTGACGCAAGCTACTCCAGCTGCGGCTACATGGAAGTCTTCGCCCTGGGAAAAGGCATCGGCCTTTACGACTGGAAGTACTACACCAATCAGAGCGGTAACTGGGTACTGAACCAGGAATCAGTGATCAACAATTTCAGCGTGGGCCACAGCACGCCATACTTCGCCTGCCCGAACACGGCGCAGTAACTGTTCGAGCCTTAATTCAGACCCTGGTCGCTTACTCGTGCGTATACTACGAGAGCGAATTCAGCCCGATTGAGGCCTCTTGTCCACAGCTTTCGCGAACATGTCGAGTTGATGCGTGAGCTGAATCTCAACCGCTGCCGCTTCTCGCTTTCATGCAGCCGCATTCAGCCTGCCGGTTCCGGCCAGCCGGAGAATGCATTGACAGAGGTGTCCTCCTGAGCGAGATTGAGGCGAAGTCTTCCCGCAACTCTCTGCCTCTGCTCCTGATTGCAGCCGCGCTGCTCGCCTTCGTCGTGCAGTCGGGAGAACTCGGTTCCGCCGATACCATGCACCGGCTCCAGACCGCGCACTCGTTTTGGACATCTGAGCCGCCCGTCTTCCCACAGGAATACCCCGAATTCGGAGTCCACGGTCGCGGCGGAAAACTCTACGATTGGTACGGCATCGGCCAGCCTCTTCTTTTGTTGCCCGCAGATCTGCCCGGCACCTGGATCGAGAATCTCCCAATCTTCAAAAGCTATCGCGGCTCAGATCCCACTGTACGAAACATCTTCGTCAGCTACACCGTCAACATTTTCTTAACGCTCCTGACCGCCTTCATCTGCTTTCGTTTTTTGCGTGCCCTGGCGTTTTCAATCCCACACTCTGCTGCCGGCGTGCTCGCATTATTGGCCTGCACCACTCATCTCCATTACACCCAGAACATGATGGAGAACAACTACATCTTTCTTTTGACGCTGATCGGCTTCACCTTCCAGTATCAGTGGCTTCGCACCGCCCATCGTCAGCCATTGCTGATCGGATCACTCGCCCTCGGGCTGAATCTGCTTACTCGACTCACCACCGCAATCGATGTAATTGCTGTCGCTCTTTTCTTAACATTCGTTCTGGTATTCGAACGCGCAACTCGACTCCAGTTCCGGGCCAGGCTCTTTCAATATCTGAAAACCGCTGCCCCCGTTTACTGCTTCTTTCTGCTGCTCGACCGGCTCTACCAGTTCCATCGTTTCGGCACGTTCTTCGATACTTACGTCAAATATTTCACTATCGAACACCGTTTGCAGGATCCCGCCCTTCCCGCAAAGTACCCTTTCGAGACTCCCTTCCACGTCGGATTTCTTGGGCCTCTCATTACTCCCGAGAAATCCATTTTTCTCTTCGACCCTCTCATCATCCTTACCATTCTGCTGGTCATCCGGGGATGGAAAAACTTTACTCCCGCCCTAAAAGCTTACGTTCTGGCCGCATTCTTTCTGGTGCTGGCCTACATCAGTTTTTACGCCACCTACACCGTCTGGAGCGGCGACTTCGCCTGGGGAGACCGTTACGTCTCAACTGCCGTTCAGTTCGCCGCCTTCATTTCTGTTCCGCTGCTGTTGCGGCCCCGGGCAGCATTCAGTCGCGCTCTGGTGACCGCCGGGTTCGCGTTGATCGCCATCAGCTTCCTCATCCAGATCGCATCACTGATGTTCTGGGTCCCGCTCGAAATCTATCAAATGGAAACGCTTGGTCATCCCACCTGGGTCATCGCCCTGCGTTTCAAAAACATCGTCGCTTTCGCGCTCGGCAAAATGGAAGCCTGGGGATTGACCAATCATTCCATGGTCGAAGATCCATGGGATTACGTTCACATCACCTGCTGGAACTTTTTGCCGTTCGTGTTGCGGCGCGCGGGCAATGCGCCCGCCTGGGTGGTAAACACAAGCTTCGCAATCTGGGGAATTGCGCTGGCCGCGCTGGCTTGGACTATCGCGCAGCTTCGACGGTTGCTTTTCTCAGCCCAGATAACGCAGGAACCCGTTCGATGATTCGTCGAACCCGGGAAAAACCTGCTCGAGCGCTCGGTTGCCGAGATGCTGATACACCGCTTCGCCCAGCACCCGCCTGAAATCGGTGGTCACCGCCAGATCGCGTCCTTCATACAGTTGCGATTGCCCCAGTCCCGGCCAATGTCCGTACACTCTGCCGCCTTTCACCGGGCCGCCCATGATGAACATTGCATTGGCGTGTCCGTGATCGGTGCCGCGATTTCCATTTTCGCGCGCAGTGCGTCCGAACTCTGACATAGTGACGACGACCGTGTCCTCGGCCAGATCTCCAAGATCGATCCACAGGGCCGCCAATCCACTGGCAAAATCCCGCAGCACATTCGCCAGTTGGCCTTGTGTGTTGCCCTCGTTCACGTGGTGGTCCCATCCTCCGATATCAGCGAACGCAACCTGTACGCCAAGGTTGGCCTTGATCAGTTGCGCCAGCTGGCGCAGGCTGTCGCCGAACCGTCCGCGCGGATATTCCGCGCCAGCCGCCGGTTTGTACTTCGCTGGATCCGCAGCTTTCAGCATCTTCATCGCTTCAAAGGTTTCCTGCCCGGTACCGTGCAGAATGGAGTCGGACGAGCTCGCGTACATTGCTTCAAACGTAGTTGCGGCCGGCGAATTCTTTCCCCCCAGGCCAAAGTCGCTCAAATTGTTCACTGCGATCGCCGGCTCGCTGCCTGAAAGAATTCGCGGTAACGACGGCCCCAATGCGATTGCCCGGAATGCAGACACCTGTCCCGATTTTGGCAGCGAATGCAGCGACCGGTTTAACCATCCGTCGTACGTAGTCTTCAGTCCCGGCGTTCCAGACTCCATGAAGTCCTGCGCATCGAAGTGCGAGCGGGTGGGATCAGGCGAACCGGCTGCATGCACCATCGCCAGATGCCGTTGCTTCCACAGTGGCATGAGCGGAGCAAGCGCCGGATGAAGCCCGAACATTCCATCAAGGTCGAGCACCGACGTGCGCGGGATGTTGATCGAAGGACGCATCGCGTAGTACGCAGGTTCACTATGTGGAACCACGATGTTCAGGCCATCAGCGGCGCCGCGCTGGAAGATGATTACCAGCCGTTTGCTGCGCCGGCCCGGGTCCGGTGCGCCGAAAGCCGCGCGGGTCAGAAAAGAAGGCACCGCCGCCGTGCCTACAACCGCCAGGCCGCTATTGCGAATAAAAACTCGACGGGTAATCGCCATTGCATCCTCCTAGCGGCGCTGGAACTCCGGTGAGCCGAGCAGCAGCCCTTCGATCACCTGGGCCTCATGCCCATTATCACTTGCTTTCTGCCGGTTCACGTTCTGCAGTTGCGTAAGAATCGTGTCGTGTGTTTGCTGCGAGATGTTCCCTAGCGACAACTTATTCTGCAGCATCGCCAATGCGTCCTGTGAGTCGGCCGGCCCGTTTTCAGCCTCGATCTGAATACCTTTCACTTTTCCGGCGGAAAATGCCAGCGCAAAGTTCATGCGCCCCAGAAGTGCGGCCGAATTTACCCAGGCATCGGCTTTGCTCGAATAGCCTGTCGGTGGCTGCATTCCGTAGAGCGGCATTCCCAGATTTTGCAGTTGCCGAGCCAATGGTGCGGCATCCGTCACCTCCGCCCCGCAGCCTCGCACTGATGAGACCACAAACTCCAGCGGCGTTTTCACCTTTGCGCGATAGCTCTCACTACTCCAGAACTCCGGCGACGCGAGCATGGTCTTGAGCACTTCCCGGATGTCGCCATTCTTTTTCAGGAACGTCTCGCTCATCCGCTGCACCAGCGCAGCCGGAGGATCGTCAGACACGAAGCGAACTGCCAGCTTGGTCGAGATAAACTTCGCGGTGGAAGGATGTCTCGCAAGAATGTGCAGTATCTCAAGCCCTTCCTTCTCTCCGTTTTCTTTGATCCGATGCCCCAGAACTTTCTTGTCGCCCCGTTCATGCATGCGGGCGTCAAAGGTAAAGCTGCCGCCTTCGCGCGGCTTTTTCAGAGTC
>QHZY01000009.1 GCA_003224855.1 Acidobacteriota bacterium | reverse complement strand
CGCGCTCTGGCGGACGCGTGCAATTGCGGCTTCCAGTTTGACCAAAGAACCATAGAGCAATCGTGCGCACTTATTAGGGTCCGAGCCGCTCGCAGAAGCTTTCTGAATCTTGGTGGATACATCAGCCAGCGCGTCGCGTAAGAACGGCACGGCTTTCTCGTCACTGCCTAGCCGAGCGGCGAGACCGGACAGGGTGGTATCCATTCCATCCCAAAAATCCTGTTCTTTATCCGCCTGATAATTCGGAAGAGCAGAATCGACCAGCTTATAAAATGAAAAACGATCTCCCGGATCAACCGTCCATGCCCCGGCACCCTGCGAGAGTTGATGCCGCAATCCCTGCATTGCGAATTGGATGTACGACGTTCCGAGATCAGGGTTGTCACGTCCGGTATTCAGTTTCACCGTGTAATTCTCGGGTGCGCATGTCATAGCTCCAAACCCGCACAGCAGACCGATGTAAAGCTTTTTAGTCTGCCACGGCTGCAGGCCTTCTTTGATCTGCTCGGGAAACCTGTTCGGGTCGGCTGCGGCGCGAAATGCTTCCCGGGCGAGGATCGAAGATGCCTGGTGATGGCCATGACCGTCGCGTTCCGTTCCTGAAAAGCGTGCAACCAGCACATCTGGACGGAACGTGCGGATCACACGCACCATGTCGCCCAGGGCGATATCATGACCGCCCCATTTCTGAAACGTCTCGTCGGCGCTCTTCGAATACCCGAAATCCGCCACCCGGCTGAAACGCTGCTGCACGCCGTAATATCGGTCGGAAGCGGTCAGCTCCAGTGTTCTCAGAACGCCCAGGGCGTCGAACAGATTACTGCCCATCTTGTTCTGGCCACCCTCGCCGCGCGTCAGGGTCATCAGCACGCCGCTAGTTCCCTTGCCGCGAGACTCCAGCGTCAGCATGCCGCCATCTTCGTCATCCGGATGCGCCGTCACATGCATCAGCCGGGCAGTCGTGCCCAGCCGGCGCAGCATGTCATGCAGGCCTGGTGCGCCGTTATCCTGTGGCAACGGCTTCCAGGGAGGCGCCATTCCCTGATCCTGGGACGTAACCGGATGTGCCGCGAGCGCAATCACCGCAACTACCATCCAGCGATAAAACTCCCTCCACCTGCGATTCGGTCTAAGCATGTTTATGGGATTTCTGTGGAACGTAACAAGTAGCAATATTTTAACTTGCTGCTATCCATTTTGGACTGGATTAAAGCTTGCAGGTTAGCTCCGGTCAGCTGGGTGGCAGTACTGCCTGCTGACAGCTATGGGCGGCGGTCAGGATCTCATCAAAACGCCGGTCGCTATGCAGGCTCCGCATTAGCGGGTCAGAAAGCAGATTGGAATAGGCGCAGTAATTCAACTCGATAGCAAGCGACAGCATGTGAAACGCCGCTTCTTTTTTGCCGCAATAAGCAAAAATCGCTCCCTGGTAATAGCTCAGCTCCGGATCGGCCTCAGTGGGAGGACTGGTTTCCGCCTCGCGTGCCAGCCGGTCCAGTTCGCTGGGGTTGTTCAGGCAGGCATCCAACAGATTGCGATGATAGCGCGGGGTTGTGGGCATGCGTTTCAACGCCTCGCGGGCTTCGCCGATTTTTCCCTGCCTTAGCAGTAGCGACGGCAGCGCGTAATTTACCCACTCTGATCCTGCATCGAGTTGCAGGAATTGAGAGGCACGGTCAAATCGACCCAGCTCCATGAACACCCACGCGCACGAGCGAAACTGATAATTTGCCGGATCTAAGGTGATTGCCATGTCGCACTCTTTCGCTGACTGCTCCAGCATCCCCGCATAACGCTGCGCATAGGCCATGGCAAAGTGAGCGCGCGCGTTTTCCGGACGCCGCTTTACCAGTTCCTGCGCCGCTTCATATGCCTTGGTCAGTTCTCCACGATCAATGCGGTTGACCACCAGCTGTCCGGCCGCGTCAACCAGGTTCTGATCAAGCGCAAGCGCTTTTTCAAGCGCGGCATTCGATCGCTGGAACATCGGCTCGCCGCCATCTGAATACGTGCCATCGTAGTAATACCGCTGGCCAATCGCCTCCCACGCGGGTGCATAACTTGGGTCCATGGCTACGGCCTTCTCCAGCAGCCCGATCGCTTGTTTATTAGGCGACGGATCATGGGGGATGGCCACACTGCGCAAGTAAAGATCGTAGGCTTCCGGGCTGCTCGGGCGCGTGCTGGTCTCCAGAAATCCACCTGCCGCTCCCAGGATGGGCAACAATCCTCCGCGAATCTGGGTTGTGAGCTGCTCTTTTGCCCCAATCATGTCCTGCCCGATGGTGCTTACGCTGGCCTGCCACAGCAGGCGATCGCTGTTCACATCCACTGCTTCAATGGTTACCAGCAGCTTGTTTGCCTGGCGCAAAAAATGTCCCGTCAGCACGGTTGCGACATGTAGTTCGTGGTGGCTTTTTCCGGATCGCTGTCTGCCGCCACGTATTTCCTGGTCACTGCCGATGGCCGCACATCCAGCCCCCGGGAGTAAGTCAGGACGCTGGTAATCTCATCCGCCAGCGCAAAGCGCAGATAATCGATGCTGGAATCGCCGCTGAAATTTTGCAATGGCAGCATGGCGATGGAATTCTTCGGCCCACTGGCTGAACCTTTCCTGTGTTTCAGCCACCATACGCCGCCACTAATCAGCACTGTCATCAGCAGCGCCGTCACGCTGCCCAGCAGCCACAACATGCGATTACTCGACCGCTGAAAAGTCTGGGTCGCTACCCGCAACGGAAGCGTCCCCCGCGGCCCGGTACGGGTCAGCCCTGATTCGGTCTCCTTCTTCAGCCTCTGCAGGTCAGCCTTGATCGCATCCGCGCTCTCGTAACGCTTGGCGCGATCTTTTTCCATTGCCTTTCCGATGATCCCTTCCAGCTCAACCGGCAGTCCCGGATTCAAAGTCAGGGGCGAGGGAGGTTTTTGATGCAACACCGAATCGAGCGTGGTTACAACATTGTTTCCGGTGAAAGGCTTCTTTCCCGTTGCCATCTCGTACAGCACCACGCCGAATGAAAACAGATCGCTCCGCAGATCAAGCTCTTCGCTGCGCGCCTGTTCGGGCGACATGTACACCGCCGTACCCGGGATCACTCCCACCGCAGTCAGGGAATCCTCAACTGGCGTTTCGTCGCTGGTGGCCAGACGGTCGTCGCGGATCAGCTTGGCCAGCCCGAAATCCAGCACCTTTACCGCGCCGCTCCTGGTTAAGAAAATGTTTGCGGGCTTGATATCTCGGTGAAGAATGCCCTTGGCATGCGATGCCGAAAGCGCGTCCGCTACCTGGATCCCAACATCGAGCAGCTCATCAAGGTGCATCGGCGTCCCGCGGATCCGCTGCTTCAGGCTCTCGCCCTCCAGCTTCTCCATCACGATGAACGGATGTCCATTGTGGTCCTCGACTTCATAGATGGTGCAGATGCTGGGATGGTTCAGCAGGGAGGCCGCCCTGGCTTCTCGTTCAAAGCGCTCCAGCGCCTTGCTGTCACCGGTCAGGTTATCTGGAAGAAACTTCAGCGCTACGTGACGGCCCAGGCGCGTGTCTTCCGCCTCATATACCACGCCCATTCCCCCGCCGCCCAGCTTGCCGATGATCTTGTAATGGGAAATGACCTGGCCAATCATGGTCGCTTGGCTGGTCGTAGTCTGGCCGGTCGTGGTTTGGCCGGGCATAGAATGCCGTCCCCGGGGACAACATTCCCCGCAGGCCGCTATGTTAGGCCTGCGGGTGTCGCGGGTCAACTATTTGAAACATTAACGTTTGTTGGCTAATCCGAGCGGGAAAGCGCCTTTTCTTCGCGGATCGAGCACTCTGACGTGTAGTTGCGCTGCTGTGCCAACGTTTTTCTGCCTTCTCGGGCCTCCCTGCGTTTTAAAATTCAGTTCGGCTAGCGGTAAAATCCTGCCGACGACCCCACCCACTCCATATCCCTGTTATGGTCCACTCCCATCATCAGCCCCCGTCCCATGCGGATAATTGTCATTACCGGCACCGGCTCGTCCACCCAGATAAACATGATCCGTACCTCGGTTTTTGTCAGGCCGAACGGCGTCTCAATCACCGGCTCAAAGCTCATCCTCTCCTGAAGAACATAGTCCCCTCTCACGCCTGGCGGCACTCCCTCCAGATCTGCCTCCGTAGGATGAATATTTACGCCCAGCCCCGCAAAGGAAAACAACGGCTTCAGGATGAATCTGCTCAGGTCCTGCTTTCGCGAGCGCGGGTCCTCCAAAAACCACGTCTGCGGTACCGATTCGTGCTGCAGGTACGGCAACGAAAACTTGCTCATTCGGAAGTACCAGTTGGGATGTCCCGCCCACTCCACATCCAGATCATCAGTAAACTTAAACCCAAGCGCTGGCTTCTTGCGGACCAATTCATCAACAATTGCCCGGTTGTAAATCCGCGCAATCGGAACTCGCCGGCCCGAATGCTCATAAAATAACCTTCGACCATCTTTCTTAATATCGGTGATCGCGACCGTTTTTATCCCCAGCAGCTTTTTGGTCGCCAGAAAATCCGGCAGCGTCTTCTGATGCAGAGGATCGATCTCCATCAGGACCACGTTTTTCGGATCGTGTTCGCCCAGCACCGCGCACTTCAACAGCTCGGTGTAGCTCTTTCTATCGAGCCCGCTCATTAGGAATCTGAGCTTCGAGTCCAGCTCGAAGACTTCGGCGTAAGTCTCTGCCAGCAATAACTGATACGCGTACAGGGAAGGGAAGCCTTGCAGCTCGACCAATCGTGGTTGCAGCTCACCCGATTCATCCCGCACCAGTCCAAAATCCACCTGCACGAATAGGGGATGGTTGTCCTCTCGTGGCACATTAAACTCCGCTGGAATCGCGCGCTCCGAGGCTTTGCGGTACTCCGGCGTTTCCAGCTGATGCATCAGCTCCTTGCCGAAGCGCGCCATTTTCTCGAGCAGGCTGGCGGGAAAAAAGCAGGGCGTCTCGCACACGCGAAACTGCACCGGCGTGCCGCACCGCTGTTGCAGCGCCTTCAACAGGCGCTGGTACTTTTCAGGCGTGAATTGTTGATTGAAGTCTCGGCGAAGAGAAGAAATCATGGACTTCGCCATGCCCACGCAGGGGCTGATCTCAGGTCCGCCCTACATCTACGCCTCAATCAGAAACTTCCCATTCTTCATGATCTGCTCATCGTCCACCCAGATATCGAACCGCCGCCCCACCACATCGATATGGGTTGACGAATACCACTCCGCCCCGGTGTGGGCCCCGTAGGGATTCCCAAACGCAATGTGCACACCCGGATATTTTTCATCCTGTAGAATCTGCCCGATCACATCTTTTAACTCGATATTCGTTCCAATCGCGAACTCGCCCACCCGGTCACTGTTCTCATCGGTGTGGGTGTATCGCCAGAAGTCGTCTTCCAGCGGCTTGTTCGCGCTGTGTGCTTCGGTGAGCCGGTTACCTTTTATTTGAATCGTCAGTGGGCTCTCGCGCAGATCGCCGAACTTCGCGCACAGCCAATCACCCACCACTCCGTCGACCACAAACGTCCCATTCACTTCGCCTGGTGTAGTGAAGATTTCGCCGCCCGGCAGATTGCCCCATTTTTCCGGGCTGATCAGCCCGCTGGTTTTAATCCATTTGTAATCCTTGTTCAACTCCGCTTTCAGGTCCGTGCCTTGAGCAGTTTTCGCCCGCACCTGCTGCGCCCTCCGCACCATCTCGATCACTCTGGTACTGATCCGGTCCACCTTGTGAAAGTCCGCTCGCATGCCGTCCAGCATGATCTGCCGGTTGATGTTCACCATGTGAGCGTGGCGAATTTTGCGTCGGTTGACGATATCCGTCATCTCCATGCGCGAGCGCAGCTCGTTGGCTTGCGCCTGTACCGCGAAAATCGAGACCTGGCTCAGCTCCAGGTCCTCAGCTATCGGCGCAGGCAAGCCGGAGAGCGGCCGTGCCGCAGTCTCCTCCAGTATCCAGACTCGATACGCAGCTCCCGCTTGATCGAGCTCCTGCGCCATGCTGGCGGCGATTTCTTTGGTTGCCTCATCGGTGATGATCGTGACGCGCTCGTTTGGCTGTACCCGCAGGCACACGTTTACCGCGTTGCGTGCGCCCGGCGTGAGTTCGGGGTCGAACGAAATGTCTTCCAGGGAAGTTTTGGCAGGAACAGCCGCTTCTTGTACGAAACGCTCTTCGAAAGTTGTCATCAACCTGCTTCCTGAATGATTAACCGACCTTTCGCGCGGTTACAGCTTCAGTCAAACCAACCTCGGTTTCTTCAATCATATAATCGACTACTTTCTTCAAATCCCCGGTTCGCTCAAACTCTTTGAGCTGCCGGTCCGCGCCGGTCCCCTTTTCCAAAATCTGGTGGATGTAATTCAACTCTTCGCGCGAATCGAGTTCATCCACCACATCATCCACAAAGTCCAGGTATTCGCGCACCAGGTCGCGTGCCGGCACTTCCTTCTGCTTGCCGAAATCAACCAGCTTTCCATCCAGTCCGTAACGCGCGGCGCGCCACTTGTTCTCCATTATCAGCGCTCGCCGGTACAGCCGGAAGCCCTGGTTCGCTGAGTACAGCTTGTACAACTTCGCAACGGTGGCTTGGATGAGTGCAGCCAGCGCTATGGTTTCATCCAGGCGCATGGGAATGTCGCAAATGCGGAATTCCAGGGTGTTGAAGAACGCATGCGGACGAATATCCCACCAGATCTTCTTCGCATTATCAATGCAGTTGGTTTTAACCAGCAGTTTGATAAAGCTCTCATACTCGCCCCAGCTCGGAAAATAGTCAGGAATATTAGTCCGCGGAAACTTATCAAACACTTTGCAACGATACGATTTCAGACCTGTATCCATTCCCAGCCAAAAGGGCGAATTGGTCGAAAGCGCCAGGATGTGCGGAAGAAAATATCGCGCATGATTCATCAGGTGAATGGCAGTCTCGCGGTCTTCCACCCCGATGTGCACGTGCAGCCCGAAAATCAGGTTCGCCCGCGCTACCAGTTGCATGTCTTCCACAATGTTCTTGTAGCGCTCGTCGGGCGTAATCTCCTGCATGCGCCAGTCCGCAAAGGGATGGGTTGCCGCCGAGCACAGGCGCAGCCCATTTTCCCTTGCCAGTGCGATCATGTCGCGACGAAGCTTTTTGACCTCTTCTTTCGCCTCCTTGATGTTGCCGCACACCGCCGTCCCGACCTCGACCACCGAGGCGTGCATCTCCGACTTAACTTTTTCTTTCAGTATCAGCTTTCCTTTTTCGATGATTTCCGCGTGAATGTGCGAGCGCAGGTCTCGGGTCTCCGGATCTACGGTCTGATATTCCTCTTCAATTCCGATGGTAAAATTCGGCAGCATAAAAACCGCCCGGCAGGCCGCAACAGTATAGCAATCCCGCGCAAAATCGGCTGTCAAAACCAGGATTTCGGCCGCCATCTATGGTCTGTAGAACGCGTTGCGCCTTCCTGCCCTGGTGTTATACCGTTAAAATTCAAGCCTCTATGCCCAGCCGCAGCGACACCAATCCCGCTCAAAGCGCCACTCTTCTGACTTCGCAGGTTGACCCCACCTCTGCCCGCTTTGAAGCCAATATGCGCTTCATGGCTGACCTGATGTCCCAGGTTCACAACGAAGAAGAGAAGATTCGCGAAGGCGGGGGAGCCAAGGCCATAGAGAACCAGCACGGCAAAAATCGGCTCACTGCCCGCGAGCGTATCAATCTCCTGGTCGATCCCGGGAGCTTCTTTGAACTCGGCGCTTACGCTGCCTATGGCATGTACTCCGAATGGGGAGGCGCGCCTGCTGCCGGTGTTATCACCGGTCTTGGCCGCATCGATACCCGCTCCGTCATGGTCATCGCCAATGATGCTACCGTTAAAGCCGGCGCATTTTTTCCCATGACCGCGAAGAAGGTCATTCGCGCCCAGAACATTGCTATCGAAAATCGTATTCCCACGGTGTATCTGGTGGACTCGGCGGGTGTGTTTTTACCTCTCCAGGAAGATGTCTTTCCCGACACCGATGATTTCGGCCGCGTCTTTCGCAATAACGCTGTTATGTCCGCGATGGGAATTCCCCAAATCGCCGCCATTATGGGGATGTGTGTCGCGGGAGGGGGTTATCTTCCTGTGATGTGCGACCACGTTCTGATGACCGACGGCAGCGGTCTTTTCCTTGCCGGGCCCGCTCTGGTCCAGGCCGCTATCGGACAGAAAGTTTCCGCTGAAGAACTTGGCGGCGCCGCTATGCACGCCGCAATCAGCGGCACGGTGGACTTCCGCGAACCCAACGACGAAGCCTGTCTTCGGCGTATCCGCTCCATTATCGACAAATGGGGATACCGCCGCCAGTCTCCCTGGGACCGCCGCAAGCCCATTCCTGCTGCGCTCGCCGCCGAAGAAATTTATGGCATCTACGATTCTTCTTCCGCTCGTCCTTACGACATGAAAGAGATTATCGCGCGCATCGTCGATGCCAGCGCCTTCGACGAGTACAAGCCTGAGTACGGTAAAACGATCGTTTGCGGTTATGCCCGCATCGGCGGATTCGCGGCCGGTATCGTCGCCAACCAGAAGCTTCACGCCCAGGCCACCGATCATGAAGGCCACAAGCGCTTAGAGTTTGGCGGCGTGATTTACACCGAATCCGCGGAAAAAGCCGCCCGCTTCATCATGGACTGCAACCAGAACCTGATCCCGTTGATCTTTCTGCACGACGTCAACGGATTCATGGTCGGCCGCGACGCCGAGTGGAGCGGCATCATAAAGGCGGGCGCGAAAATGGTGAATGCCGTTTCCAATTCCGTCGTGCCTAAGATCACTGTCATCATCGGCGGCTCTTTCGGAGCCGGCCATTACGCCATGTGTGGTAAAGCGTACGATCCGCGATTCGTATTCGCCTGGCCGACCGCGCGTTACGCTGTTATGAGCGGAGACTCCGCTGCCGGAACGCTGGTCGAAATCAAGTTGCGCCAGCTGGAACGCGACGGCAGGAAGTTGAGCGACGAAGAAAAGAAAGAACTGTATGAGTCTGTCAAACGTACTTACGATGAGCAGACCGATCCGCGCTACGGCGCTGCCCGCCTGTGGATCGATCGCATCATCGACCCCGCCGAGACCCGGGATGCCATCACCCAGGCTCTTGAAGCGGCCGCGCTGAATCCGGACATCCCAGAGTTTAAAGTGGGAGTGCTGCAGACCTAGATTGCAGACCTAGATTTATGATCCGATGACCCAATCCATTAAGCTCATCGAATGTCCACGGGACGCCTGGCAAGGTCTAAAAGGTCTAATCCCCACCCACATCAAAACCGACTACATTAAAGCCCTGATCAGTGCCGGCTTCAAGCATATCGATGCTGTGTCGTTTGTTTCTCCCAATGCCGTGCCGCAAATGGCCGACTCCGAAGAGGTCCTCAAGGAACTTGCTCCACCTGAGGACGTCGAAATTATCGGGATAGTGGTCAACGCCAAAGGCGCTGAACGCGCTATTAAGACCGAAGCCGTCCGCACGCTCGGCTTTCCCTATTCCGTATCGCCGACTTTCCTGCGCAACAATCAGCGTCAAACTCTCGAAGAAGCAATCGATCAACTCGAAGGGATCAAGGGCAAAGCGGATGATGCTGGACTCCACGTTGTGGTCTACATTTCCATGGCGTTTGGCAATCCCTACGGTGATGAGTGGAGCAGTCAGGAAGTCGTGGACGCCGTTGATCTTCTCGAATCGATGGACATAAAGATGATTTCTCTTGCCGACACGGTTGGCGTGGCCGGACCGAGTGAAATTGCTCAGCTCGTCAGCAGCGTGAACGACAGGTACAGTTATCTGGAAATCGGCGTTCACCTGCACAGCCGCCCAGAGCACGCGGAAGCGAAAATTCTTGCCGCTTATGACGCAGGTTGCCGCCGCTTCGATTCAGCTCTGGCCGGCCTCGGCGGTTGTCCCTTCGCGCAGGATGCTCTGGTCGGGAATATTCCCACCGAGAAGATTATCCAAGCCCTCAAGCAGCGCGCCGCAAAGCTGCCTGAACTCAAGCCGCTTGATACACTGCTGCGAGTGTCCTCAGAACTTGGGGCGCGATACACTGCTGCTTCGGCCGCCGACTGAACGGGATGCCCTACGCCACACTTCAACTCGTTTACGACTCCGGTATTGCCACGCTCACATTGAATCGCCCCGAAAAGCGCAATGCCATCAGCTTTCAATTGATTGACGAGTTGATGAACGCGCTCGCCGAGGTTGCACAATCGAATGCCGGAGTCATGATTCTGACCGGCGCCGGTAAGGCTTTCTGCTCGGGCATGGACCTTGAGGATCTCAGAGGTTTGATCGGCCGCTCGAACGAGCAGAACAAAAAAGAGTCTGAGACCATGGCGAAGATGTTTCGCACGATTTATGAATTTCCTAAGCCGACCATTGCCGCCGTGAACGGCGCAGCTCTGGCCGGAGGAACCGGACTGGCCACGCTGTGCGATTTCACGCTCGCCGTCCCGGACGCGAAATTCGGTTATACCGAAGTAAAGATCGGCTTCATTCCGGCGATTGTCTCTTCGTTCCTGTTACGGCAGCTGGGCGAGAAGCAGGCCCGTGATCTGCTGCTGACCGGCCGTATCGTCGACGCCGAAGACGCTCAGCGCTTAGGCCTGGTGAACGAAGTGGTTGAACCGGAAAAGCTCATGCAGCACGCGCGCGATCTGGCGACGCAGCTTCTTCAGAATAGCCCTGCATCTCTGAGTGCCACTAAGCGCCTGCTCAGCGGATATGCGATCCCTCGGCTCGACGCTCAGCTCAAAGCGGCGGTCGAGGAAAATGCCGCCATCAGGCAGACCGATGATTTTCGCGAAGGACTTTCCTCATTTCTCGAGAAACGGAGACCGAACTGGACAGGCAAGTAAAAACCGCCGGCACTTGCGACACGCGTCTGCGCGTCCGTTATGCGGAGACCGATCAGATGGGCGTGGTTTACCATGCCAATCACTTTATCTGGTTCGAAGTGGGACGTGTCGAGCTGCTCCGTCAGCTCGGATTCTCATACCGAGAAATGGAAGAAAACGACGGATGCTTCATCGCCGTGGTTGATGCACGCTGCCGCTACAAAGCCCCGGTTCGCTACGATGATGAAGTGATTGTCCGTACGCGCTTCAAGAATGTTCGCGAGTCGGTGATCCACTTCGGCTATGAACTCAGGCGGGCGACTGACGAAGAGTTGCTGGCGGAAGGCGAAACCACCCACATCGTTACCAATTCCAAGATGAAAACCAAAGCTCTGCCAGAAAAGTATCTCAACGCGTTTCGTATGTGTGTTGGGGCGTGAGCATGCAGGCGCTCCACATCAACGGCAGCGACCTGACTCCCGAGCAGGTCCGCGAGGTCGCCGAAGACCGCCGCCCCGCTCTGCTCGCCCCCGATGCACGTGAGGTCGTCTCGCGCGCCCGCGCCGTGGTGGATGACCTGGTCGCGCAGAATAAAGTCTCTTACGCGATTACCACCGGGGTCGGCAAGCTGAGTGACGTCCGCATTGCCGGCGAACAGATTCGTGAGCTGCAGGTCAACCTGGTTCGCTCGCACGCAGTCGGAGTCGGCGAACCCCTCAGCGTTCCCGAGACTCGCTCCATGATGCTGCTGCGAGCCAACTCTCTCTCAAAGGGTTACTCAGGAGTGCGAGCGGCAGTGATCGACACCATCTGCGAAATGCTCAATCGCGCGGCCACGCCGTTCGTGCCTTCGCAGGGCAGCGTGGGCGCCAGTGGGGACCTTGCTCCCCTGGCACACCTGGCACTCGCGTTGATCGGCGAAGGCGAGTGCATCGACCAGAACGGCCGCCGGATTCCCACGACTGATGCCTTGCGCCAAAACCAGATCAAGCCGCTCACGCTCGAAGCTAAGGAAGCCGTCTCGCTGATCAATGGCACCCAGGGAATGCTGGGCGTCGGAGTGCTGGCCCTGCTGGCGGCTGAAACTCTCGCTCACTCCGCAGACGTCATTAGCGCGATGACGCTCGACGCGCTTCGCGGCACTGACGTCGCATTTGACGAACGCATTCATCGCGCGCGTCCTCACAACGGCCAGCTCAAAACCGCCGCGAACTTGCGCAAACTTCTTCAGGGCAGCCAGATTCGCGACTCCCATCGCGACTGCGCTCGCGTCCAGGACGCCTACTCTTTGCGCTGTATCCCCCAGGTCCACGGCGCGGTACGCGATACGCTGGCTCACTGCCGCGAAGTGATGGAAATCGAAATCAACTCCGCCGTAGACAATCCGCTGGTCTTTACCGGGAAATCGGATAACGGCGACATCCTCTCGGGCGGAAACTTCCATGGCGAGCCGGTCGCATTCGCGCTCGACTTCCTGGCTATAGCCCTCAGCGCACTCGCCGGAATCTCCGAACGCCGCCTTGAACGCCTGGTCAATCCGGCGCTCAACGAAGGTCTACCGCCCTTTCTCGCTCCTGGCGCCGGACTCAATTCTGGCTTCATGATGGCGCAGGTCACCGCCGCTGCTCTGGCCAGCGAGAACAAAGTGCTTGCACATCCTGCATCTGTCGACTCGATCACCACCTCCGGCAACAAAGAAGATTACGTCTCTATGGGAATGACGGCGGCCATTAAGCTCAAGCGCATCGTTGAAAACACCCGGAATGTCCTCGCCATCGAGGCTATGGCCGCTGCGCAGGCGCTAGACTTCCTCGCTCCCCTAAAGACTTCACCGCGCCTGCTCTCCGCGCATAAAGCTATCCGGTCCGTCTCTCCCACTATGGACAAAGACCGTGTCATGTACCCCGATTTCGCCCGAATCGCTGAAGCCATCCGCTCCGGCAAACTCTCTGCCGCTCTGCTTTGAATCTCGCTTACCCGCCCTGTTCTGAAAGAAACGTTAACCCTTAAGCCGCTGGCGATTGCCGGCGGCCTTCTCTTTTTCGTCATGTGATTCCATGCATCTGACGTTCACTTTGCCCGCACTGTTTTTCGCATGCATGCTCCAGAGATACATGACGGCGTAAGCTCGCCACGGCCGCCAGGCTTCGCTGCGTTTTGAGAGTTCGGATGCACTGGTCAGCTTGGCAGCGTGCAGAAGTCCAAGATCGCCGCATGGAAATGCGTCCGGTTCGCGAAGCGCGCGCATGGCCACGTACTGCGCCGTCCATTGGCCGATTCCGGGGATCTCACATAACCGGGCCAGGAATTCTGGCGTCTCAACGATTCCGTCAAAACTCAATTGTCGCTGACTCGCCGCCCGCGCCAGTGATCTGATGCTTTCTGCTCTCGCCTGCGGCAATCCTATGCTGGCGAGGTCCGCATTCATCAAAACCTGTGGTGTTGGAAAAAGATGTGTGAGCCCGTGCGGTGCGGCAAGTTTCTGGCCGAGTCTGGCCGCGATCCTTCCGGCAATCGTGGTCGCGCCTTTGACGCTGATCTGTTGTCCCAGGATGGCGCGTGTGGCAAGTTCAAAACCCTCCCAGCAGCCGGGAACCCGTAAGCCCGGCTCTGTTTCTACATGCTCGGTCAGCAGAGGATCTGCTTTCAGACAGCGCACGATGTCCGCCCAATCCGCATTCAGATCGAACATGGCCCGGATTCTTTCTGTGATCAGAAATAGCGAGCGTGGGTCGGCAAACCGCACTCGCGCCAGCAGCGCGTTGTTTGTCTTGTCGAACGAGACTTCAAGCCACCCGACCTCTCCGTTCACGGCAATGGTTCGCCGATAGCAGTCGTCCTCTACAGCTTCTACGCCGGGAGTTGCTCGCGGCGCCAAGAACGCCAACATTCCGTGCCAGTTGTAAGGCGGACGGAAGCGCAGGCGAAACAGGTACTCGTTTTCGGGCAGCAGGTGGGTCTGTCGCGCCAGCTGCCGGATTTGCGTCGGAGTACGATGATAGAAATCACGAATGGCCACATTGAACCGCCGCACACAACCAAATCCGGCCGCAATCGCAACCTGCGTCATGGGCAGCTTGGTTTCATCGATCAGCTTTTTGGCGAAGTGCAGGCGGCGCGTGTGTGCTACCGCACTCGGTGTGGCGCCCAGATGCCGAAGGAACAGCCTTCGAAGGTGACGTGAGCCGATGCCTAGCCGTTCCGCAAGAGCTTCCAGTCCGCGATCGTCGAGCGCACTATCATCGATCAGCCGTAAAGCGCGTGACACTGTGGTGGACGTTCCAACCCAGGCCGCAGTTCCCGGTGAGCACTCGGGACGGCAGCGTAAACAAGGACGGAACCCCGCTTCCGCCGCTGCTGCCGCGGTCGGATAGTAGCGGACATTTGTCTCTTTCGCAGTGGGCGCTGGACAAATCGAGCGGCAATACACCTTGCTGGTCAGCACGCCGATAAAGAATTTGCCGTCGAAACGGGCATCGCGCGACAGCCTTGCTCGCGAGCAGACCTGCCAATCAAGGTTCATCAGTCCTCTTGTCGGCATCATAGCCCAACTCTTTTTCCTCACTGGACGTTTTCGGACTACGCTCCCACCCGGCATGGAGCAGCGGTTTCTGCGGGGTTCAGCCGCCTGGGACAGCGAGGTCCGAAAACGTCCAGACATTGGCCTGACAAGTCCGTAAACGTCCAACCTGGAGCTCCGCTCCGTCCTATTTTGTCTTCTATGGCCGCCGCGCGCTGCCGCGTGTGTGCGAACTGTAGGAGGAGTGAGATGAAATCCAGGTGCTATTCAAACTTATTCCCGATCATCATTATCGTGCTGGCCTCGCCCATTTTGTTAATGGCACAGAGCAATTACCGCATCCAGACGCTTGGCGAGCTTGGCGGTAGCTCTGCTTCCGCCAACGGCATTAACGATCGCGGCTGGATCACCGGCGCCGCCAACCTTCCCGGAGACCTGACTTCCATGGCGACCTTGTGGCTGAAGGGCGTGCCGGTTCCTCTCGGCACCTTGCAGAATGGGCCGAACAGCGCCATTGCCTGGCCAGTCAAAAGCAGCAATGGCATCATCGTCGGAATTTCCGAACTGGCCGACGCCGATCCTCTTGGCGAAAATTTTTCCTGCTGGCCGTTTTTCGCAGCCGGTGTCCCCACTGGACGGGTCTGCCAGGGCTTCCGCTGGCAGAACGGACAGATGACTGCATTGCCCCCTTTTCCTGGTGGCTACAGCACCTATGCCACCGGGGTCAACAATCGCGGACAGATTGTAGGCTGGGCAGAAAACGGCGTTCATGATCCGACCTGCGATACCACCATGCAGATCCTGCAATTCCACGCGGTGATCTGGCAGCCCAATGGCGAGATGCAGGAACTTCTTCCGCTGGCTGGTGACAGCACCAGTGCCGCAACCGCGATCAATGATCGTGGTCAGGTCGTCGGCATTTCCGGTGATTGCGGCGTTGCCGTTGGTAGCGTCAGCGCCCGGCACGCAGTCCTGTGGGAAGACGGCATTCCGCAGGACCTGGGCAACATCGGCGGTGACGCATGGAACACGCCTACCGCGATCAACAATCATGGCATGATCGTCGGTTTTGCCAACCTCACTCCGGGCACAGGGAGAAATTTCGAAGCCTTTATCTGGACTTCCGCGGGCGGCATGAAGTCGCTGGGCAAAATTCCCGGCGATCTGCGCAGCGAGGCGCTGGGTATCAATGAGCAGGGCCAGATTGTCGGCCTCTCACGTGGTGGGCCGAACCTGTTTCGGGCCGTGCTGTGGCAGGATGGTCAGCTCATCGACATGAATACTCTCACCATCCCGGGATCGCCATTCCTGCTGCTCGCGGGTGACGTCGATCAAGAAGGCCACATCGTGGGCGAAGCATTGAACACCGAGACGTTGGAATCACCGGCGTTCATCGCGAGCCCGGTTTCCCCTGGTCGTATGGCTTCGTTGAACGCGCAAAGCAATCGCAATATCCGCGTGCCGGAACGGGTTCGAAAACAGATTGAACAACGGCTGGGCTTAGCTTCGGAACTGATCCCATAGCTCTTCAAAGCCGGCGGCTGCTGCCGCCAGCTTTTCTTTCCTGAAGCTTATGTTGCTCTTTCTCCGTCATTATGTCGAATGTCCGAAATGCCTGACTCGCTACCTGATGGCCGCTAGTCCATACGGGAACGGATCACTGCTTTTGCGAACCAGTACCGAGTCAGATGAATTCCTTCTGTATTGCACCTGTATGCAGCCGCCCGTCTTAAGCCGGTGGACGTGGGCGACCGCCATTAGCTGCGCTGTTTCAAAATCCGTGTACATGCGCGGATTCGGCACCCGGAAGGAAGTTGTGCCGGCGGGAAAGAGAGCCAGGCGGCGCGAACGCTAAGTCACAAACCCAGTTGCGGAGCGACCGCCTTCATCGCCTCAATGCAGAACGCGATGTGCCGTTCCAGGTCGATTCCCAGATCAGCCGCGCCGTTCACAATGTCATCGCGATTCACGCTGCGCGCGAAGGCCTTGTCTTTCATCTTCTTCCTCACTGACTTCGCTTCCACCTCCGCCAGCGACTTGCCGGGCTTTACCAGCGCGCATGCAGTGATGAATCCCGCCAGTTCGTCGCACGCAAACAGCGCCTTTTCCATCGGAGTATCACGTGTAACACCGGTGTATTCGGCGTGCGACATGATTGCCCTGCGAATTTCATCCGAGTAGCCGCGCTGCTTGAGAATTTCGTTTCCCTTATAGGGATGATCGTCGAGGCTGGGGTACCTGTCGTAGTCGAAATCGTGCAGCAGGCCGACTACCCCCCACAGCTCCTCATCTCCGTTAAGTTTTTGCGCGTAGCGGCGCATGCACGCCTCCACGGCCAGCGCATGTTTGCGCAAACTTTCTGACTGCGTGAACTCAGTTAGTAAACACCACGCCTGCTCGCGATTGCTCATGATCTGTTGCCCGTTTTCTCCTGCTTTTCTCCGGTTATTTCCGGTTTTCTTACGCGTGAACTTGTTTTTGATCCCAGAATGTTCTTGACTTCCACAGGCTTTGTACCGCAGATTACGCATCAGGTTTGGGACCAGTTAACTCAACTGGTTCCAGGAGACGCCCGCTCTGGCAACTCCCAACCTAAATGGCTACGACTCTTGCCCCAGTAGACTCTAGGGAAGTCGTCCGCTGCGATCATTGCCTGCTAGTCCAGTTTCGAACCGTCAACAATCTTTGCCGCCGTTGTCACGCATCGCTCGACGAGGACGAGCCGGAGATAGCAGCAGCTCCGCCCGCGCCCGTCATGATGCCGTCGCACAACGGACACGGTCATCTTAATCTAGCGGCCTCCATTCGTTCTCTTCGTTTGCGCAACGGCTTGAGCCAGCGCCAACTGGCGACGCGCATGTCGGTGCCGCGAACTTACGTTTCGAAAATCGAGAACGAGAAAGCCACGCCCACCCTGTCTTCCCTCGAACGGCTGGCGCGGGCCTTGGAGGTTACCGTGCCTGACTTGCTTTCCGGCGGTGAACGCAATCGCCAGGAAGAAATAGCCGAACTGGTGAAAGACCAGTTCATTGCCGAAATGCTGCCTTTCGTCTCCCAGTTGAACGGAATGCAGATGTCCAGCATCCTGACTCAGATTCGCGACCTGACCATGCGACCGAGAAGGAGTGCCTAAAAAAGCTTCGCTTCGCGCACCTCGCGTAAGCGCCCCATTTTTTCCGGGCAACCAGCCAACTAAGCCGGGATCGAAAGATCCCGGCATTTTTTTGCTAACTATCTCCATACTTATATGGCGCGGAAATTCCTGTCCGCGAAAGCCCGCAGCGGCAGGTTAAGACGGACGCGCCCGATGAACATCAGGCGGCGAAATTTTCATCGTTTTGCACCGACACCGGCTGCGGCAGGCGATCGCAAACTTCGGCCAGTTGAGCCAGTTTTTCCTGCAGGGAGGACGTCAGTGATCCCGGCTGCATGCGCCACCGATAGTTCCCTTCGTGGGTGCTCGGTGTATTCAGGCGGGCTTCGCTGCCCAGGCCAAGCACATCCTGGACCGGAATAACGGAAAGGCTCGCGACCGAGGCCTGCGCGAGCCGAATGAAAGCCCAGTTCACGCCGTCTTCCATTTTGCCGCAGTAACTTTCGACCGCGCGGCGTTCATGTTCTGTGGCGCTCGAGTTCCACCAGCCCAGGGTAGTGTCATTGTCATGAGTGCCCGTGTAGATGACGCGATCGGGCGTGAGCCGGTGCGGAAGATACATGTGGGCGCCGGGATCACCAAAGCCGAACTGCAGCACAGCCAGTCCCGGAATGTTATGGCGATCGCGCAACGCGTGAACGTCGGGCGTGATGTAGCCGAGGTCTTCAGCGAAGAAAGGAAGTCCGCCGAGCGCATCGCGCACCCGATTGAACAAATCATCGCCAGGGCCGTCGACCCAGCGGCCATTGATGGCGGTGAGTTCGTGGGCTGGAATTTCCCAGAACTGGGCGAAGCCGCGGAAATGATCGAGGCGGATGTAATCGCAAGTCTGGGTGGCCCAACGCAGGCGTTTAATCCACCAGTCATATCCATGAGCCCGCATCGCGTCCCAGTTGTAAAGTGGATTGCCCCAGCGCTGGCCAGTGGCACTGAACGCGTCGGGTGGAACGCCGGAGACGACTTGGGGAGTGAGGTCGGGCTTGAGGCGATAGAGTTCCTGGTTGGCCCACACATCGGCGCTGTCGAAATCAACGAAGATGGCAATATCGCCCATCACGCGGATCGATTTGCGGGCGCAGTGCAGGCGAATAGCGCGCCATTGCTCCCAAAAGAAAAACTGGATGATACGCCGAAGGCGGCAAGCGTCTGCAAGTTCGTTGCGCGCCGATTCGAGTGCAGCAGGCTCGCGCCCGGCGATTCCACTCGGCCAATGGCTCCAGCTTGCAAGTTGATGGCGTTCCCGAAGCGAGTCGTAAAGCACGAAATCTTCCAGCCACCAGGCGTTCTGCTCACGGAAGTGATCAAAACGGGATCGAGTCTCACCAGAGGCCCGTTGGGAGAAATTCTCCGCGGCTTCAGAAAGCAACGGCAGCTTGGCTTTCCGAACCTGATCGTAGTTAATAGGGCCCACTTCGCGCGTGAGTTTCGAAAGTTGCGAGCATTCGAGCCACCCTTTTTCGGCCAGGCGATTTAGACTGATGAGCAGCGGGTTCCCGGCAAAAGCGGAAGTGGAAGAGTAGGGTGAATTGCCGTTCGCCGGCGGCCCAAGCGGAAGCACCTGCCACAGGCCTTGACGAGCCTCAGCAAGCCAGTCGATGAATTCGTAAGCAGCCGGGCCGAGGTCGCCGACGCCGCCCGGTGACGGCAAAGAAATTGGGTGCAGAAGAATGCCGGTGGCGCGAGCAAAGGACATGATCGTTCTTAGTTGCCGGCTCTGCGTCCGGTGTTTCTTCGACTGACGAGCCTTTCACACAACTTCAGCTAGACCCGGTGTCACTCGCCCTGCTGGGCCTGAGTGAGGTTTTTCATCTCTTCCTGGTTGATTTTGATCTTGCCTGATTTTTCGAGGCTGGCGCGCAGGTTGCTCATGAACAGGCCGAACATCTCCTGCCGTCTGTTTTGCAGCAGGCCATCGCGGATTTGATCTTTCTTGGGCTCGAACTCCTGTTCAGGCGGCGCTTGCTTCTCCAGTAGCGCGAGAACAATTCCCGTGTTGCCGTTTTCAATCGGACCGCTGATTTCTGCGGGCTTCATGGTGAAAGCCACTGAGGCTCCCCCGGACATGGAACCGATATCGGGCACTTGGCCATCCGGCAGGACGAGATCGCTGGTCTTCACCGTCGCGCCCAGTTCCTTGGCGGCTTTCTTGAGGTCGTGCTCAGCTTTCGCGCGATCAGAAAGTTCCTGGGTTTTCTGGGCAAGCAGGGTATTCACGCGGCCGTTCTTGAATTCGGATTCGACCCGGTCGTGAATTTCTTCGAACGTCGGAGTTGCCGGAGGCTTGCTGCCCAGCACCTCGAACACGGCGTACCCCTGTGTCAGTTGCGCCTGCTCGGGCGGGGCCTTTTCAGAGGCGCGGAAAACTGCGTCCATGAACTGAGGAGAATTGCCGATGCCGAGTAGCGCGTCGGTACGGCTGACGAAGTCGGTGGTAATCGCCTGCATCCCTTTACTGGCCGCTGCTTTCTCAAGACCGTTGGCGCGAGCCTGGGTCAGAAGCGTGGTGGCTTCATTTTCAGCCGCACGTGACGCTTTCTGCTGCCGGATAATCGGTTCAATCTGTGCTTTGACTTCGTCCAGAGTCTTGATGTGCGCTTCCTGTTTATCCTCGATGTGAAGGATGACGAAAGCATAACCGGCATTGATCACATCGCTGTTTCCACCTTTGGGAAGTGAAAACGCTGCTTTCTCAACGTCGGCAGAAGGGAACCGGCCGCGCTGGATCCATCCCACCGACCCGCCGTTTTCCTTGCTGGGATCTTCGGAATATTTCTTCGCCAGATCTTCAAACTTTGCGCCCGATTTCAATTGTTTGAGAACGTCATCGGCTTTCTTACGAGCGGCATCAAGCCCGTTGGCATCAACTTTGCCATCCGGACCGGGCAACGGAACCTTAATCAAAATCTGCCGGGCATTCACCTGCTCGGAAACGCGGAACTCGTCGCGGTGCTGATTGAAGTAGGATTGCAGGTCTTCCTGGGTGACCGGAACCTGGCTCTGGATTTTTGCGAAGTCGATAAGCGCGTACCGCAGCTTGCGCTTCTCGGGTATGGAGTTTGCGTAGCTTGCCTTTTTGCTCTCAAAAAATGCCTTCAATTCAGACTCACTCGGATGTATCTGCTTGAGAAGGTCATCGCGACGAAGAACGGCATAATCAAACTTCACTTTCGTGTTCTGCTTTTCAAACTCCTGATGAACTTCGGCGTCGCTCACCAGCACGCTGCCGGTAATCAGGGTGCGAATCTTGTTGAGAAGAATATCCGTCTTGACGTTTTGTTCGAATTGAGGAGCGCTCAGGTTCGCGCTTTGGAGAATATTCTGGTATTGCTCTTCCCCCACGAACTTGCCATTTGGGAAAAACGTTTGCGAGTAGATTCCATGTTCGATTTCGTCGCGAACATCCTGATCGGTGGCACGCAGGCCCATGCGCCGCGCTTCGTTCAGTACCGCCTGCCGCATGATCAGCATGTTGGCGGCCTGGGATGAAAAGTAGGGCAGCAGAGCGGCCTCTTGCGGATTGCCGCGCGGGAACTGCCGACGTAAAAGTTGCTCCGCTTCCTGGCGCACGCCAATGGTGGTGATCGGCTCACCACTAACCGTGGCGACTACGCCCTGACCGGGATTGCTGCCCAGGCCAAGTTGCCCGATGCCGCCGGGAATCAGGGTAATGACCATGGAACCGCAAATGATCAGCAGGATGGTATAAAGCGTAATTTTGAGTGCAGGACCAGGGGTTTGCAGAAAGCGAATCATTTTTTAGGGTTACTCCAGCTCGTTAGGAACTCTAGATTATAAATGATGCATAGCGCGAACACGGAACGCGGGACTCTGCCTTCGGAAGGACTTCCAATTGAGTGAGGCATCCATCTTATACCGCGACCTTGGGTATGTTTTCGGGGCAGCGGTGGCGGGAGGGTGCGGCTTCTTCGAATTTGGGAACTCAGTGGATGGAGTTGAGTTTCGTGAGCACCGCGTGCGGAGTCTGTAGCGTCGAAAGAACGGGACATAAGCTATGCCTTGCGCGGGCAGGCAAATGACGGAGATCAAAGATGGTTCGCATCAAGCTGTGACTGCTAGAATCATTCGTTTGCCCTGCGTCATCTGTTCTTACTGAGGAGCACTCTTTTGCCTGAAACCACTTACGATATCGCCATTATCGGCAGCGGGCCGGCCGGGTATACGGCCGCCATCCGCGCCGGCCAGTATGGATTGAAGACCGCGCTGATTGAGAAAGACAACGTGCTGGGTGGGACCTGCCTGCACGTTGGATGTATTCCGACCAAGGCTCTGCTTTTCAACGCCGAGATCTGGGACCACTTGAAGGATGCCAAAGAGTTCGGGATCGAAGGCGTGGATGCGCGCAAGTTGAACTGGGCAGCCATCCAGGAGCGAAAATCGAAGATCGTGACCAAGCACACCAAGGGGCTCGACTTCCTGATGAAGAAAAACAAAGTCGAAGTCATCCGCGGCTACGGCAAGCTTACCGGCCCGGAGCAGAATGGCATATTCACGGTGGATGTCGATGGGCGCGCTATCAAAGCGAAGAACGTGATTCTTTCTACCGGCTCAGAGGCGCGAATGATTCCCGGGCTTCAGGCGGATGATCGCATCCTCACCAATATTGAAATCCTGAGCTTGAAGGACATTCCAAAATCTCTCGTGATTGTGGGTGCGGGAGCGGTGGGAGTGGAGTTCGCCTCAATTTATCGTTCGTTCGATTGTGAAGTCACCATTCTGGAAATGCTGCCTCGTCTGGTTCCCATTGAAGATGAAGAGGTTTCAAAAGAGCTGGCGCGGGTATATCGCAAGCGCGGAATTAACTTCCATACCAGCGCTAAGGTCGAGAAAATCGACAAGACGAAGTCCGGCATTGCTGTGACGTTCACGGTAGATGGCAAGCAGCAAAAGCTCGAAGCGGAAAAGATCCTGATCGCTGTGGGCCGAAAACCGCGCACTGAGAATATCGGGCTCGAGAAAACCAAGATCAAGCCTGAACGCGGCTTCATTCAGACTGACAGCTGGATGCAGACCGCCGAACCGGGAGTTTATGCCATTGGAGACATCGTGCTGGGTACGCCGCAACTTGCGCATGTGGGCGGCATGGAGGGCATTGTCGCGGTAACAAAAATTGCGGGCAAGCCCGGCAAGCCGATCAATCCCGAGCATATTCCCAATGCCACTTACTGCCATCCGGAGATCGGCAGCGTGGGACTGACACAGACCAAAGCGGAAGAAGCTGGCTATACGGTAAAGATCGGCAAGTTCCCGTTTACCGCGAACTCGCGGGCTTCGATCGTTGGCGCGCATGAGGGCTTCATAAAAATCGTGAGCGATGCCGAGTATGGCGAGATCCTGGGAGTGCACATCATCGGTCCCCAGGCCACGGAATTAATCGCGGAAGCTGTGGCTGCGATGTCCGCGGAAGCGACCGTGGAGGATCTGGTGTGGACCATACACGCCCACCCGACGCTGGCCGAAGCCATGCTGGACGCGGCCAACAGCGTGTTTGGGATGGCCATCAACGCATAGAATAAAGCTTGATCAGCAGATGATTTCGGTTCTCCAACTCGGTCGCGTTGACTACCCCACCGGACTTCAGCTTCAGCAGCGGCTGGTTGAGATGCGTAAGAATGGCCAGGTGGGCGACGTTCTGCTGTTGCTGGAACACGAACCGGTTATCACTCTAGGGCGCAATGCCAAAATCGCCAACGTCATCGCCTCGCCTGAACTGCTGAG
>QHZY01000244.1 GCA_003224855.1 Acidobacteriota bacterium | reverse complement strand
CTGGGCGGAAAATCGAGATATCTATTACCCGCCGGCCTTAAAGGGTATGCGCGGGAGCCATCCCGGCTCGTTTGAGGCCGCGCACAAACTGCGGGACGGGAGCGCATGGGATGCGGACAAACCTGCGGATACCGGAGAAGGCTACGATCTGGTCGTGGTGGGCGGAGGAATCAGCGGCTTAGCAGCCGCATATTTCTATCGTCAACAAGCAGGTAATTCCGCACGCATACTGATCCTCGACAATCACGATGATTTCGGCGGACACGCCAAACGCAATGAATTTCGTCCCGGCGGCCGGCTGCTGCTGGCCAATGGCGGCAGTTTTGCCATTGAATCGCCTTTTCCTTACAGCAAAGAAGCTCGCGGACTTCTGACTGAACTGGGAGTTGATCCGCCCGCTCTGCAGCAGAAATGCTTTGACCGCGATGTCTATCGTGGCCTTGATCTCGCCTATTTTTTCGATCAGCAAACGTTCGGAGCAGAGCGGCTGGTTTCACACGCGCCAGTTGGATTTCTGGGTGAGCGATATTTAGAGGGGAAAGGGAAATGGGCGGAATTTCTGGAGAAGACGCCGCTTTCGGAGCAGGCGCGACGCGACATACTGCGTATTGAAGACGACAAAAGCGATCCCCTGGCAGGGTTAACGCAGGCGGAGAAAAAAGAACGGCTCACCAAACTCAGCTACAAAGACTTTCTGCTGAATCTGTGGAAGGCCAGCCCGGATGTGATCCCGTTTTTTCAGACATCCACTCACGGTTTGTATGGTATTGGCATTGATGGAGTTCCGGCGCTGGACTGCTGGGCGCTGCATTATCCCGGATTTCAGGGCATGAATCTGGATCGCGTGCCGAGCAAGGGCCTGACCTACACTGCGCTGGGCGAGGTGACGCCACAGGACGAGTACTTCTTCCATTTTCCAGACGGCAACGCATCGATTGCCAGACTGCTGGTGCGTTCATTGATCCCAAGCGCGATCGGGGGCCAAAGTGCCGAGGACGTGGTCACTGAAAAGCTCGATTATTCGCAACTGGACAAGCCGGACGCGCCAGTGCGCATCAGGCTGAACAGCACTGCCGTGCACGTACAACATGCAGGGCCATCGAAATCGGCGAAAGAAGTCGTGGTCGCTTATAGCCAGAAAGGCGATGTGAAGACGGTGCGCGGCAAGCAGGTGGTAATGGCTTGCTGGAACATGATGATTCCATACATCTGCACGGAACTGCCGGATGCACAGAAAGAAGCGTTGCATTACGGAGTAAAAGTTCCGTTGGTATATACCGTCGTGGCGGTCAAGAATTGGCAAGCGTTCGAGAAGTTAAGGGTGCGGGGTGTGATTTGCCCGGGGATGTACCACTCCATGATCTCGCTCGACCTGCCGGTCGATATAGGCGCCTACAAATCTCCCAGGCAGCCCGACCAGCCGGTTCTGGTGCGCATGTTGCGAACGCCCTGCAAGCCAGGACTGCCGGCCCGTGACCAGCACCGGTTCGGTCACTATGACCTTTTCACAACATCATTTGAAACCTTCGAACGCAACATACGCGATCAATTGTCGAGGGTGCTGGGGGCGGGCGGGTTCGATGCGGCCAGGGATATCGATGCGATCACTGTGAATCGTTGGCCGCACAGCTACGCTTACGAATACAACCCATTGTGGGATCCGGACTGGAAAGAAGGTCAGCGGCCCTGCGATACCGCGAGACAGTCATTCGGGCGCATTGCCATAGCTAACTCCGACGCGGCTGCCGCCGCTTATGCCGATCAGGCGATTGACCAGGCGTATCGGGCTGTCAAAGCGTTATCAACTTGAATTCCTGACGATGATCTACGCGGGAATCCGGCGGCGCTGGCTGGATTTGACCGACCAATCGGTGGTATAACCACCCTAGCTATTTACACACTTTGAAGTGTAATGGAAGTGGAGCGGCTCTCTTCCGCGGTTCCCCCCGGGGCGAGATGTTCCTTGCCTACTCATGTGCAAATTTTTTTCCCAATTATCAGTACTACTTGGCACTGAGTGCTGAAGTGTCGAAATGTCTTTGCGCGAAGGGCGATTTCAGAATGAAAGGTTTGCAGACCGGACAAACTCCGCACCAGAGACTGGCATCCAGAAATCAACAGATCACAATAACAGGGACAACTTGAAGCACATCTGCCGTTCGGATCGGGGCCGAATCGGGCTCGATCGCGGATCGCGGTACTGACCTGAAACAAGCTTTTAAGCGGTTTAGCTTCTTACGGAAAAGATAGTCCAATAAGTGGTTAGCTCACAAAAACCCTGTAAGTGAGGTGGCGAAGCTGTGGGTGGTTCGCAAGCTCTTCCGGGTACGCATCAAGACATCTTAGGCGCTGCCGCCCTGGCGCCGGCTCCGGTCGCCTGGTATGCCGCGTGTACCTATCCGCGGCACGAAAAGCTGGTTGCTCGACAGCTGGAAGATCGTCACATTGAGTCATTTCTCCCGCTTTACCGGGATGTCAGGCGTTGGAAGGACCGGCGCAAGGAACTGGAAATGGTTCTCTTTCCAGGCTATGTGTTTACGCGTCTCGACCTGCGTGATCGTCTCCGTGTGCTGCAACTTCAGGGCGTGACACGGTTTGTATGTTTTTACGGCAAGCCGGCTCGCCTTCCAGAAGAAGAAATCGAGGCGCTGCGGCGAGGGCTTTCACTAGGTATCTATGCAAAGTCGCATCCCTATCTGAAAGTGGGCAGAAAGGTAAAAGTGGTGCACGGGCCGCTGACCGGAGCGCAAGGTATTCTGATTCGCACCAAAGAAAAGTGCCGGGTGGTCATTTCCATGGAAGCGATCCAGCAATCGGTGGCCCTGGAAGTGGACGCCACGGATGTTGTACTGCTTTAAGAAAGAATATTCATCTGTCCACACATAGGTCTCCTGCAATCGCTTATCAGATTCGAACCGCAGCGAAAATAAGCGCTGGGCTCTGCAATCCTGATCTGGCCAGGCTCTCCCGGAAATTCTGACAGCTCTTGTAACAGGATCAACATGCGAAGCACGCAACCTGAAGTCG
>QHZY01000243.1 GCA_003224855.1 Acidobacteriota bacterium | reverse complement strand
AGCAGCCGATTTATAAGCTTCATCCAGGTCTGATAGGCTTCCTAATCTAAAATCGGCGATCTTGTTGCCGTTATATGGATTGCAGTCGGCGAGAACCTGTTTACTGTTTCCGTCACGCCACACACCGTCGATGAATTGCTTATTAAGTTGCGCAAATTTAGTGGCCATTGCCATTCCCTTGCCGTTCAACGTTCTGATTTCTTCCAGATGCCGCGATCGTACATGAGGCGAATTTGACGCTTAATCACCTTCTGGCGATATTCCGCATGCTTCATAGGCTCGCGCTTAAGATAAAGATTTTTAGGATAAATGGGTTGTTCATAAAGAATTTGATAGAGTTCCGTACGCAGATCCTTGAGCCAATTGTCCCACTGAGCCCGCTCACGGTGGTCGCGCAGTGCTTCGATGTCAATCACTCCGGCGACATAGGTGGAGCCTCCGCCATATTCTTGACGCCCCACGATTTGCCCTTTGTAGTTGATGATGAAAGATCGTCCACCAAAGGTGTCGATAGGGGTCGTTTCTTCAGGAAACAAGTAGTATGTTCCGAGGTTAGGCGCAACCACATACATGTTGTTGTCGAGGGCCCGCGCGCGGCTTTGGATCTCAAAGATTTCGTTGCCAGTCGCAGGATGCGGATATGAAGCGCGGTAAACCAGTTCGGCGCCGTTTAACGCGAGCGCGCGCGCATTTTCCGGGTAAGATCCTTCATTTGCCATCATGATGCCCAGCCTGCCAATCTCTGTGTCCACGACCGGCCAGAAAGCATCCAGGTTGCGACCGTACTTTTCGATCCACCAGTCATAAACATCATGCGGACAGACCGAGTGCTCTACCGGAAACAGGGGTGAGACCTTGTAATGCTTAAGGATCACTTTCCCTTTTGGGTTGAGAATGAAACCTACATTAAAGAAACGATCTTTCAGGTCAGGATGTCGCGCCTTGGCTTGAGCAATGATAAAGGCATTGTATTCACGTGCAAGTTCGCCAAGTGTTTCCGTTTCTTCACCTGGAATGTCAATCGCACACTCTCGTGCAAACTGGACGTGATCCAGATCAAGCACCTCGTCATTAAAGGCTTGCAGCGCACCCTCAGGGAGAGCAATCAGACGCACAGGAATATCGAGGGCAGATAGCCAGCTGGCAGCCTTGAACAGGTGCTTCAGGTGATCAAGGTTGACCTTAATATCTTTGCGGCGCCGGATGCCCCGAACAGCGGGGATCAGGCCCACGGCAGTGTAGGGCTTCACCAGTGTCAGTCCTCGTTGTGATTCGATATTGCCTGTAGCTTACTTAAAAGATAATCCGGAAAGAGAGTTGAAGCTGACGCCCGTCCGCCGCAAATTTTGGCGAGCCAAAACCGGGGTTCGCCGGGCTTGAAATATGATCGCCAAATTGCTTCGGCACCGGGCCGGCAAAATCTGCAAGTCCGTACACGTGATCCACATCCAGCACATTGGGACGATTGAATAAATTGAAAGCCTCAATACTCACCTCGCCTTTGATGCGCTCACTGAACGGAATCACCCGCTGCAAACGCAAGTCGAGATCATAGTATGGATCGCCCTTGTAGGAATTTCTTGAACTTACACCGACTCGGTCAGAGAACGGAAAGCCATCTCCGTTGGTATCAAATCCGGCATTGATGCTGAACCAGCGAGCACTTTGTAGACTGGTGAGCGCGGAAAACTTGAAGTCACGAAGCAGCAAGGGCCACGATGTAGGAGATTGCGTTAAGAACGCCAAGGTGAGTCGATGGCGCACATCGTTGTCGCCAACAGCACGATCGAACTCTGGGTGAAGATAATTTTCCGGCGTATTGGGCAGATTAACTGTGGTGGAAATATCGATCGACTTCGACCAGGTGTAGTTCGCCAATACGCTGTAATTACGTGTGAACGTCTTACGCAAGCTCAACGTGCCGGCGTTGTATATGGAAAAGCCAATCGGCTTCACATAAAGCACAAAGCCAAACCCCGGATCAGCCGGACCTGGGGGAGTTGGCGCACCTACGTTCGGAGGCGGTGCTGGGCAATCGGCAGTGGTATCAGCGTTGCAGAAGTATTCCTTTCCGCTTGGCAATCGCGGGCAGTTGGCTTCTATGTGTCCCGGGCAATCCCCGTTGATGCTAGTGTAAACAGGTAATCTGCTGGCATGCATCCATTGGTAACCAGCAGAAACGTAGAAATCCTTACCGATCTCATGTTCAAGCTCTAGACTCGCTTGTTCTGAGAAGGGCTGATCAAATTTTTTCTGAGCGTAACCTAAGGGTACCTGCGCCAGAAGACTTGGCGAAGGATAGGTGCCGGTAGCGACAAAGTTCATGAAATCAGCTTTCAGCAGTGGTGGAAAGGGAGCCTCGCCCACCGCACCTGAGGGCCCGAAACCGATCAGATTCTGACTGGGATTCCTGAATTCCGGCAGAATCGCCTGTTTCATATAACTGAATTCCGACGCCCCGACCCAACTGACTAAGATGTCGCTGTAAACGAACGGTCCGTCAAAAATGCCGAAGCCGCCGCGCAACACTCCCTTGCCACCATTGAATGCATAAGCAAACGACGCCCGGGGTTGAATGTTGTTGTAGTTGGTGGGATGGAACCCCCCGATCTGCTTGAGGTCCGATCCGGACGGCAACTGATCCACGTCATAGCGAAGACCAAGGGTGAAGCTGAGATTTGGGCGGGCTCTCCATTGGTCTTGTCCGTAAAAAGACCATAGCAGGTGTCTGTATGACACCGAGGTTGCCTCATTGAATATCTGCTCGCTGGGTCCTGCGTATAAGCCCGCCTGGAAATCAGGGTTGCGGGCCGGAATCTGCGTATCAAACAATGACCGTGGCTCCAAAAAAAGGAAGGCTACGGGAGTACCGGGCCCTGTGCCGGGAATACCGCCAGGGGCCGTAGGGTCGAACGGAAAAAGGCCAAAAAAACTTTGGGGACTGAAGATGGCGAAGCCCGGACTGAATAAAGTGACTTGCGTACTGGTCCAGACCGGTTGGATTTCCCCGCCGAATTTGAACGTGTGATCGCCGCGAGTGTAGGTTAAGTTATCGGCTAGCTGAAAATGCTGTTCTTGGTACCGCCGCACGCTGCCGACGAATCCGCCGGAGGACATAAGGTCAGGAATCCCGAGAGCGGGCTCGAAGCCGAGACCCTTGGGCTCAAGATTGAAATTCCGCTTTCCGTATTGCAGCAGGGTTTCTGACGTCAGATCGTGGTTGAAGACATGGATAAGGTTGCTGTAGATCGTCTGATCACGTACTGGGTTGTCACGATATGAGGAAGGCAAGCCTTCGCCGGGGGCGGCACCGCGCGCATTTTTCTTGCGTGAGTCGTTGAAAAGATAAGTGATATTAAGAGATGTGGTGTTGCTCAGGACGTTGCTGCTTTTGGCGACAAACTTGTCATAATCATCGACCATCAGGATCGAGTTCAGCACTTCAGGTTGCAATCCAAGCAGTTGTTTTACGGCGTTTATACCGCCTATGCTGTTCAAGATGAATGAGGAATATAAAGGTGATTCGGCACGGCGTTGACCTTCGTAGCCGAAAAAATAAAAGCTTTTGTCCTTTATGGCCGGACCGCCGATTGTGCCCCCGAACTGATTGGATCTCAGAGTATTGAAGCCTGGAGCAGAGAGCAAGTTCTTCGCGTCCAGCTCGCTATTCCGAAAATATTCGTAAGCAGATCCGTGTACATCTTTTGTGCCAGACTTCGTTACTGTATTTACGACTGATCCTAGATTGCGGCCCGTATCTGCCGCGTAGGGACTATCCACTACCCGAAATTCTTGCACCCAATCTTGCGATGGGCTGATACGCTGCACGCCCGAAATGCTGGTGGTGTAGTCGATACCGTCCAGCGCGAAGAAGGAGGTGTGGCTCTCACGAACTCCGCCAAAACTCAGCTTTAGTACAGTTTCAGTAAAAGGCGACTGTGCACCGACTGCGGTGCTACGACCGATGTTGACCGAGGGTGTGAGGAGAACAAAATCAATAAAGTCGCGTCCGGAGA
>QHZY01000242.1 GCA_003224855.1 Acidobacteriota bacterium | reverse complement strand
CGCGGATTGGCGATCCCCAAAGGCGAAACTTACGCCTGGGAAAAAGATTCCACTTACATCCGGCGGGCGCCTTTCTTCGACCAGATGTCGCTGCAGCCGGTGCCGGTCGACGATATCGAGGGCGCGCGCGTGCTGGCTGTGCTGGGCGACAGTGTTACCACCGATCACATCTCCCCCGCTGGAGCGATAAAAAAGGACAGCCCCGCCGGAAAGTATCTTCAGGAACATGGCGTGAAGCCCGCCGACTTCAATTCCTACGGCTCGCGCCGCGGTAATCACGAGGTGATGGTGCGCGGCACCTTTGCCAATGTCCGGCTGCGCAACAAAATGGTTCCCAATCTTGAGGGCGGATTCACTCGCCATCTTCCCGATGGCGGCGAGATGACCATATTCGAAGCATCGGAAAAATATGTTGCCGAAGGCGTGCCGCTGGTAATTATCGCGGGCAAAGAATACGGCTCTGGCTCATCGCGCGACTGGGCTGCCAAAGGTCCGCGCCTGCTGGGCGTGCGAGCCGTGATCGCGGAAAGCTATGAGCGCATTCACCGCTCCAATCTGGTCGGTATGGGAATTCTGCCGCTGGAATTTGCGGCAGGCGATACCGCAGAGTCGTTGCAGCTGAGCGGTGAAGAAGTTCTCGACATCGTTGGCATACGTGAGTTGATTTCTGGCTTCGCTCCTGGCCGTTCGCTCAAAGTGCGCGCGTCAGCGGGCGAGAAGGTTAAAGAATTCAAAGCCCTGGTTCGCATCGATACGCCACAGGAGGCTCTTTACTATGCCAACGGGGGGATCCTGCAGTATGTGCTGCGCCAGTTGCTGGCGACCCGACCTAAGACTGTGATGGCATGAGGTAAACCATTCACCGGTTGCGGCCGTGGTTTATTCTGAGAGGGACACATGTCCATCAACACGCCAGAGGAACTCGAAAAACTGAAGGCAGCCGGTGTGATCGTGCGCCGCATGCTGGAAGCCATGAAAAAGGCTGTACGTCCCGGTGTAACCACCGCTGAACTCGACGAGACGGGTGCGCAAGTCATGCGCGAACATGGAGCGCAATCCGCGCCCCAGTTGGTTTATAAATTTCCCGGCGTGAACTGCATCAGCGTCAACGATGAGGCGGTGCATGGTATTCCTGGCGAGCGCGTGCTGCAGAAGGGCGACCTGGTAAAGCTCGACGTGACCATTGAGAAAGACGGTTTCATGGCCGATGCGGCCGAGACGGTAGCAGTGGAAGAAGTGGCCGATGAGAGCCAGCGCCTGATGGCCTGTGCCGAGCGCGCTTTTCACAAGTCGATGCTGGTGGCACGCGCCGGATATCGCGTCTCCGAAATTGGGCGCGCGGTCGAAAAAGAAGTTCGCCGCGCCGGATTTTCGGTGATTCGCGACCTCGGAGGTCACGGCATCGGACGCACTATTCACGAAGCTCCGCGGGTCCCGAACTTCGCCGATCCTCAGGCCAATGACATCCTTACAGAAGGACTGGTGATTACCGTAGAGCCGATCATTGCGGCAGGGTCGGGAAGAATTCTGGTGGCCAAAGATGGATGGACGGTCTGCACCGCGGACCGGCGGCCGTCAGCCCACTACGAACACACTCTGGTGATCACCAAAGGCGAACCCCTTCTGCTGACAGCCGCCTAACCCCACGAACCGATTAGATGTGGCAGGTTGCCAAGCCGCGCTTCTCTAGATATTGCTGGTGATAGTCTTCGGCTTCATAGAACGTTTCTGCCGGAACAATCTGCGTGACGATCGGCTTGCTGAAACGATGTGACTTCTCCAGCCTTTCTTTCGAAGCTTTTGCTGCAGCTTCCTGTTCGGGCGAGTGAAAGAAAATTGCCGATCGATATTGTGTCCCCCAGTCAGGACCCTGGCGGTTCAACTGAGTTGGATCGTGGTTCTCCCAGAACACGTCGAGCAACTTGTCATACGAGATCTCGGCGGGATCGAATGTGACCTCAACCCCTTCGGCATGGCCGGTTGAATCGGTGCACACATCTTTGTAGGTTGGATTATTCATGTGCCCGCCGGTGTATCCGACGCGGGTGGCGGTAACCCCCGCCAGGCGGCGGAAGGTGGCTTCCACTCCCCAGAAACATCCTGCTGCAAAGGTAGCTTTTTCCATAAGTTATGAACTCCCAAGATTATTGTAGCCACTGAGAGACAGTGGCTCGAAGAAAAGTAATCTTCAATTCAACTGCTGGTTTAGACGCACCCGGTAACAATAAAGTTACAAGTCGATGCGTTGACGAAGTCACCTTCTCAGGCTAAAGTTCATCCAAAGCTGTTCCCCTGTCCGGTCTCGAGGTTCTGTGCGACCCAAGCTTTTCAATCTTCTGATCCTGCTGACGCTCGTGTGTCCCTCTGGCGTTGCAGGCGCGGCGTTTAGGCCGCAGGCCAGGCTCGGAGCAGGCCCTGGAGATCAGTGGGAACCGTCCATAGCCGCCGATGGGTTCGGCCACGTTTACGTCTTTTATCCCCAATACTCGCATGCGGCGGATTGCCGCGACTGCTATTCGCCGCACATGCTTTTGCAGGTGAGCGTGGATAGTGGGCAAACCTGGGAGCGGCCCCGTGCAATTTCTCCGGCAACTTCGCGGCAATTCGATCCGCAGATCGCGGTCGATCCTTCCGACCGCCGAACGGTGTACGCATCGTGGTTGCAGAATGACAAACACGATGTTGTGGTAGCCAAATCGGTTGATTTTGGCCAAAGCTGGTCAACCGTAGTAGCGGCACGAGCAAGCTGGGAAGCAGACAAGCCGGTGCTGGCGGTGCGCGGAAAGGATGTGTATGCCACATTCAGCCAGGGACGTACTCTGATCGCGGCTGCCTCGCACGATGGAGGCGTGACGTTCTTTACGGCGAATGTGAATCCCGAGTTCAACCCTGGATCGGCCCAGGCGGGCGGTGCAACCGTA
>QHZY01000241.1 GCA_003224855.1 Acidobacteriota bacterium | reverse complement strand
ACGGTTCAGTGTGAGCAATAGCGGCACATCGAGTCCTGCGGAGAACATCCCCGGCACACCCGAAAGCACAACCGCCCCGGCATTTGTCGCGCACGCCTGAATATTTGTTTTGAGTTCGACGATCAATTCCGGAGAGAGTGCATTCGCGGGCGGCCGGTTGATGTGCAATTCGCGCACTGCGCCGTGCTCAATAGAAGCAATCATAAGAGCTTCATTGTTCAGTTCGTCTTTCTCTTTACAAACACCACGCACACCGGCGCAGGCGCATCCAGCTTCTGCCCAGTGGGCGTCAGGCGTCCGGTGCTCGCGTCAATTCGAAATACAACGATGTTGTTGGAATTCTGGTTGGCTGCCAGCAGCAACTTTCCGTCCGGATCAATCGCGAAGCTGCGCGGTGTTTTGCCCTGTGTCGAACTGCGCTCGACTACCTGCAGCGTTCCCTTCTTCTGATCGACTCGGAACACCACAATTGCATCCTCGCCGCGGTTCGAAGCGTACAGGAACCTCCCGGAAGGATGCATGACCAGTTCCGCCGCATCATTGCTTCCAGAGAAATCCCTGGGCAGTGATTCGATGCTCTGCACTTCGTTCAACTTCCCCTTGTCAAATCGGAAAACGGTGACCGTGCCTTTCATCTCATTCAGCAAATAGATGAACTTTCCATTTCTGCTGAAGGCCGCGTGCCTCGGCCCGGAGCCGGCGTTCACTTTTCCGTACCCATTGGCCGCGAGTTCACCCGAGTTGGGCTCGAAGTGATATACGATCAGCTCATCTAATCCCAGATCGGCCGCAAGCGCGAAACGATTGTCCGGCGAGGTCTCAATCCAGTGTGCGTGCGGACCTTCCTGTCGTTCTTTGTTCGCGCCCGAGCCGCTGTGTTGTACAAACCCTGCCGCTTCTCTTAATCGCCCATCCGGGTCAACCGGAAGCGCGGCAACATTTCCTCCGCTGTAGTTGGCCACTAACAGGTATCGCCCGCTCTTATCGAATGCGATGTAACAAGGATCGGCGCCGCGTGAAGCGACCTGATTCAGAAACGCAAGTTTGCCGGTGCCCGGGTCCACCCGGAACGCGCTTACCGCGCCACTCTTCTTTCCTTCAAAATCGCTGAGTTCGTTTACCGCATAAAGAAATCTGCCGTCGGAACTGGCTGCAAGAAATGATGGATCTTTGGTTTCAGCCGCCAGGCCCAACGGATCAAAGCGGCCTGCGTTCGCATCGTAACTGAACGCATAGATTCCCTTGCTTGCCGTGTGGTCTGTGTACGTCCCGACATACATGAGATAGCTTTGGGCCTGCGCACTGAGTGCCGCAAGCCCTAGCAATGATGCAGCTATGACTTTACTAAATCCTTTTAGCATTGCGGTTTGCTGGTCTCCATTGCTCCGCACGCATGAACGATAGTTTTCTTTCCTGGTGCTGGGCCCTAGTGCTGGGCAGCCTCGAAAATAGAGAATGCCGCACCCTGCGGATCGGCCAGCACCGCAAAGCGACCGACATTTTCCAGGCTCGTGGCCGGCACACATGTCTTCGCGCCCTGCGAGTTCGCCTTTGCGATGGTGGCGTCGCAGCTCTTGACCAGGAAATAAGGGATCCAGTGCGCTGGAATGTTGGGCTGCATGTGGCTGGGGGGCGGCATGCCTCCGATGTGTGCTTCGCCGTTTTTTATGTGCGTGTAACCCAAGGGGTCCTTAGCATCTTTTTCGAAGGTCCATCCGAACAATCCCGAATAGAACTTCTCAGCGCGCGCCGGGTCGCGCGTCATCAGGTCGGCCCAGCAGAGAGTTCCTTCAACGCCGGCTATCGACTCTACCTTCGCGCGTTTATCCTGCCATATGCAGAAATGAGCGCCGGTCGGATCCTGCAGAACTGCCATCCGGCCAATGTCGAAGACGTCGAACGGGGGCGCAACTACTTTGCCGCCCAGCTCGCCGGCCTTTTTCGCAGACTGATCGGTGTTGGCGACCGCCATGTACAGTCCCCAATGCGGAGGCGCACCCGCTGCGACCTGCTCTTTTCGCAATGTGTAGGCTGCGCCGGCGTTGCGGCCCTCAAGCTGAAACATGGAATACACGCCTTCCGGCATGGTCATGTCGTTGACATGCCAGCCGAATAGAGAGCTATAGAATTTTTTGGCTGCGTCTTGATCGCTGGTGGCCAGTTCGACCCAGCAGAAAGTTCCAGGGGTAAATTTATCGATGTTGGTCATGCCCGACAGTATAGCGAACCGCGGCGACCACCCGCGATGTCAACTCGTCCGTTGCAACGAACTTAAAAATCGTCTCACACCTTCGCGGAATTGTTTAGGACGTGTGATCAGGCTGAGGACAAAGTGTCCTTCTCGTTCGAAATCGTAGAAGTGTCCGGGATGCACCAGCACCGCCTGCTCGCGCAGTAGTGCGATCGCCAATTCATTGTCAGCCTGGGTAACAGGCACCCGCAGCACTGCGTACCATCCGCCTTCCACTTGCAGCCGCCGGCAAGCCGGGTGCGCGGCCAGCCCTGAATCAAGTTCACTCAAATTTGCACGAACTCTTTCGAGCAGCTGCGGCTGGATCGTAGACTTTTGTTCCAGCAAAACAGGAATCGCCAGCTGCAGCGGGGCGTTCATCGACAGATAAGTATCAGCAATCACCTCCAGGCGGGCGAGCGCCGCGCTCACGAGTTCTTCCGGGCCGCTGGTCGCGATCCACGCCACCTTCATCTGCGGCAAGGCGGAAATCTTTGACAACCCGCTGAGAGTGAAAGTAAGCACCTCTTGGTTCGCCGCAAAACTCGGCCGGGCCACTTCATCAAGCGCATAGTCCAGAAACACCTCATCCACCATCAGCGCGATTTCGCGCTCGCGGAAAAAGTCATTCAATTGCTGCTGCTCGGTGGAACTCACGTACGAGCCGGTCGGATTGTTTG
>QHZY01000097.1 GCA_003224855.1 Acidobacteriota bacterium | reverse complement strand
CAGCTTGCCGGGCAGGCCTCCGCCATCGAGCGCGCCTTTGCGGCGAGTGAGATCGCGCGCTTTCCGGGCGGCTTCACGCGCCCGGGCAGCGTCAATGGCTTTGTTAATGATCTTGCGCGCTGCGGTGGCATTCTGCTCGAAGTATGCGCCTAAGCGTTCGTTGATGAACGAAGCCACCACTCCGGCTATGTCCGAATTCAGCTTGCCCTTGGTCTGGCCTTCAAACTGGGGCTGCGGCAGCTTCACGCTGATCACTGCCACCAGGCCCTCACGAACATCATCGCCAGTCAGATTGTCTTTCACATCTTTGAATAGGCCCATCTGCTGCCCGGCGTAATTGATGGTGCGAGTCAGGGCCGTGCGGAATCCGGAAAGATGAGATCCGCCATCCACCGTGTTGATGTTGTTGGCAAAACTGAAAACGGACTCCGAATAAGCGTCGTTATATTGCAGGCCGATTTCCATGGCTACACCGTTGCGCTCGGCTTCCATGTAAATCGGTTTATCATGCAGCACCTGTTTGCCGCGGTTCAGGTGCTTGATAAATTCCGCGATGCCGCCGTTATATTTAAACTCGATGGTTTTGGGTTCGCCGGTCTTGGCATCTGTCGTGCGCTCGTCTGTAAGCGTGATCTGCAGGCCCTTATTGAGGAATGCAAGTTCCCGCAGCCGCTGGGCCAGGGTGTCGAAGTTGTATTCGGTAGCGGTGAAAATAGTTTTGTCGGGAACGAAATGAACTTTGGTTCCGGTCTTGACTTTGGCTGCGCCAGCTTTCTTCAGCTTGCTGGTGGGCTCGCCCTTGGAATATGTCTGCTCCCATGTGAATCCATCGCGCCAGATTTCAAGCTCAAGTTCTTCGCTCAGCGCGTTCACACATGACACACCTACGCCATGCAGGCCGCCGGAAACTTTGTAGGTGGATGAGTCGAACTTGCCGCCTGCGTGAAGCTTGGTCATTACGACCTGCGCGGCAGGAACTTTCTCTCCGTCAATTTCCATCGAGTCTACCGGGATGCCGCGCCCGTTATCGACAACCGTGATGGAATTGTCGAGATGAATGGTGACTTCAATCTTGTCAGCGTAACCGGCCAGCGCCTCATCGACCGAGTTATCGACCACCTCATACACCAGATGATGCAGGCCGAGCTCGCCGGTCGAGCCAATGTACATCGCCGGACGCTTGCGAACGGCTTCCATGCCGCCCAGAACTTTGATCGAGTCGGCGGTGTAGTCCCCGCCATTGATCGTTGCCAGCTTGCCGTTTTTCGTTTTGGTTTCTTCTATGGGAGTGATCTCTTTTGTGGCCATTCCGCTCCGTAAAAAAACCGCATTTCGAGCCCGGGCCTGAGCGCAGAAAACAGACCTGGAAACTGCTAGAACCTACTGATATTACAAATACTTAGGTGAGCTCGCTTACTAATGGATTATAGCACAAAATGGGCACGTTTGGGATGGTGAACAGCAGCAGTAAACCTCGGCGTCAGGAGGGTCGGTGAGCCTGCTTCCACCTGATAGAATAAACCAGAATATCTATGAGCGTACCTGTTTCCCAGATGTGGACGGTGGCTTCCTACGTGATTCGACAGAAGCTGGCCGGGCGAAAGCAGTACCCGCTGGTGCTGATGCTGGAGCCGCTGTTTCGCTGCAACCTGGCTTGCGCGGGATGCGGAAAGATCCAATATCCCGCACATATTCTGAAATCACAGCTCAGCCCCGAGCAGTGCTTTAAAGCAGTCGATGAGTGCGGTGCGCCGGTGGTTTCAATCCCCGGCGGTGAACCACTGATGCATCCGGAGATCGACCAGATCGTGGAAGGCCTGGTGGCCCGCAAAAAGTACGTTTATCTCTGCACCAACGCGCTACTGCTGAAAGAGAAAATCCATCTCTTCCGGCCTACCAAGTATCTGACCTTCAGCGTCCACTTAGACGGCCAACGCGAGCACCACGATTTCGCCGTGTGCCGCGAAGGCGGGCATGAGATCGCGGTGGATGCCATCCGGGAAGCGCTACAGCGTGGTTTTCGGGTGACCACCAACACTACGCTGTTCGATGGTGCCGATCCCAAAAGCGTTCGGGCCTTCTTCGACGAGATGATGGAACTGGGGATTGAGGGCATGATGCTCTCACCCGGTTACTCTTATGAGAAAGCCCCCGATCAGCAGCATTTCCTGGGACGGGCGCGGACCCGGCGCCTATTTCGGGCAATCCTCTCAAATCGCAAGCCGGGCTGGAAGTTTAATCTTTCGCCGCTGTTTCTCGAATTCCTGATGGGAAAGCGGCACTATCCCTGCACACCCTGGGGTATGCCAACTTTCAACATTTTCGGCTGGCAAAAGCCCTGCTATCTGCTTCAGGATGGCTATGCGGATACTTTCGACGAGCTCATGCGCGATACCGCCTGGCAGAATTACGGGACCGAGTCCGGCAATCCGCATTGTGCCAACTGCATGGTCCACAGCGGATATGAGGCATCGGCGGTAAACGACACTTTCGGGTCTTTTGCCGGCTTTATGGCAACCGTGAAAGCCACTCTTTTCAGCGGCTACAAAGACCAAGGCGCCCTGCGATTACTTGAAGAACCTGCCGCTCCGGTGCACTCTCCGCTGGTGCAGATCGGCCAAACCAGCGAGTCGCTCGAGGAAACCCGCGCATGACCGGGAAAGAAGCCGGCCACGCGCATCCCCCTGATCCTGAGAGTCTTGAGGTCGCGCAAGGCTGGAGCCATGAAAAGCTTGAGGGCTGGGTACCGTCGCTCGCCTCAGACGCTGAGGTCCGCGACGCGCTCGAAAAAGCTTTCGACTATCGCGGCGACATTACCATTACCCGCAAAGATGGCAGCAAGGTCGAAGGCTACATTTTTGATCGTCGCAGCGGGACTTCACTTGCGGATTCACTTGTAAGACTCTTACTTAAAGATTCCCACCAGAAGATTTCAATATCCTACAGCGACGTAGCCGCTCTCGCTTTTACCGGTCGCGATACCGCCGCCGGCAAAAGCTGGGAAGCCTGGACCAGGAAGTACTTCGAGAAAAAGGCCGCCGGCGAAAAGAATATCGGCCTGCAGCCTGAATCGCTGGAGTGATTTGTACTTACACACATCTTACGTAGGCGCGGATCGAAGATCCGGGCCTGCGTAATTCTGTGTGGGAAGAAAAACGGCGGGGAAAAAATTAAGAGTCCCGAAGTGATGTTAAACTCATTCGTCTCAGCCAGTAGTTTGCTTAGACCCTCGCTCGCCTGCTCTCATCTGCTTCTTCTCGCGAAGTCGCATCAAGCGGCTGTTGCTTGGGCTCCGGGCTCACCGCCAACTGGAAAAACCAGTCTAACGCCTCGGGACTCTATCTTGCCTTCGACATGATGTTCTCGTTCGCCTCAACCAGCGCTTTGCTTTTTCGACCCTTGCATCGCCCTCAGCTGCTTTCATCTTGCGATGTGCAGTGTGACTTTGCTCGAGCCCCGGACGCCGCGCCAACCGGGTAAACTTAAGAACGTGTCAAAGAACGATTATGTTTTTACGCTTTTTATTTTTAGAGTCAACAAAAACAATGCGCAAATATCTGCTTTGATTTCAACGCAGTGCAGCCGGCTCACAGGCATGTGACAGGAAATTGTGCAAACACTATGCCGTGCATGCTGAATCTCGCAGATTTTTTGTTGATTTCAGGGAGGTTTCGCTGCTGAGGCCGCCACTAAGCCTGTGAAAAAAGTCGCTGAAATCGCTGTTCGTGCGGGCTTGCTGTAGAGCCGAATCGCAGAAAGCACAAGGAAAAGGACAGGGCGCGAAGTTCGCGGGATAGTCTTATTGCAGCTTGGCGTATTCCGCTTTCGCCTGTTTGAGCACGGGGATATCGGAATCCGCGTCCTTCCACAATCCCAGAAAGTCCTGATACGAAGTGCGGGCTTTAGCGGTGTCGCCCTGGGCGACGTAGGCCCTTCCTAGTTGCAGGTGCGCCAACGAACAATACACAGAAGTGGCGCACAGAAAACGATGCCCAAGCAGTTTCTGGAATTCAGCTTCTGCCGCCTTGGAATTCTTCTGCCCCATGTACGACTGACCTCGGAGGTATGCCGGCATCACATTCAAAACCCAGCCGAATTCGTAAGGCTTGGCATGGTCGAGCAACTGGTTGGCGTGGTCGAAGCTCCCTTTATTAATTTCAAGCGATGCCTGAATCACCGGGACCTGCATCTCCCGGATAGTCGTGTTCAGCGGGAAGCGCTTCTCCATCTCGGAAGTCACCTGCAGGGCCCTCGGGTCCCCCGCCGCAGCCAACGCAATACCGGACATGAATGAACCGTAGCTGGAATGACTGATGCTTAGCGCCTTGGCGGCGCGGTCCCGGGCCGGCGCCGGGTTGCCGAACAGGGCTTCGGTAAGCGCCAATTCACCCATCATAAACGCCGCCGGATCATCGTTTTTGGATCGCTGGGCCGCTTCTATTCCTTGCTGATACAGGCTACGAGCCTCAGCCAGTTTGCCGGCGCAGGCAGCCACCTCGGCGCGAGCCTGCAGCATATCGAACTCGTCCGCTTTGCCTTTCGCCCAATCTGCCTGGCGCTGCATCTCGGCAGAGTCGCCCTCAACGGCAGCTGCAAGGTAGAGGTCGCGGTGATCAAACGTGACATCCAGTTTCAGATCCTCACTGCGCTTTCTCATCGCCTTCCCTTCTGCCAGGTGGTCGGCGCCAAAGTAGGCGCCGCCGACGTTCTGGTAGCGATCTTTCAGCTCGAACGCTTTTTTCATGTATTCGCGTCCTTCATCGCTGCGTCGAGAATTCGCCAGAGCCTGCCCCAGGCGCGCATAAGCCACCGCGAAATTGGGGTCGAGTTCAATGGCATGTTTGTAAAATGAAGTCGAACCCAGTTCTTGGCCCTTGGCCCGCTCGGCTTCGCCCAGGCTAAACGACTTAAGCGCTTCCAAGGAGGAGGTGGTGGCTTCTTCGACCGGCGCATCGAACTTCTGTACGGATGCCAGGGACTCACCCAGCTTGCCGCGCAGCGCTGATGCCGCTTTACCAACCGCCGCCAGCACCTGCTCTTTCTTGTCGACCTGCAATTGCTCGCGTGCCAGGCTGTCTCCACTCGCACAGTTCACCGCATCCACGCCCACTACGTACTGGCTTCCGATGGTCGCGACCGATCCGTTGAGCACCGCCTTGATGCCTTCGCGGGCACAGATTTGGCGCGCCAGGTCGGGAGTGACGCGTTCATCGGGCGACTTACTCATATAGCGCAAAGTGTCACGCGTGCGTGAATCAGGGAAGACGTTCAGGAAGGGCGACTGCTCCAGCTGCACTGCCAATGCCTGTTTGAGTGTCCCATCGAAAACCGGGTCGCCCGTGGTGTTCACGAAATCGGATAGCAGCACGGAATCTTTCTCGGTCAGCGCATTCGCGCGCCGAGAATAAAGAATGCCCGCAGTAACCAGGGCAACAACCATCAGCGCGGCAGCACCGCCATACCACAATCTTCGATTCGCGCCGCGAGGACGCCCGGCCTCGACCTGAATTGCGCCCGAGCTTGAGACTTGTGCCTGGGCCGGAGCTGCAGCAACCGCCGCGATCGATCCCGAAGATACGGGTTCCGGAATTACGCCGACCGAGGAACTCTTTCCGGAATCCACTTCACGCTTCAGGCGCTTCAGGTCGGCACGCATCTCAGAAGCGACCTGGTAACGAAGATCGCGATCCTTCTCCAGTGCTTTATTGATGATCCGCTCAAGTTCAGTGGGCAAATCGGGATTGAGGCGCACCGGCGCGGTAGGCGCACGGTTGAGAATGGCATCGAAGATCACGGCCGAGGTGTTGCCGACAAAAGGCTGGCGGCCGGTCGCCATTTCATAGAGCACCGCGCCGAACGAGAACAGGTCGGTGCGCACGTCGAGGTCCTCGCCACGCGCCTGTTCGGGTGACATGTAAGCGACGGTTCCAACTGTGCTGCCAGGACTGGTCAGATGCGCGCCGTCATTGACGGCGACGGTCGCCATGGAAGCGCCGACCGGCTCCAGCTGCGGCATGGGGCGGTTGACGACTTTCGCCAAGCCGAAGTCGAGAATCTTGCCCTGACCTCGCCTGGTAAGGAAAAGATTGGCCGGTTTCAGATCGCGATGGATAATGCCCGCGCTATGGGCGACGTCGAGCGCATCGGCAACCTGGGCGCCGAAGTCAAGCAACTGATCGAGCCGGATGGGCCGGCCTTCGATGCGGTACTTCAGCGTAGTTCCTTCCAGGAACTCCATGACGATGAAGTGGCGACCCTGGTCCTCACCGATGTCGTAAATGGTGCAGATACTAGGATGGTTCAGTGCGGATGCCGCGCGGGCTTCGCGCTGGAAGCGATCGCGGGCCTGGGCATCGTTCTCCAGTTCGTCCGGGAGAAACTTAAGCGCGACCCGGCGGCCGAGGCGAGTATCCTCCGCCTCGTACACCACGCCCATGCCGCCGCCGCCCAGCTTCTGGGTAATGTGATAGTGCGAGATTGTCTGGCCGATCATGAAAAGACTGAGAGCGATGGAGGAGAAATCTTAGGCTGCGGGGACGGGTTAGTCAATTTTGGCTGCGGTCGAGCACTGGTGGGAAGCTTTCCATCTGGACCGGAATTCAAGGAGAGACACTCACCGGCGCAAGAACGCTTCCGGTGCGGTTTCCGAAGGAATCACGAACCACAAAGCGAACGCTGTACTCTCCCGCCGGTAGTTGAAGGGCTCCGCGATAAGTCAAGCCGTTGTGCCGGATCTGCTCCAGACCCGCCGCCGGCAGGTGGACATCTAGGCGTTGAGAAAGGTCTGCGACCACATCGCCAGTACCGTTCCTCGCAGCAGCCACGATGTCGATGATCATGTGGTTCTGATCAGATTCATCTATCGAGGCAAAATTAGCAGGCATCACAAGCTCGAACTGCACTTTAGTCTTGCCCGGAGGTCTGACCGGCTCTCTGCCGGACCAAGACACTGAAAGTGGCACACCGGTATAGTCCAGCGGCGAACTCAATGCCAGCTGGATCTCTTGCTGTGCAGAGCTCACCGACGAGTCCCTGGCGAGAAAAAAACCTTTTCTGTAGCGCAGTCTCGCATCCCGGCCATGGACGGAGACGGAAATATCGTGCCATCCAGGTTTTGTGTTCTGCGGGCTGACGTAATACCCGAGCATGTAGTAGCTGGTGTCATCCTGAATAGCTTGATAGAAGCTTTGAACGAGGTTGCCACCTCCCAGAAAGGCTTTACCTCCGGTGTTTTCCGCGAATAACTGAAGTGAATTGCGCGTATCTTCCATTTTCCATCGTGCCTGTGCGTCCGTATCAAATTGGGGATCTCCGACGTCGTAGGGATGAGTGAAGTTGGTCTCGGAGGCTGACGGAAGGCCGGAACCAGACGCACGCAAATCAACCGAGTAAATTGCAATCTGCGCATCGTTCATCATTTTCCATAGTTGGTCGTAGGCTGACTGCACTTCGCCACGTTGATGAACTGGGCACGCAGGCTCGCACATGAGACTGGCGGGCGAACTTAACGAGAATGGGAAACCTGAACTGGCCCAGAGTAAGGCTTTCCGTCCCGGGAAACCTCGAAAAGCCTTGGCGACTTGCTCTAATCCCTGGACCGTCATCAGAGCCTGATTTTTGGCTGCCAACGAACTCAGGTGGTTTTCAGTTTGTATCTGTTCTCGAATCATTTTCGTGAGAGCTTCGCCGAGACTATCAGTCGTAGCAGGATGCCCGGCTTCTGCAATCGGCTCGTGGCTTAGCGGCGCCGGATTCGAACGTATCTTTCGCACTCCCTCCACCAGTAACTTCGGATCATCGGTGAAATCGTGCAGCATTCTGAGGCCGCCACGCCCCAGCACCAGCAGGCACATAGGCTCACCGGATTCGGCGACTTCCCGGAGAAACTTGACCAGAGCTTCTTTGGCGATCGCCTGGTCGGAAAAAGGAGTGTTCAAAAAGTCCAAAACAATAATGCTGAGGCGGTGATATTGAGGGCTGGTTGGATCGAAGTTGGTGAACTTGCCAGCTTCGCCTTGGGATCGAGTGGTGCGAGCCGAAGTGGTCTTTACTTCTTCAAAGAACGATATGAGATGAAGTTTTCCATCCTGTTTCAACACAAAGTCTTCCTTCTTGAGACCGCGAAGGTGTGCGCCGGACTTGTCGTTGACAACGGCAGGAATCAGCACAAGCTCAGAAGATGAGGTAAAAGTGGTGGGGTCATTTGGGAGAGACTGAGAGTTCGAAAGCGGGATAAGAAACAGGACAACGCTAGTTACTACGAAAATGTGCGCGCGCACAATATGGCTGACTGAGCCAGCCAGAGGTGTTTGTAGTACAGCGTAGATACTACAGGACTTCGTTTTCACGAGAACTACTCGAAGCGGTCACGATAGTACCTTTGGCTCATGGTATTCCGCAACCAGGAAATGAGGATCAACAGTGGGCCCAGAAAGCCTCTGGCAATAGCTCCTGAGCGATGCGCACCAGATCGTCACCAAGGGCTAGGATGGCTCTCATGAGCACAAATTGAATCGTTACACTTTTTCCTAGATCATCAAGAAACAACTCATGTACGGTCTGCCTCTGCTGAACTTGTCTCATTAGTGATCCAGTACCCAAACACGCGTTGCATGTTTAGTAGATTGTGATGCTGGATGAGAAGTGAAACCGGTCCCGCTTCTTTTCGCTCTAGGCCTTCCTCGTCTCGCCAGCGCACACCCGTTACAAGCCTTCCTTCTCCGGCACACTGATGACACATCCCGTGCGCGCGGAAGAAATCGCCTAGACCGGAAGGCCGACCCGCCTCGTGCTGTTGTGCCCTCCATTCCTTTACGGTTTCAAGTGTAAATCCGTGTTTTCTCAAGCCTTCAGGCAGGTTTGCGCGCGGCATGAAGTGAAACCTCGGTCAATGCTACTCTCAATCTCTTATGTCCGCGCCGTTCATTTCCGCGGGATTTGCGATTAGCGCAGCTCTGTGCTGGGGATCGAGCGACTTCGTGGGAGGCTACACGGCCCGCCGCGCCAACGCCTTCGTGCTCACCACTATCGCTCATGCCAGCGGCACGGCATTGATGATTCTGCTTGCGCTGCTGAGCCACGCTCCATTGCCGGCATGGCCGAATCTGATGTGGGGGATGGCGGCCGGGCTTTCCGGCGGAGCGGCATTGGCGATCTTCTATCGCGCTCTATCGTCCGGCAAGATGGGCCTGGCCGCTCCAGTTTCCGCCGTGGTGGCAGCCACTATTCCAACGCTTTTTGGAATCTTTACCGAAGGCATGCCAGGACATTACAAGATCGCAGGATTCGCTTTTGCCGCAACCGGCATTTACCTGGTCTCACGGCCAGACGAGCACGGGCATCCGGAGGAGGTTACATCGGCCGCCTTGGCGGCGATCGGGTTTGCCGGATACTTTCTGTTCATCAAGCAGGCGGGTGAAGGCAGTTCGGTATTCTGGACCGCAGGGCTCTCCAGGTTCGCATCGTTCGTGCTGACGCTAATGATTGTGCTGGCCGGGCGAGGACGCTCGGCCTCCAAAGGCCCGGCCTCCACTGATTCTGATGGAACTGATTCTAATGGAACTGGTTCTGATGGAACTGATTCTGATGGCATGGATGCCCGCACGATCGTGTTTGGCGTCCTGGCCGGGTTCATGGACATTTCCGGCTCCGCTCTCTTCATTCGGGCCAGCCAGGCCGGGCGCATGGATGTGGCAGTTGTGCTCAGTTCACTTTACCCAGCGATCACGGTAGTGCTGGCGGGCATCTTTCTGCACGAGCGATTCACGCGCTGGAAACTGGCCGGGTTGCTGGCCGCCCTGGCGGCGGTGCCTCTGATTGCCGCATGAGGTTTGCTACTATGCCAAGCGATGTCGCTGATTGAAGTTCGCAATCTCAGCAAAGTTTTCGCGCGCGAAGAGTCTATCTTCGGCGGCGCAAAAGCCCAGTTGCGAGCAGTTGACGACGTTTCGCTCGACATCGAGCAAGGCGAGACGCTCGGCCTGGTGGGGGAGTCGGGATCGGGAAAAAGCACGCTGGGGCGGTTGATACTGCGGCTTATTGAGCCCACTTCGGGCACCATTCGTTACAACGGACGGGACCTGCTGGGGGCCGATCGCCGCGAGACGCGCGCGCTGCGGCGCGACATGCAGATCATTTTCCAGGATCCATTTGGTTCACTCGATCCGCGGATGAGGGTGGCGGAAATTGTTGCCGAGCCACTGGTGATACATGGCGAGTCAGGTTGCAGGCCTGGCAACCGCGGCGAAACCCGGAGCGCCCGAGAGCGCGTGCTGGAACTGATAGGCGCGGTGGGTCTGGATGAATCGGCCCTGCGTCGCTATCCTCATGAATTCAGCGGCGGCCAGCGTCAGCGCATAGGAATTGCCCGTGCACTGGCGCTTCGGCCAAAATTCATAGTCGCCGATGAGCCCGTGTCCGCGCTCGACGTCAGCGTAGGCGCGCAGATCGTCAATCTCCTGAAAAACCTGCAACGCGAATTCGGCCTTACGTATTTGTTCATCTCGCATTCCATGCCGGTAGTGCGTTATCTTGCGAACCGGATTGCAGTGATGCGCCGCGGTAAGCTGGTAGAAGTCGGGCCGACGGAACAGATTGTGAGCGCGCCAACCCAGGAGTACACGCGCGCGCTGCTGGCGGCGACGCCGGAAATTGCGTGACTCTGGAAGTCAGCGCCCTGGCGGTTTATGCTCTTGTCGCGTGCTACATGACCTGGAGAAAAACATTTATGAAATCTGCGCTTGTTTTGACCATGCTGTTGGCTGTCTCCAACCTGTTTGCCCAGCAATCGAAAAATCCCATTACGGATGTTTTGCGGGAAATGCTTACCGGCCGCGCCAAAAACACCATTGCTGCGATTGATGCGATGCCGGCCGACAAGTTCAATTTCAAGCCGACGCCCGACCAGATGACTTTCGGCCACCTGGCGGCGCATATCGCCGATGGCAATTATTATTTTTGCGCCAATACGGCCGACGTGCCGCGCCCAAAAGCAGACGAACTCAAGGGAACGGAAGAGAAGGGTGTCCTGTTGCAGGCGGTACGGGCATCCTTCGATTTCTGCAAGACGGCACTCGAGAAAGCCGATGATTCCAGACTGGCAGGCGACATCACCTGGTTTGATAAGAAGCCGCGCGCGCGTGCCTGGGCTGCACTCGGACTGGCCGCAAGCTGGGCTGATCACTATGCCATGGCTGCGCAGTACTTGCGCTTGAACGGAATCGCTCCGCCCACCGCCCAGAAGGCTAAAGAAGAAGAAGAAAAGAAGAAGTAATTGACAGCAGTTATGCCTTCTGAACAGCGGGAACGACCGGCGATGGTGACCGCGATTGCCGTTCTTTTCATTGTGGCTTCGGCCTACCTGATGCTTCTGGGTCTGCTGATGCTGGTTCGCCCGGGAACGGTTTCCATGGCGGCCGGCTCAGAACTTCTGGGCGGACTCGAAACCTGGGGTCCTTATATGTTCCTGCTGGCTGGTACGGCAGGCCTGATGGTCGCAATCGGCTTGATACGAATGAGCAATTTTGCCCGACGGGCAGCTGCGCTGATTGCGATCGCTGGAGTTGTGCTGCTGGTGCCCCGTGTCTCCAGCGCCGTGGTGAGCGTTCATTTCAAGACCCTGGCTATCAGCGGGCTGGGCATCATGGTGCGAGTGATCATCGCTTCTTACCTTTACCAGCAACCGGCGCGCCAGGCATTTGGCCACTGACCCCGGCACTAACGGCCCGCAGCTGCTCCTTCGTATAACGGATACAGCTGATCCCCGATTACGCGATAGATAGAGTAAGCATCGCCGGCATCGGAGTAAGAGCGGAACAGCAGCTCCCCGCGGCTATCGCCATCAGCGTCTACGGCGTCGACTAATTCCATGCGAGGTATTGCGTCCAGGTGGGCTGGATCGGTGACGGTCACGAAAATTTTGTGGAGTTCCCCATAAAGATCCTGGCGTGCAACCAGGGTAATGAAATATTGGGTGTCAGCAGAGCCTGCCTGAGCAGAGCCTTGAGCGTTCCTGGAACTCAGATGACCGTTCGCGCTTATTACCAGAACCGGCTCATTGGAGCTGGAAAGGTCGAATACTCTCAGGTCTTCATTCTCAAACTTCGCATCCGGCTTGGCGGCCTTGCTTGTGGCCGTGGCCGAAGCTTCCGTTGACAGCTCGCGATCGCGCGCCCTGAGGGAATCCGCAGCCAAAGCGAGAATCCTTTTCCTGAACGCGGCTTCCTCCTCCGGCTTCATCGAATAAGCGTACGGACGCGCTTCCGGCCCGCCTTCATCGGAGATGGCCACAAAATTACGGATGGCCTGGCTGGTTTTTATTTCCGCGGGTTTTTTACTCGCGCCCTCGACAGATTTGCGTGCGCGTTCCGGGCTTGGCTGAGCTTTTGGCTCGGGCTCTGGCTTGCCTCGACGCAGGAGGGGATGCTCTTGATCTTCTGCCGGCGTTGCGCTTGCACTCGGAGTTGGAGTTGGAGTTGGAGTTGGACTGGGGGCCGGAGTCGGAGTGGTCACCGGAGTTGGACTGGGAGCAGACTTAGGTGCGCCTTCGCTTGCATGGCGCAACACCGGAGGCCGATCGAGTTCCTCGTCGGTATTAACAGCTTCCACTTTTTTCGGGGGCTGCGCGGATCCCGCAGCTGCCCACAAGCCTTCCCCGACCCACGATCCGCGGTTCGGCACCGCCGCTTTGACCGTGAACAGTCCCTCGCTTATACCGCTTTTGAATGCTTCATAGACCGTGCCGGACTGCAAAGCCATGGGAACCGGGCTGGCCTTATAGGAAGCGGCATCATAGAACTTGCCGTCGAACATGATTGAGATCGGGATGATGCGGCCTTTTCCATTGGCCGCAATCTGGACCAATCCAACTGCGCGCGGCCCTTTGTTTTGGACTCTGGTCCTGGAAGTTTGCGCAACCGCCAATGCGACCAGCACACAAACCGCGATGATGACGAGCCATCGCAGTCTGCGATATAAAAAAGAGGCAAGCGGTAAAACGCGCAGCTCAGCGCTGGGAGATTTTGCCATGCAGGTTAATGATAAAGCCCCGCAATTTAATTTGCCCGACCAGAACGGCAAGCAGGTTTCGCTGAAAGATCTTCAGGGAAAGATAGTGGTTCTCTTCTTCTTCCCCAAAGCGGACACACCGGGTTGAACCATTGAAGCTCGCGGGTTCCGCGATTCATACAAGCAGTTGCAGAAGCTTGCGGTGGTACTCGGCATCTCGGCCGATCCACCCAGGACACAGAAGAAGTTCGAAGAGAAGTACGATCTGCCTTACACGCTGCTATCGGATGAGGATAAGAAGATCTGTGAAGCCTACGGCGTGATCAAAGAGAAGAACATGTATGGCAAGACGGTGAAAGGCATTGCCCGCACCACGTTTGTGATCGGCTCGGATGGCAAGATTATTCACATCTTTGAGAATGTAAAGCCGGAAGGGCATGCCGAAGAAGTGCTGGCATACCTCAAAAGTGCAAACCAGTGAAAGAATTGGAGGAGGGTTTCTCCCTGGTTAAGTAAAAAAACCGGGCGAGAACGCCCGGCCTCCACTGAATCTCGCGTTGTTATCTTGTGCTGGCCGGCGAGCTCAACGTAAATGTAAGTGCCGACTCGGCGTGAACCACTGCTTCCTGCTTGCCGGTTGCCGCCGCAACTCCGGTACCGGCTCCGGCACCCGCTGCGGTTCCGATCAGGGCGCCCTTACCGCCGCCAACCAGTCCTCCGATCAGCGCACCCGCCGCGGCACCGCCACCAATCTTTGTTACATTGCTTTTGGTGTGGCTCTTATTAAAGCTCTGGCCCGAGCGCGCCGAACCGGAATTGATCTGTGACTGCGTCCGCATGGTGATGCGGGTGCCGGCTGGGATAGTCTCAGCCGCAACCAACACCGCCAGCAACATGACAAACGAAAGAACTCTTAGTGATTTCCCGAGCACAACTCCTCCTTGTAAAATCGGAAATTGCCAGATGAAAGCGCTGCAGTGCAACGGACCCTGGAACGGCGCCCCGTCCGTTCGGCCAGTGAGTTGTGCCGATGTTACTGTCCTGAAATTGAATACGAAAGGCACCAAAGTACGGCGCGACACTGAACTGGCGTTACCACGCAGTTTTTATGCGCGCGATCCGGTGAGTGTGGCGCGCGCGCTGCTGGGCAAGGTGCTGGTAAGACGCGAGACAAAGAACACTCTCAGCGCACGTATCGTAGAAGTCGAGGCCTACTTAGGCGCTGATGATCTGGCGGCGCACTCGGCAGCCGGCCGCACCGCGCGCAACTCAGTTATTTTCGGGCCTCCGGGCCACACCTATATCTATTTCATCTATGGCAACCATTACTGCCTGAACATTTCCTGCGAGCCTGAAGGGCAGGCGGGATGTGTGCTGATTCGCGCGCTGGAGCCTTTGACGGGAGTGGAAGCAATGGCGAAGGCGCGCGGAGTGAGCTTGCAAAAGCCGGGCGGTGTGCGCGAACTGAAAAAGCTAACCAGCGGCCCCGGTCGCCTGGCTGAGGCCTTTGGAATAACGCGGGCGCGCGACAACGGAGCCGATGTGACCAATCCAAATTCCGGCCTGTGGGTGGCGAGTGATGGATTCAAAGTCAAAACCATCGTCGCAACTGCCCGAATCGGCATAACGAAATCCGCTGACCTGCCTCTGCGATTCGTGGTGGCCGACAATCCGTTCGTTTCGGGCAGGAAAGCGCCAGCGACTATTTTTCGAGCAGAAGATTATCTATGAGCCGCGTTGTACCAACATAGGCCGCCACTGCAACCAGCGATCGTTCCGCTTGCGCGGGCGGTTCTAGAGTCTCGGGATTTACTATCTCGAAGTAGTCCAGGCGAACTGCGGGCTGCAGAGAGAATGCATCGCTACCGATTCTAATCAGAGCATCAATTCGATGCTCGCCCGCCCGGAACGCCTGCTCCACCTCACGAAGCGACCGGTTGAGCAGCAGCGCCAATTTGCGCTCTTCGCTGCTGAGGTATGCGTTACGAGAGCTCATCGCCAGCCCGTCCGGTTCGCGAACGATCGGGCAGCCGACGACCTCGATGGGAAAATTCAGGTCGCGGACCATGCGCCGAATGATAAGCAGTTGCGCCGCATCCTTTTGTCCGAAAAATGCGACGTCCGGCTCGACGATGTGGAACAGCTTCGCGACCACCGTGGCTACACCGCGAAAGTGGCCAGGCCGCGATTTTCCGTCCAGCCTGTCAGTGAGAGCGGCGACTTCGATCCAGGTTGAATACGCAGGAACAGCCGCCCTCTGCTGCCCAGCGGAGCCAGGCTGCGCGGGGTAAATCTCCTGCACCGCCGGCGCGAACACCAGATCGACATTCTCGCCCCGGAGCAGCTCGCAGTCTCGATCAAAGGTGCGCGGATACTGGCTGAAATCCTCTCGCGGGCCGAATTGCGTGGGGTTCACGAAAATCGAGACCGCAACTGTGTCGCACTTCGCCCTGGCCGCGCGCACCAGCGAAAGATGGCCCTCATGTAAGGCTCCCATGGTGGGAACCAGGCCAACTCGCCCACCGTTACGCCGGCAGGCGCGAGACGCCTCGCGCATCTCGCCTATTTTTTCGAGCACCCGCATTGGTGTGAGAATCAGCCGGACGAAACGCCCGGCCTCCATCGCTGAAATGTGAACGCATCAGCGTCTCATATTACGCTTGCGTTCGAGCAGAGTATCCAGGGCTGCCTTGGTCTCTTTCGGCAGATGGTAGGACTCGTCATCCGACGGGTACTGCCGTGAAAGCACATCGGCGCGAAAGGCCTGTACGGCGTGGCTGATCTCCGCCGCAGCGTCGCCGTAGCGGCGCACGAACTTGGCGGGAGGCGCAAACGTCAGGTTCAAAATATCGTGGAAGACGAGTACCTGGCCGTCGCAGTCCGGGCCGGCGCCGATGCCGATGGTGGGAGCCTGGATCTCGGCCGAGATCATGGCCGCCACTTCGCGCGGAATGCCTTCCAGGAAAACACAGGTAACACCTGCACGATCAAGCGCCACAGCATCACGCATCAGTTGCTCGATATCGGAAAGGGTCTTGCCCTGCACACGGTAGCCGGACATCACATTCACCGATTGTGGAGTCAGTCCGATGTGACCGGCGACCGGAATCTCGGCATCAATCACGCGCCGAATCAAGTCAGCACGTTTTTCTCCGCCTTCGATTTTTACAGCTTCAGCTCCACCCTCTTTCACGAAGCGGGCTGCGTTACGAACAGCCTCATCCCAAGAAGCGTGGTAGGAACCGTACGGCATATCAGCCAGCAGCAAGGCATGTTTGACGCCCCGCCTGACGGCGCGCACATGATGAAGCATCTCGTCGACCGTAACCGACAGTGTGTTGTCATAGCCCAGCATGGTCTGGGCCAGAGAATCTCCGACCAGCACGATGTCAATGGCTACGGCATCTACCAGGCGAGCGCTTGAATAATCGTAGGCCGTGAGGCAGGTAATCGGTTCATGCCGGAGTTTCTTTTCCCGCAGCAAAGCTGCGGTAATCTTCTGGCGAGGGTCGCCAAACGAGGTAAGGCTCACATTTCCTCCAGTGCCCCTCCGCAATCGCGGATAGAGCCTGTCAACAAGACTCACTTTACACCTGGGGGAACGGAACGTCTATGGCTTTCTGGAGCCGTACTTAAGGCAGGATTTTGTTGTCTTCTGGAAAGGGAAGGCCGCCTGGTGTTGACTCCAATGACCGAGCGACTGATCCGGGAAGTCTAACCCTGCCACGTCACGAAAAAGTAGAAGACGCCTACGCGCTGGCCGCTTCCTGGCTACCCAGCGGCAGGAAGTACTGAGTACCCTTGATGGGCGCAGAGACTTTCCGCAGAAGCTCCTGCAAATCCTCATTCCTCTCAACGAAATCGATATCGGAGGTATTGATAATCAGTAAATCCGAAGAGGTGTAATGGAAGAAGAAATGCTCGTAAGCCTTGGTCACTTCTTCCAGATAATCTTCGCTGATCGCTTTCTCTCCGGGTGCGTTTTTCTTTTTGAGCCGCTTCTTGAGCACTTCAGGCGAGGCCTGTAAATAAATCACCAGGTCCGGCGTGGGCAACTGTTCCCGAAAAAAATTGTAATAACGGTTGTAGGTTTCAAGCTCCTGATCGTTCAGGTTGAGGCACGCAAAAAGCTTATCTTTTTCGAAGATGTAGTCGGTGACAATGGTTTTGTGCGAGGTGGCGCCGGGATCGAGTGCGCGCAACTGATCGAAGCGGCGCACCAGAAAGGTAAGTTGCGCCTGAAAGGCGGCGCCTGGCTCGCCATCGTAAAAAGATTTCAGAAAGGGATTGTCGTCAGGCTCGCTTACCCGCTGCGCGTTCAATCTCTCGGCCAGAATGCGCGCCAACGTGCTTTTGCCAACCCGGATCGGCCCTTCGACGGCGATGTAGCGGGGGAGTTCGAAAAGTTTTGCCATCTGTAAGTGGTCGGTTGGGAGAATAGCTTGGATTTCGTTTCCAGGCAATTGCGTGAACAGTTAACAGAGCTTTTGAGCTTCAGCTTATGGCATCAGCGCTCAATCCCTGACACTTTTCCCCGCAAAATCGTCACTGATGCCTTGGGCAATTCGAAGCTTCCGCTTGCTTTCGCATCTACATCAGCGGCTACTGGTGGCCCATCCGGATCAGCGTGGCTGTTCAGTTCATCATTTTTCCACTGATACTGCTCGCTTCCAAAACTGACCACGCGCACCGTACCCGAGAACTGCGCCTGCCTTGGGCCGTTCGCAAAGACGACCTTAACGCTGTGCGCGCTGCTCTGGTCGCGGTTCACCAACATCAACGACCAGGCGCCATCTGGCCGTTTAAGCGCATACGCGGTTACCAGCTGATTGCCGCCACTGTCCTTCAGGTCCACATCCACCGGAAACATACGGTGCACGCCCGACCGGTGCTGTGCCCATTCCCGATTGATCAGCTGTGCTGCGTAATACAAAGAGGTATATCCGTTAATGTCGTAGTTGCTGTTGGAAACAAAATTCGACCATGAGGCCCACCCTTGGCAGCTGTTCTGGAGCCCCTGCGGCTGGACGGGAGAGTGATAATAGGCTGCTCCGCCGCCTTCGAAGAATGCCCCAATGCTGTCTGCAAGCCATAGGCCCGCGAAGATAGTACTCATCGGCCCGGTCAGTTCGGCGGCCAGATGGCTTTCGGTGACCATCAATGGAACGTCCCTAGGAACGCCGTCTTCTCTCCAGACCTGCAGGATGTGCTTCATCAGCCGAGGCTCGGCGTAGAGGCTCTTCCAGGTAATTTCACAGGGCTCGAACGGGTAATGCTCGAAGGACACGAAGGCAAGGTCGTGCAATGCATTATGACTCTTCAGATAATCCACGAAGCGCCCCATCCACGAGGTTCTGCCCTGCTCATCGGGCCACACCCGAATGTCCTCATTCACTCCTTCGAATATAGGACCGCCCAATTTCAGCTTCGGATCAACCTGGTGTAGAGCTCGCGCCCATTGGATATAAAGCGCGCCGTAATCTTCCGGCATGGCGTGTTTTCCGTCGGGTTCCTCACCCATCTCGACGTAAGAGATCGGATAACCTCGTTTTTCGAGGTATAAAATTTCAGCGGCGGCGTCTTCCGGCGTGCCGTAAAGCATAGTCACCGGAACCATCGCCGGCAGTTGACTGGTCAGGCCACTGGTGAACAATAGATCGAAGCCCGTGTGCTGATATAACCCGTCATCGCGAACATCGCTGGCCGAGTGCCACGGATCGATTGAGGAAGCGCAGAAGGTGGGTTCTGCTGCGGACCTGGTTGTTTGCAGGAACGTTCCACTCGCGTCTATCCGGCCCGCCTGAATGGACTGGATCGCGTATCCAACGCAATTTCGAACATCTTCCGTGCTGTGCAGATCGCAGGTGTTCGACGAGGCCGTCATGAGCACGCGAATGAACCGCGTGCCGATCGGTTGGTCACTCAGCTTCAGGGTCACGGTCCCACCGGATCCTGCCTGCACTGCACCGGAGGCAAACACCGTCCACTTGCCGTCTGGCCCGCGGTCAAAATCAAGCGCGTCTTTGCCGAGCCAGTATTCGACCCGGTACCTGGTTGCGTACGGATTTTCCCAGGCAATTCGCACCCCATTCACGCCCTGCTCGGCTTTCAAGTCCACAACCACCCATTGCGGATGCGACTCGTCGGATTCTCCTGTGAATTTGCCAGTCAGATACGGGTTACTCTTCCAGTAGAGCAGCTCCGGACCGGGCACGGGACGGTCTCCGCTGGTGGAGAAACCCCGGTGAGGAAGCGCGTAGGCCAGAATGTAGCGCAACGGTTCCTTCAATTCTGCGCTGCTGGTCCAATAGCCACTCTTGTGAGCGGCGTCACTCCAGTTCCCTTTCTCATTCCAGTGCCAGGCGCCCATGCGCAGTTCCGTATTGTTGCGATAGGTGATCGGTCCCCATCCGGCGGAGAGCGACTCCTGGATGACATGGGGCGTAAAAACCTTGTCTATGTCTCGCCGTGACAAGACGTCGATCGAACTGCCCAGCGCCTGATCAGGATCGAAACTGTTCAACAAGTGACGGGGATCAGCATCCACGTGCACTGTGGTTTCAGGCTGCGCCAACGCCGCGATGGACGCCGCCAACACGATTGCCATCACCCGGCACCCGGTTATTGCCATGGAGCGCATCATTTGATTGCCCTGACGCTGTAATTTCCCGCCCAGTTGTCGCTCCGGCTAAAAGCGGCGGCTTCGAAAGCCCGGCCCATCAGGTTGATCACCGGACAGATAGTAAAACCGTACAGCTTTCGCAAAGCAGGCAGGATCAGCGCATCATGCAGGAAGAGATTTTTCAACCTGCAGACGCTTGCCAGGTTCGAAAGCTCAGGCTGAACTGTGATCTGCGCGAAGGCCGCCAGCAGATTCCGTAAACCCTGCGCCGTATATCGCCAGAGCTCTTCGTCTACGAACCGCGGCGCCAGGAATGCCGTGCTCATCAGCAGCACCCCTCCCGGCCGCAGTACCCGGTACAATTCTGCCGCAGCCTGCTGCGGCACTTCAAAGTACTCGAACACCTGAGTCGCGATCGCCAGGTCAAAGCTTGCGTCGGCGAATGGCAAGTGCTCTCCGCTCGCCCGGACGCTCAGCAGTTCGCTCGGTTCAACGTCCAGCGCGACATAGGTTTTCGTCTTTTCCTGCAGCAGCGGACGATAAGGCTGATAACGTCCGCCGACATCGAGCACATCTACGCCATCTGGCAGGTTCCGCATCCAATCGCTAAAAATGACCCGGCGCGCGCGCAGCACCAGGTAATTAGGATTGGTCAAAGATGGGTAGAGCCGGTCGCGGGCGATTCGCAACAGTTCATCACGATTCATTTTTGCCACGGATTATACAGGCATGTATGGCGATCATTTCTCGATCATCACGTGGTGGAGGTGATCCGCTCGCTTCCGATGAATCAGAAGATTCATGGTATGACCGAAAAATATGTTTTGCGGAAAGCCGTGCGCGACGTAATCACTGACACAGTTTACCGTCGTCAGAAACATCCATTCCTCAGCCCGCCGGCGACCCTTAATCCCAAGGAAAAATTGAGCACGTTGCTGAACGACACCTTGCGTGGGCCGGCGCTTGCATCTATTCCATTTTTTGATCAGAAAAAAGTGGTTGGCCTGCTCGACAACGTGAACACCATGGACAAAGGCTCGCGCGTCGCCAACGATCAGATCCTCATGATCCTGCTCAGCGCCTGCGTGCTGCAGGACGGGTTCGGGCTGGCTGCTTAAAGCTAGTGCAACGCCCCGACCACAGCAGCAAAGAAATCTTCGTCATTGATGGTATCCGTTCCTGTCGGCTTGGGACGCGCGCTCCATACCACAATCACAACTTTTTCCGCGGGGTGAATGTAAATTGATTGGCCGAAAATGCCGCTGGCGTAAAACGCGCCCTGGTGCACCGGATTCGCGGCCGCGTCGGGTATCCACCACATGTATCCGTAATTGATTTTCTTCCCGCCGATCACCTTACTGCTGCCAGCCTCGCCCACCCAACCCTCAGGAAGTATGGTATTGCTTCCGACCGCCCCAGCATTCAGAAAGAACAAGCCGAAGCGGCCGTAGTCCCGCAGCGTCGCGCTCAGCCCACTCCCGCCGATCTCTTGCCCATCAGCTGACTCAAGCCACCAGGTTGCATCCGACTCCATGCCGTAGTTGCCCCAGATGCGCTCGGAAAGATATTTCGCAAGCGGCCGCTTCACCGCCGCATGAACCAGTTCCCCCGCCAGAAACGTCTCACCCGTGTTGTAGTTCCAGATAGAGCCCGGCTCACCGGCGCGCGGCAGCGTGCTCATGAATTGCAGAATCGATTCCGGTTTGCCCGCGAGCTGAAGCTCCAACATGTGCCGCCGGTCCGATGCCGGATTGGTATAGGTCTCATCCCATTTCACGCCGGAGGCCATTTGCAGCACATTGCGCACCGTCACCCCGTCATAGCCGCTGCGTTTGAGGCTGGGCAGGTAAAGCGTAACCGGATCATCCAGCGAATGAATGTATCCATCCTTAAGCGCCACTCCCACCAGGGTTGAAGTGATGGACTTCACCACTGACATTGACATCCAGCGGGTGTGCTCATCGTTGCCCAGTTCATAATGCTCGCAGGCGATCCTGCCGTTTTTCAGCACCAGCAATCCGCTCACCCGATTCAACGCGAGATAGTCGTATAAGTCATATCGTTTTCCGCCCGATTGGAACTCCAGCTTCTGCAGTGGCCGTTCCGCTCTGGGCAACGGATACACGTGGTTTCCATGCTTCACCGTACGGGTCGGAAAAAGGCGGTCAATGTTTCGGAACGTGCGTACCGCAATGTCCGGATAAAGTGCGCCATCATAGATCTGTCGCACGGTTCCGATTTCCTCAGCAGTTTGCGCATGCGCCGAGGTGTAAGCCAATGCAAAAAGAACAAAGCCGGCGATAAGAAATTTCTTCATGATGGTAGATCCGCGCACACGGGCGGCGGTCAAACTTATCACGAAGAAGCCCGGCAATTTCTGATGGAAAATTACTGCAGGCGGAACCGTTCGTTCATGAGCCGTTGTAGGCGAGGCTTATAGAGAAGATCGTAGGCGAGTTCTTTATCAGGAAACATCGCCAGTGCTGCACGTTTCGCTCCCGCGGCCAGTTCGGAAGCTTCTTCGATCGTCAGATTGGGGTCCTGCCCGATCACCGACATCACCATGCTGATCATGATCTGGAGGCGGCGTATGTTCCTCGCTTCCTGATCGCCCTCGCTTGAGTGCTCCGGTCGCTCCCCACAGTTCCCTGACATTCGGACCTCGGCTGATTAGATGATTCGCTGGGTCGCAGCGTTGCGCGCCAGGCACCCATTCTCCCCCAGGATGGCGTGAGTGCAAGTTCCTGGAAGGTAATACTTTAGTTACCCGGGTTCAGTTGCGTTTAAAATGGCCAGATCACCCAAAGCACTCGACCACGATGGAGAACTTCCATGGCAAATGCAGCCTCCCCAAATCCGGATGAAAAGCTGGTTAGAGTGTTTGATACTGAGCAGGAATCGGAAGCTCTGGTTGTACGTGGCCTGCTCGAATCTCAGGGTATTGAATCGGACATTACGTCGCTCGACGCGCAGCAGGAAATTCTCCCCGGTGTAGGCGGCACCATTATCCTGGTGCGAGAGGAAGATGCCGAGAAGGCCCGCAACGTGATTGAGAGCTATCGAAGGGCCCCAGGGAGCGATGAAACCGCCGAGATCGAGATCAGTGAAGATTCGGCAGATGAGCCGTAACGCTTGTTCCATCCAGATAAAAACTGACCGCTCCGTCCATATCGGTCCTGAAAGTGTGAACGCCCGCGGCCTGTAGCCGCTGTAAAATTTCCATGCGCGGATGACCATAACTGTTACGTGCGCCAACTGAAATCACTGCCAGCCTGGGATGGGCCGCAGCCAGTAATTCAGGAACGGTT
>QHZY01000008.1 GCA_003224855.1 Acidobacteriota bacterium | reverse complement strand
GCATTTTTCTGAATGCGCGGCACTTGGGCCTGTATGCTGTCGCGGGCGCTCTGGTTGGTTTCGTTCCAGTAGTTTTGCAGGCTATCAACCAGATTTTTGCTCCCACCATCGCAGACCTTCATGCCACAGGCCAGATTGCACTGCTCAGCCGGTTGTTTCACAAATTAGCCAAATGGACTTTCGCCTGCACCTTTCCAGGAGCATGCGTGTTGATTGTTTTCTCTCGCAATTTCATTCATCTGTTCGGGCCTGACTTTGAGTCGGGATGGCCCGTTGTCGTAATCGGCACGGTCGGGCAGCTGATCAACTGCGCAGTCGGCTCGGTCGGATTTATGCTCCTAATGTCAGGGAATGAACGAAAGCTCCTGAAAGTGCAGATCGCGGTAGCTGGGTTCGCGATCGCAGCCAATTACTTCTTGATACCACGCTGGGGAATCACGGGAGCGGCGCTGGCTTCTGCACTCGCCAACGGGTTGCTTAATCTCTGGTGTCTGCGTGAAGTTCGAACGAATCTGGGTGTTTTCCCGTTCACACGAAGTTATGTCAAACTGGTTTTGCCCTGTGTGATAACGACCCTGTCCCTGGTGTTCGTACGCAGCCTTGATCTCTCAGCTGTCTTCTCCATCCCACTGCTGCTTGGGAGCGTCGTGCTTGCCTACACGATCTTTTTTTCGGTCGGGTTCCTGGTCGCGGCAGATGACGATGACCGGATGCTTACCTCGGCTATTCTCAAAAGATGCAGAGCCTTTTTTCAAATCCAGCCTCAGGAAATATGAAGAACACCATGCGTTCCATCGAACTTCCCGAAGCCCTCTGCCAACGTGTAGAGCAGCTTTATGGACAGCATTTTCCCGATATTGAGAAATGCCTGTACTTCGTGCTCGAGCAACTGGCGAGTGACCAGTCCACCCTCCTGGATTTGGCCGAAGAGCGGGTGGTTAAGCAGCGGCTACGCGATCTCGGCTACGTGTAGGTTCGGGAAACGGCAGCGGTAATTTGAACAGTTAACCTCGGCGCAGAAATAACTCCCCGCCGCCGCTCCGAGTCCGTTTACGATGAATCGAATAGTCGGAAGTTCATCTTCAATCAGTAAACAAGCGCAGATCGTGAACCCATTCAGAATCGGTTCGAATTTTCTCCGTCCAACTCGGAAGTTGAAGTTCGAACGTCCGCTTGTCGCTCTGCAGAGCGACGATTGGGGCCGGGTTGGGATTTGCGATCGCCAAGGCTGGGACCGTCTACGCGCAACTGGCATCAACCTCGGGACGCATCCTTACGACTTTTACAGTCTGGAAACCGCAGACGATGTAACCGCGTTGCGCGAAATGCTGAAGAAGCATCGTGACTCAATCAGGCGCTCTCCTTGCCTGGTAATGAACTTCATTACCGCAAACATCGATTTTGAAAAGGCAACCATCCCCTGCCGCGAAATCCCTCTTCGACCGCTCTCGGCTGACTTGCCGGGATCATGGTCCAGACCCGGACTTTTCGAATCTCTACGCGCCGGAATTGCAGATGGCGTGTTCTATCCTGCGTTACACGGGTTGACCCATTTTTGCAGCCGAAGTGTGCTTGGATTGGAGCAGCGCGAGGCAAAGGCCGAACTTCTGCAGAAACTCTGGGAGGCGGAGACACCTTACATCTACTCGCGGATGCCCTGGATCGGTTACGAAAACTACACTTCCGACGGCCGCTTCCTGCCGGGTCATGACCAGATGGCAGCCATTAAGCGCGCTGCCGACAATTTTCAGGAGGCCTTCGGGTTTCGCGCGTTTTCAGCCTGTGCTCCCGGATACCGCGCGAACTGCGATACACATGCTTCCTGGGCGAGGTCAGGTTTTAGGGTGGCACAAAATGGCCCCGGCCATCCGCTGCTTCCCCACTTTGACAAGCACGAGATTCTGCACGTTTACCGGGTCATAGATTTCGAGCCCTCCCATTCCGCAATTGATCTGGATCGGCTTTTGCGAGTGGCTTCTGAGTGTTTTCGGCGTGGTGCGCCGTTAATTATTTCGATTCATTCCATCAACTTCCATTCCACCCTGAAAGACTTTCGCACGCCCACTCTGCAGATGCTTAACGTATTTCTGAGCGCGCTGGAGCGTCGCCACCCTGATTTGCTGTATGTGCACGACCGGGATTTGTATGACATTGCCACCTCTGGAACATACCGAACCACAGAGGGCACTTACGCGGTAGCCACCGAGTACGCCCACAATGTGTGGTTAAAGCCGGCAGGAGCGCATTGAATGGCGAAACAACGGTCGCTGGTTCTGATCACGGTGGATTGCCTGCGCGCCGATCACGTGGGATTTCTCGGATATGAGCGGCCGACCACGCCATTCCTGGACGAACTCGCTGCGAAGAGTTGCGTTTTTACAGAAGCATTAGCCACCGGCTCGCCTACTTATTATTCGTTTCCTGGGATCTTGGCGTCGCGCTATCCATTGGCCCTTGGCCGCGAAAATATTGGACTCTCGCCCGGCGAAAGCACGCTCGCAACTCGCTTAAAGCAAGCCGGCTATCGCACGGCAGCTTTCACAGCCGGAAATCCTTATCTTTCTGATCGGTTTGGCTACCACACCGGCTTCGATCACTTTGAAGACTTTTCGCAGTCCCTGAAAAGCACCGGATCAGCGGCCCCGCCTGTTGCCGGAAAAATTACTTTCTTCAATCGACGAATTGCAAAGGCGTGTCACAAACTTCCTCCGCTTGGTGCAGCTTACGATGAAGCTTACTTCCGCTACACCTCCTGGAAGGTGTTGAACTCGCATTCGATCGACGAGCTTCGTCCTTATTCCTCCGCCGACAAAGTTGTCAATAGAGCCTCCAGTTGGCTGGAGCAGGGGCGCGATTCTCCATTTTTTTTGTGGTTGCACTTCATGGACGCTCATGCGCCTTATCTTCCTGCACGCGAGGCTCTGAATCAGATGGGTACGCCCTTCGACGGCCGGCGTATTCGATACCTGAACCTGTGGTGGAACCGTCACGACCTGAAAGCATCCTCGTTCTCTGCTCACGTGGGCGATGTAATGTATCTCTACGACGCTGGCATCCGTTGGGTGGATTCACAGATTCAACGGCTCACTAACCAGCTTCGCGCACTGCAGCTTTGGGACAACTGCGTACTTGCCCTGACCGCCGACCACGGCGAGGAATTCCTTGACCATGGGGGACGATTCCATAAAACATCAAGTCTTGCTCAGGAATTGATTCACGTTCCACTATTGATTCGAGAGCCAGGGATGTCGAGCCAGGCTGCGAACACTCCATTCAGTCTTCTAAATCTTGCCCCTACGCTCTTGGACTCTCTTGAAGTCGGCGCACCTAACAGTTTCCGTGGGAAAAGTTACTGGAGCGAAAAGACTGAGCGCGATTCGATTGCTATCAGCGAGTGCGTGGCTAACTGCAATAATCCCTATCTTAAGGGCAAGCGCGTCGGCCCTCGTCTGTTAGCACTCCGCCTCCGCCAGCACAAGCTGGTCTTCGATTTCGAGAGCTCAACCGATCGCCTTTTTGATCTCGAAAGAGACCCCAGGGAATTACACCCTCTGCCTCGAGACCACTCGAAACCTATCCGTTGCCGCCTGTTGGAAGCCGCACGGAAACACCTGGCGGAGGCGGCCAACTCAAATGCAGATCTGAAGATAGCATCTCGTGTTCGAGGGTTGCCGCTGCAAACGAGCAGGCAGCTGGAAGTACCGAAAGCCTGCCCTTCTCCTGCTCTGATCGAGGTGCCCGTCTAGAGTGAGGAGGAAAATCAGAATACTGGTAGACAGTCTTGCTGATGAAGGGCTGATCAACGCGCAGATGACCAATGCGCGTGAGATCATTCGTCGGCTTGATTCTGAACGATTCGAGATTTCTGTCTTCTGCGTTGGCAAACCGGATTCAGAGGTCGCGGCTCGGCCCGGCGTGCGATTGATTCAACTACCAGGGCGGAAGCAGACCATAACCATCGTGCGCGAATTTGTGACTGGCACGCACGAAATTCTGTTTTATATGAAGTCCTCTCCCGCCAGCCGCTTGTATGCTCAGCTTCGAAGATGCTGGCGCGATGCCCGGACGACGATTGGCACCATCGAGTCGCAGTCGAACTTGCAAGACGAGCCTACGATCACCGCTGAAGCAGTGAGCCTGTGGGAACGCACCGTGCTCACCTGCGATTGGCTGTTCAGCAACTCTGACTCGGTTAAAAGGAGCCTCAAGAGCGTGTATGGGTTGGAGAGCGACGTCGTGCCGACGGGCGTGGATACCTCCTACTTTTTTGCCCTGAATTCGCGCGCCCCCAATTCCCGGCCGGTGGTATTGTTCGTTGGATCGCTGAGGCCATTCAAAGGACCACACGTAGTCCTGGATGCCGCGAAGCAGTTTCCTGAAGCCGATTTCCGTATCGTCGGAGAGGGCGTCATTGGTGAGGAACTGCGAACCCGCGCCAGGCGCGAGGGCATACGTAATATCTCATTTCTTGGGGCCCTTTCAACTTCGCAGACCAAACAACAATACCAGTCGGCGGACATATTCCTGTTCCCATCACGATGGGAAGGCTCGCCCAAAGTTCTGCTGGAAGCGGCCGCCTGCGGGCTGCCCATTGTGGCGCGCAATGACTACGCTCCAGAAACAGTGCTTCACGGTCATACGGGATTTGCTGAAGCATCTGACGGAGCACTGCTCACGAGGCTTGCAGAACTGCTTGCAAAACCGGCTTTGCGGAACGAATTCGGACGGGCGGGTCGTCAACACAGCCTATCCTTCGATTGGGACCTGATAACGCGTAAATGGGAGGAAGTTTTTTGCAGGCTTGCGCCCAGCCAGAACGTGAGGCTCACGGCATGATTAGCGAAGCCCCTGCTGTGCTGAGCTCAAGGCCAGCGCTGTCCTGCCTGCATGTAGTCACTATCACTCCCTTCTTTCCTACTCAGCACGACAGAGTCTCCGGTTGCTTTGTAGCTGAGCCGTTGTCGTATGTTGGCAGCCATGGAGTCCGAAACTCGGTCGTAGCAGTCAATCGTTTTTATGAGCGCAAGCTGGCGTCGCTTGCAGAGATGCCGGCTCAGTGTGTCCGATACGCTTGCCTGCCCGGCAATGCCGGGCTTGCGAGTGCGGGCGCTTTCCTGTTCCGAGGACTCATCGCTCGCATACGTGCTCTGCATCAGCGACAAAGAATTGACCTCATACATGCTCATTCCGCGCTGCCGTGCGGGGACGCAGCCGAGTTGATCGGACGCACTCTCAAAATACCCTTCGTAGTGACTGTGCACGGCCTTGACGCGTTTTCCAGTTCGCAAGTCCGCGGAATCCTCGGCCACTGGTGCAAGCGCAGAACAACGCGAGTCTACAAAAGGGCGCAGAGCGTGCTCTCTATCAGCCGCAAGGTCCAGCAGAAGGTGCAGGCCGGCTGCCCAGAGGCCTACACAATTGTTGTGTATAACGGGGTCGATTCCCAACTCTTCCGCCCAGATTCAGCCAAAGCGGACAGCAGCACCATTCTTTGTGTTGGCAACCTCATTCCAACCAAAGGGCAAGAACTTTTGATTCGTGCGTTCGCAGAAGTTCGGAAGGCTGTGCCACAAGCTGTTCTGCGATTTATTGGGACCGGAGCACAAGAACCGAGTCTGCGGCGATTGGCGACCCAGCTTGGAACCGAACGTGCTATCGCTTTCGAAGGACGCCAGGACCGAGAATCGCTAGCTCGCAGCATGCGCGATTGCGCCGTCTTCGCATTGCCAAGTTCCTATGAAGGCCTAGGTTGTGTTTACTTGGAGGCGATGTCTTCCGGCAAGCCGGTCATAGGCTGTACCGGACAGGGCATAGAAGAAGTCGTCCATCATGAAGAAAATGGATTTCTGATCCGGCCAGATGACCCGCACGGCTTGAGCCACACACTTACCCGATTGCTGAAAAACAAAAGCCTGCGCGAGCAGGTTGGCGTCCGCGCTCGTCGCACCATTCTCAGTCGTTTCACACTCAAACATCAGGCGGCGGTTCTGGTTGAGGCGTATCGCGAGGCGGTCAGATGAAACTTCGCCTCGTAATTCTGACTGAAATCATCGCCCCTTATCGAATCCCGGTATTCAATGCGCTCTCAAAACTTTCAGAAATAGATCTCCGTGTGATTTTTCTCTCCGAAAATGATCCGAGTTTACGTGGATGGCTGGTCTACAAAAACGAGATCGAGTTTTCTTATCAAACGCTGCCCTCCCTGCGGTGGCGAATTGCCAACCGCAACATTCTTCTGAATCGCGGACTTGAGCCGACCCTTACCGCACTTGCTCCGCAGGTCGTTATCTGTGGAGGCTATAACTACATAGCTTCCTGGCAGGCGAGAGCGTGGGCGAAGTCCAAACGCACGCCTTTTCTGCTGTGGATTGAGAGCACGGCTGAAGATCAACGCAGCAATCGCCTGATGATCCAGTTTCTTAAAAACAGGTTCGTTCGCGATTGCGACGCTTTCGTCGTTCCCGGCAGTTCTTCGTCACAGTATCTGCAAAGTTTTGGAATTCCGCCAGGAAGAATGTTCACTGCTCCGAACGCGGTCGATAATGACCGCTTCTACCAGATCGCCGCACAGGCTCGCATGGATGCCGAAAGCATCCGTGTAAAACTCGGCTTGCCTTCGAGATTCTTTCTCTTCGGCGGACGACTGGTTCCTGAAAAGGGCATATTTGATCTTCTCGATGCGTATCGCGCGCTGAGCGATGGTGTGCGCGAAAGTGTTGGATTGGTTTTTGCAGGAGATGGAGCTGCAGCTCACAAATTGCGGGCCGAAGCGTCCGGCGTGAACAACGTACACTTTCTCGGATTTCAGCAGCGTGACGAACTTGCCTGCATCATGGGTTTGGCTACGGCTCTCGTCCTTCCAACCCACTCTGATACCTGGGGACTGGTTGTCAATGAAGCGATGGCTTGCGGACTGCCCGTGATTGTTTCTCAAGTCGCAGGCTGTGCAGCCGATCTGGTGCGCCCCGGTTGGAACGGCTTTCTGGTCAAGCCTTATGACCGTCGCGAGTTGAGTACAGCGCTGGAAAAAATAGCACAAAACGAAAAAGAAACTTTGCGAATGGCGCAAAACAGCCTGCTTCACATTCGCAATTTTTCCCCTCAGGCGTGTGCTGGCGGCATCTCAAGCGCTGCATTGGCATTCAAGGAGGCAGCGGCCTGTGCCTGATCACAACACCAAACTCGCAGGTGCTGTTTTAGTCCTCGCGCTTGCCTTACTTACGACTGCTACCGGCCTTTTCCGGCCGGGTTACCTGACCAGCGATTCCTACCTGAGTGGACTTATCTTCCTTCAGCTTCTTATCGCGGCAATCTGGAATTTCCACACCCGATTTTTTCCCTTTTTGTTGGTGGGCTTCCTGTGGGCAGGGATGGGAGCGCTGCCGTTCAGCGGGGCCTGGGTTTCCGGCCGCTGGTTGGTGCTGATCGCCGGAGCACTCGCCGGCTGCGTTGTCTACATGCATCACGCGCATCATCGTTTTGACAGCTTTCATCTGATCGCTTTGTTCTGCTCGATCGCCGCTGTTGTTTCGGCCGTGGTTTCGGCATTTCCTAAAGTCGCCCTGCTTAAGGCCCTGAGCCTGCTCCTTCTATTTCTCTATGCTTCTACCGGTGCAAGATTGCCGGCCATGGGCGACCTGCATAAATTGCTTGGCTCGATGATTTTCTGGGTCGAGCTATTGGTATATCTGAGCGCTGCATGCTACTTCATCCTTCACTTCCCGATTTTCGGAAACCCTAATTCTTTGGGCGCGATCATGGGGGTGGTCGCGGTTCCTTTGTTCTTCTGGGAGATGCTGACTAATCGGAATCCAGCCCGGAAGCCACGGACCACCCTGGTCTTTGCTCTCAGCCTGCTGCTTTTATTCTTCAGCCAGGCGCGAGCCGGAATCCTGGGCGCAATTCTGGCCTGTGCCGTTGTTTGTCTGGCCGCTCGCAGCTACCGAGTTCTGTTTCACACCTGTGCCGGCGCGCTTGCGCTGGCTGTGCTGGCTATCTTGCTAGTGCCCTCTCAAGCAGTCGAGGACATGCCTACTCGGCGTGCCGGATCATCGTTCGCCCAGGTGTTTTTATACAAAGGCAAAGACGAAGATGGAGTGCTGCAGTCTCGCAAATCCGCCTGGAACGAAACCGTGGATGTCATCACTGCCAACCCCTGGTTTGGCAGTGGATTCGGGACCAGTGTATCCAAAGGGAGGAACCAAGTAGCGGAAGGTTCCTTTTCTTCGAACTCGGGCAATACCCGTGAACACGGCGATAGTTATCTGGCAATTCTGGAGGGTGTCGGACTGCTCGGAGTGCTGCCATTTTTGATTCTGGTGCTGATGTTCGCAACTCGAGCACTGAAGTTTTTGCTGCGAATGGGCCGCAGAGGTAGGTTAACCCATGTGGGCGTGCCTTTCGCGATGATCCTGGTTTCAGGCTTTGTCCACGCGCTGTTCGAAGACTGGCTGTTTGCGGTTGGCTACTATTTGTGTGTTTTCTTTTGGTCAGTCGGGTTCATCTTCCTTGATGTGTCATCTACGGAGCAGCAGGATGAGGCTCCTGTATTTCAGCCCCTCACTACGATGAATCATCCGGTGTTCCTGTCAACACCATGATGCGCCTCTTCGTGAACGGGATGGCGGCGAGTGCCGGTGGGGGAATCACTTACCTTTGCAATTTTCTTCCTCATCTCTCCGCCAGAGATGATGTGCAAACCATGGTGGCGCTCGCGCCGGGGCTAACCAACAAGTTTCCAAACTTCGCCAATATACATTTCTGCGAGCCTGCTAAATCGAGCAATGCTCTGGCACGATTCGTCTGGGAACAGATACATCTGCCGGGCCTGATACGAAAATCGGAATCGGGGGTGCTGTTGTCGATTGGCAACTTTGCAGTTCGCAATTGCCCGGTTCCTCAGCTGTTGCTCTCCCGCAACGCCTTGTATACGAGCGCCGATTTCTATCGCGACCTTCGGCGCAGAGGCGAGTTTCGCCTTTCGTTCGAATCGCGAATCAAGGCAAGCCTCGCCAGGCGTTCCATCTTCTGGGCCGATCTGGCGATTGCGCCCAGTCAGGCGTTCGCCCGCGAGCTCGGCAGCTGGACCGGCAAATCGGTCGGTGCACTACATCACGGGTTCGACTTTGAGGAATTCTTCCGTGATCAATCAGCGCTACCGGGCAACATCGCGGAAAGCCTCGCCGCCCACCAGGGCGCAATTCGCCTGCTGCACGTGAGCCATTACAACTACTACCGCAATTTTGAAACCCTGTTCCGTGCTCTTTCCGTATTGAAGCGCCGTATGAACGGACGGCGGGTCAAATTGTTTCTGAGTTGCAAGCTCTTGGCGGGAGACAATCCGGGCGCCTACAAAACCGATTATGCGGTAAGGCTAATTCGTGAACTCGGCATCTCAGACGATGTCATCCAGCTTGGTCATGTCCCGTACTCGCAGCTGCACCACCTTTATCGCAGCTGCGATGTCTACCTCAGTGCGGCCTACGCAGAATCGTTCGCTCACCCCCTGCTGGAAGCCATGGCGTGCGGCTTGCCCCTGGTGGTTTCAGACACTCCCGTGCATCGTGAGATCAGCGGCAACTCCGCCCTCTTCTTTGAGCGGTTTGCTCCGGAAGAGCTTGCTGATGGGGTCCAAATGCTCGCTAGCTCGCAACTTTTGGCTGACACGCTTTCAAGCCAGGGACTTTGCCGGGTCCGCGACTTCTCTTGGAAGCGGCACGTAGACACGATCGTCGAACTGGCCAAGTTGGCAGTCCAGAACCCCGTGAATCAACTTGCCTGCGCCGCATAAGGAAATTAACAGCCGAGGAAAAGCCGTTCGAATCGCAGTCTAAGATTGGACAGAATGTGCGGAATCTTTGGAATTATCACGCGTAACGGCGCTGTGCCGCCCGAACTTCTGGAAAGAGCTACCGCCTCTTTGGCCCACCGTGGCCCAGACGATTCAGGCACGGTAATCATCCGCCAGACAAGCCCTGAGCCGCTTGAAGTCGGTCTCGGTAATCGGCGGCTCGCGGTTCTCGATCTTTCGCCTCAGGGTCATCAACCCATGCAAGATCCGGAGACGGGCAATTGGATCGCCTACAACGGCGAGATTTATAACTTTCACGAGATTCGGAGAAAACTGGAACAACAAGGCGCTGCCTTTCGCGGTCATTCCGACACCGAGGTTGTGCTTAAGGCTTACGGAAAGTGGGGGCAAGAATGTCTGAGCTACCTTCGAGGCATGTTCGCTTTGGCCATCTGGGACGCGCGTCGACATCGCCTGTTTCTTGCCCGCGATCCTGTCGGGATCAAGCCTCTTTATTACTGCACATCCGGCAATTACTTTCTGTTTGCATCCGAAATACGCACACTGCTGGGCACCGGCTTGATGAAGCGCCTGCTGGATGGCGCCGGGGTGCTTAATTACCTGACCTTCGGTTCGGCCTACGACCCCATCACCATGATCGAGGGTATATCGGCGCTCCAGGCAGGCCACTATGCTTTTTGGCAGCAAGGGGCTTTGCAAAAACATTCCTACTGGGATCCGATCCCGGATTCCTCTTCTGCGCCTTCCGAGGCAGATCGAAAGAAATTACAATCCAATGTTGCCGCCACACTCTATGAATCCATCCAGATGCAAATGGTCAGTGACGTTCCCGTCGGGGTCTTCCTCTCCGGCGGCATTGATTCCAGCAGCATCGTTGCCTTGCTCCATAAAGCCGGGCTCAAACCAATCACCTTTTCGGTAGTCTTTCGCGAATCCGATCACAACGAGGCACAATTTTCACGCTTCGTGGCTCGAAGCTTCGGCACCGAACACCAGGAGATACTTGTTTCGGTACACGACGCTCGCGAGGCAATATCGCCCGCGTTGGGAGCCGCTGATCAGCCATCGATTGACGGACTCAATACCTATCTGATCTCGCGACAAACCCGTGCTGCAGGAATAAAAGTTGCTCTTACCGGATTGGGTGGAGACGAAATCTTTGGCGGTTACTCAAGCTTCAGGACGGTGCCCGACATGGAGCGTTTTGTTCGGCGCTGGTCATTTCTTCCAAAGTCTTTAAGAGCCCCTGCGGCTTCTGTCTTCCAGCTGTTAAAGCGCGCAAGCGATCAGAACGGCAAACTTCACGCGCTGCTGGCGGATAGCCACAGAATCATTCATCCGTACTTTCTGTCGCGCATGTTGTTCACGCCGCCCCAGCGCACTAAGCTCATCCGCTTCACGGCGGCTGAACTCGAACAGGCGAGCGAGACTCTTCATCAGGCCATAACGAGTGCTCGACATCTCGATCCGATCAATCGCGTGTCCTATCTCGAGTCTCGTTGTTACATGTTGAATACGTTGCTGCGCGATTCTGACGTCATGAGCATGGCGCATGGGCTGGAGCTTCGCGTGCCGCTCATCGATTCGCAGCTGGTCAAACAAGTCATGGCCCTGCCTGGCGTGTGGAAGCTTGATTCAAGAATTCCGAAACCAATGCTGGTGGCCGCTTTAGACGGTGCTTTACCCGATGAGATCATCCATCGCCCCAAACGCGGCTTCACGCTTCCCTTCGAGCATTGGCTTCGCGGCGAGTTGCGGACCGAGGTTGAATCAGCTCTGCGACGCATACCACACGGCCCCTTGTCCGCGCGACTGGATCAGCCCATCACCATGTCTATCTGGTCCGATTTCTTAGCCCGACGCACTTCATGGTCGCGCGTCTGGTCACTATATGTTCTGCAGCGCTGGTGCGAACTGAATTCCATCACAGCCTGATGGTGAACCAGGAACCATAATCTACAGCAGCGGTCGTCCGAATGTGCAAAACCTCACTCCACCCGCACGCTAAGATTGATTGTCACTTCCCCACATGCGAACGGAAACCGCAGAACTCACGCACAAAGTCCAGAGTTCCTTTGTTGATCTACCGATCAGCGTAATTATCCCCGTGCGCAATGAAGCGCAGAATCTCCCACGCTGCTTAGAGTCATTACACGGGGCGGGCGAGATCATCGTGATCGATTCCCAGAGTTCTGACGAGACTTGCGAAGTTGCCCGTCGGCGGTTCGCTCAAGTGGTTCAGTTTCATTACCACGGCGGTTGGCCCAAGAAGCGGCAGTGGGCGATTGATAATCTTCCGCTTAAGTTCGACTGGGTGCTGCTGCTGGACGCAGACGAAGCGCTCACTACTCAACTCAAGCAGGAGATCCGAGCTGCGATCAGCTGCCCAGAAATCAACGGTTACTGGATCAAACTGCAAATGCACTTCCTTGGGCGCAGGTTGCGACATTGCGGCGCGACATTTTCCAAACTGTCGCTGTTTCGCCATGGCAAAGGCCACTTCGAATGCCGCATCGCCGATCAGGATTCTTCGATGTGCGATATAGAAGTCCACGAACACGTGATGGTGGATGGGCAAACCGCACGGTTGCAGTCGGCCATCGTGCATAATAACGTGAGTTCACTGTCGCGTTATCTTGAGAAGCACAACGAGTACTCCAATTGGGAAGCCCGAGTTTGGACCGAAACTGCCGATAATGCCGGGTCCCTTCCGCCAGCATTGTTCGGCACACAGGCGCAACGCCGCCGCTGGCTTCGCAAACACTTTTTTATGCTGCCCGGATCACCACTTTTCCTGTTCCTGTACCGCTACCTTTTCCGGTTTGGTTTTCTAGACGGCAAGCCGGGTCTGTTTTATTGCGCGCTCCAGGCCATCCAGCTGTTTCAGGTGAAAGCAAAGATCTACGAATTGCGCTTGCGTCAGGCTGCGCCTGCCAGGGTCGAGCCATGCTGATTCTCGGTCTCAACATGTTCCATGCGGACGCTTCCGCGGCCATCCTTCAGGATGGCGAGATCGCATTTGCCATTGCCGAAGAACGCCTGAATCGCATCAAGCACTACGCGGGTTTTCCAGCTCTCGCGATCCAAGCATGCCTCGACGCCGTCGGTGCCCGAATAAGCGATGTCGATCACGTGGCCATTGGCCAGGACAAAGACGCTAATCTTGCCAAAAAAATCGAATACGCGGTTGCCAACCCTGGCAAGCTTCTGAACTTTCTACAGCTCCGCCGCCGCAAGCAGCAGATGCAGGATCTGCGCTCCCTGCTCGCGAGATCTCTTGCTTGCGATCCTGGCTCTCTCAAATTTCAGGAGCATCACCTCGAGCATCACATCGCTCACATTGCCAGCGCTTTCTACTGTTCTCCCTGGGATCGTGCTGCCGGCTTCAGCTACGACGGCTCCGGCGACTTCGTGTCCACCATGATGGCTCGCTGCCACGAGACTGAGATCGAGGTACTGAATCGCGTTTTTCTGCCCCATTCGCTCGGCAGCTTCTACACCATGATTTGCGAGTTCATCGGATACAACCGTTACGGCGATGAAGGCAAGGTCATGGGCCTGGCGCCTTACGGCAAAGCTACTTACTGCGACCAGGTGCGCCAGATCATCGGCACACTCAATGGCGAATTCCGTCTGAACCTGCGCTACTTTAAGTCAATCGGCAGCAATCAAGGCATGAAGGTTCTTTCTGACGGCACCGTACAGCTGGCTCGCCACTTCTCGGAACGTATGCAGGAGATGTTCGGCGAACCGCGCTTGCCTCATACCGACATCACACAGCGCGACATGGATCTCGCCTATGCTATGCAATATTGGTTTGAAGAATCGTTCTTTCATCTGCTTGGTGAATTGCATGAACGTGTTCCCGAGGAGCGCCTGGCAATGGCAGGGGGCTGTGCCCTCAATAGTGTCGCTAATGGAAAGCTGTTCAGCCGCACTCCATTTCGTGAAACCTGGATTCAGCCTGCCGCCGGCGATGAAGGCCTGGCCCTTGGGGCGGCGCTTCACACCTGGCATTCCGTCCTGAAGCAGCCACGACGTCATTCCATGAAGCATTCCAATCTCGGTCCGGAATTCTCGCCTGACAAAATTCAACGCGAATTGCGCACGGCAGATCTCAAATTTGTGCGTCTTGAACGCGAACCGCTGCTTCAATCCGTTGCTCAACAGATGGCGGCCGGCAATGTCGTCGGCTGGTTTCAGGGACGCATGGAGTGGGGCCCGCGTGCGCTCGGTAATCGCTCGATTGTGGCTCATCCCGGACTGCCCAACATGAAAGATATCTTGAATGCGCGCATCAAACAGCGCGAGTGGTTCCGGCCATTTGCTCCTTCGATCCTCGCGGAGCGCCAGTCCGACTACTTTGAGCATAGCCATCCCTCGCCCTTTATGCTGCACGTCTACAAGATTCGCCCCGAAAAACGCGAGCAACTCTGTGCCGTCAATCACGTGGACAACACCGGCCGTCTGCAAAGCGTCAGCCGTGAAGAGAATCCTCTCTACTACGATCTGATAAAAGCGTTCGAGCGCGAAAGCGGCATTCCGGTGATCCTCAACACCAGTTTCAATGAGAACGAACCCATCGTTTGCGGCCCTGAGCAGGCTATCGACTGCTTCAAGCGCACACGCATGGACGCCCTTGCTATTGGCCCCTTTTTAGCCACCAAGGCCGAAAATTAGAGAATGGCGACCGCTCTAGTCCGTATTCATCCTCGGGCAGCAACCCTTAAGTTAGCTCCGATTGCTGCGTTTCCCGGCTTTCGCGCTCTGCTCTGGAGCGATGATGGCCTTTACGCTTCTCGCGGATATTCTCTCTACAAGACATCCGTCACCGGGCGGGATATTAACTGGAAACCTGTCGCGCACTTCTCCATGCCGCTTTTACGCTCGCTAACCTCGCGAATGCGGTTCACTTCACGCCTGTTCCGTGACGGTTTCCATGCACTTGCTACTCTTCGCTCGGGCCACCTGATAGCAGCCGTTCCCGGCGCCATACTGACCTTACCACCGGGAGAAAATGCATTCCTTGTATCTCACCGCATCGCACGCGGTACCCGCCCTCTACACATCGCCGTTACGCCTGATGACCGCATTTTTTTCGGGGAATATTTTGATAATCAGGAGCGCTCCGAAGTGCACATCTACACTTCCTCCGATTGCGGACGTTCCTGGGCCATTGCGTACACCTTTGCGCCGGGTGAAATTCGGCATGTGCATAACGTTATTTTCGATCCATGGCAGGGTTGCCTTTGGATCCTGACCGGCGATAGCGGCCCGGAATGTCGCATCATCAGTGCGAGTTGCGATTTCGCTCGCGTCGAGACCATCCTCGCCGGGAGCCAGCAAACCCGCGCTGCCGCGCTTGTGCCCACAAGGGAAGGAGTGGTCTTTTCCACTGATACTCCGTCACAGCAAAATCACATCTATCTCCTGGATCGGTCGGGGAATCTCGAAACGTTGGCTGAGCTCTCCAGTTCGTCCATCTATGGCTGTGCAGCAGGCAGCTCTCTATTTTTCTCAACCATGGCTGAACCGAGTTCCACGAACACTGCCGAAGAAGTCCGGCTTTATGGGAGCGCGGGGGGGGCGCACTGGGAAAATCTTCTGCAGTACAAGAAGGACCGGTGGCCGATGCGATTGTTTCAGTATGGAAACATTTTTCTTCCCGATGGACTCAATCGCACGAGCATTCTCGCTCTGACGACTTGCGCTGTCTCAGGCGCTGACTTGGTAACCAGCCTGTGGACTGTTCAGACCGAATAGACGCTGACGATAATCTTGCCTGATGGGCCGGCTTAGCTACTATCGACGGGTTTTTGCGGCGTATCTGACACCGGCTTCCAGCCAGCTGACCTTTTGGCACGACCTCCCGGACGTCAATACGCACTCGTTCAGTCAATTGCTGGGCGAATACTACATGTCGTTTGTCCAGAAAGCGGATCACTCAACTGTCGACCACTCCGGCATCCCGGTTCTCGATTATCGCGGCGAAATAGGAAGGCAGCATAATCCCATTGCCATTGCGCAATGGGGACTCGGCAACTTCAATCTTTTCCAGCGCGATAGAAATCCACTTCATCGCCAGAAATTTCTGCTTGCAGCTGATTGGCTTGTGCACGAGCTAGAACCTAACTCGCACGGCATTCCGGTGTGGAACCACCACTTTGATTGGGAGTATCGCAGCACCCTGAAAGCGCCGTGGTACAGCGCGCTGGCGCAAGGACAGGGAATCTCACTGCTGGTTCGCGCTCACCAGCATACGCGCGAAAGCCGGTACCTATTCGCGGCCGAACGTGCCTTTCAATCTTTTCAACTGCCAGTTGAACAGGGCGGAATCACTTACACCGATCAAGCCGGCAATATCTGGTTCGAGGAATATCTGGTTTCTCCGCCCACCCACATCCTCAACGGCTTCATATGGGCAGCGTGGGGCGTTCACGATTTTGCGCTCGCAACCGGCAGTTCATCTGCCGCCAGTCTGTTCGACCGGGCGGCGCAGACTCTTCTAGCCAATCTCGCTCGCTACGATCTCGGCTTCTGGTCGTTATACGAGTTGGCAGGCCTTCCCTTGCCGATGCTGGCCAGCCCGTTCTATCACCGTTTGCACATTGCGCAGTTGCGCATCATGCAGCGCCTGACCGGACAGGTTGAATTCCAGGATTACGCTGACCGCTGGCAGCGTTATGCCGCCAGTTCGCTAAAACGCACCCGCGCTCTCGCCTTGAAAAGCGCCTTCAAGCTTTGTTACTACTGAGAAGCTCGTGAACATTCTCTACGTCTCACAATATTTTCCGCCAGAGATGGGCGCGCCCGCGGCGCGTGCTTCTGAACTTTCATGTCATTGGGTCCGCGCCGGCCATCGGGTTACGGTCCTCACCGGATTTCCAAATCATCCTACCGGAATTATCGCCCCGGGCTACCGCGTCCCATTTTGTCGAATTATTTACCGTGAGAGTTTCCATGGCGTAAACGTGCTGCGCACCTGGCTGCTTCCCTTTCCCAATCGCAAAGCCTGGGAACGCATGCTCAACTACAGCTCATTCTGTTTATCATCCGCTCTGGCCGGTCTTCGCATCTCAGCGCCAGATGTTGTCGTCGGCTCTTCGCCGCAGCTTCTGGTTGCGCTTTCTGCCTGCTGGCTTGCACGCGCGAAACGCGTTCCGTTCATCTTTGAAGTCCGCGACCTGTGGCCGGAATCCCTGACCGCTGTCGGAGTGGGTGGCGATAATTCGTTTCTGCACCGTTCATTAAAGAAAATCGCCTCATTCCTGTACCGGCAAGCCGATCAGATCGTGGTCGTGACGCCCGCTTTCAAGCAGCATATCGCTGCTGCCTACAACATTCCTTCGAGCAAGATTTCTCTCATTCCTAACGGAGTCGAAGCCGCTCATTTTTCTCCTGACCAGGTCGATGAATCGCTCCGCAATCGCCTCGGCATTGAATCGAAGTTCACCATCTGCTATATCGGCACCATGGGGATGGCTCACGGCCTGGAGAGCCTGGTGGAGGCCGCACGGTTTCTGCATGCATCCCATCCCGAGATTGTTTTCCTGCTGGTGGGTGAGGGGGCAGAAAAACAGCGCCTCATCGCGCACTCCGGTTCGCTGGGCCTGAAAAATATCCGCTTCATTGACCAGCAGCCTCGGGCAGTGATTCCTCATTACATCAATGCTTCCGACGCTGCGCTGGTGCTGCTGAAGAAAAGCGACATTTTTAAGACCGTTATCCCCACCAAGATGCTTGAATTCATGTCCTGCGCACGGCCATTGATGGTTGGCGTTGAAGGAGAGGCGAAAAAGCTCGTCGAAGAGGCGCAAGCCGGCCTTTGCTTCGAACCGGAAAATCCCAAGGCCCTGGTGCAGGCCATACTCAAACTCGCTGCCGAACCTTCGCTGCGCCAAGCGTATGGCCGAAATGGCAGGCGATTCATCATCGAACACCTCTCCCGAAGGCAGACTGCGCTCGACTATCTCGATCTCCTGAACAATTTTGTTTTGCCGGCCGCAAGGTCCAAAGCTGCATGAAGCTCTAATCCTGAAATCCGATTCTAACCAGCGTCGCAAATTACTTTGGTTATTTGGGCGGCATGACAGTCGACCATTAGAGTTGCGCCATGACAATTTCCTCCATGGTCCTCTCGCGCGACAGCCAGGAAATCAGCGTTCTCGAATGCATCCTGGGCGGATTACAAATCGGAGTCGAAGTTGAGACCGAACCGGCGCAGGCCTGGTCAAAGCTGAGCCGGTCGAAGATAGATGCTTTGATCGTTGATTGCGACCTGCAGGGCAGTCGTGGCCTGTTGCGTGATCTGCAGACCGCCAATTTTAAGAACTCCGTCCCGCTCATTATTGTCGGCGGGTCCCGTCAGACACTTCGCCCGGAGAACATCAGCACTCCATTCGTCTTTCAAAAACCCATTTCAGTTGAGCAGGCGGTCCACACACTCTCTGCCGCGCGCAACATCATCATGGATGGAAGGCTTCGCTATCACCGTCAGCGGCTGGATATAAAAGTTCTCATAAAACTTGGCAGGCGATCCCATGGTGATGCTTACTTGCTGAATCTCAGTCAGGGAGGAATCGGAATTCGCCTTAGCCAGGATCTTCCGATCGCACGATCCCTGAGCGTCAGCTTTTCTCTACCGGGGAAAAAGCGTTCGTTCAGCGCGAGTGGAGAAGTCGCTTGGGTGAAGCCGCGTCACAGCGCAGGGATACGCTTCACCGGGCTTTCTTCCCGCTCGCGTCGCGACCTGCAAATCTGGCTTGAACAGCAATACTTCTTGCACTAAGAATTGCGTTGTTAACGAAAACGTGGAGCTTCCTCGGTCTCGCGATCGTGCGACATCAGCTTTGACTCGGCGAAATAGGTCCCCGGCGTCACTCCTGCGGAGAGAAGGAACAGTGCGCGATACAACAGCGAAAACACTAACCCGGCCGCCAGCGTAAAGATCGCTGTTGTTTTCCATCCTGCTAAAGCATGGGTGATTCCCATCGCGATCAGCCAGAAAAGAAACACTCCTCCCAGCACTATCAGCCCATCGACCAACCAGGCCAGCATCCGGGGAGACTTCAGAAGCAGGAATCTGTTCTCCTTTGGCTCAGGCAACAATTCGAGCGCTGCTGCCGCCGCCTCCCTCTGTATTTCATCAATTCCGGAATCAGTGGAGGAGTGCGATTCGAACGCCCCCGCGTCTCTGAACATTGAGTCCCAGGCCGCGCTGTGCGCCGTGGACAGGATCTGGATAAATATCCACTCCTTCAGCAGCCGTTTTAAGCGCAGCGGGATAGAAATAAATTCAATCCCCGCTTGCCCACTAGAAGTTGCCCACGCTACTCTTCCCGACGCCTCCATCCGTACTCGCGGCCCGAAAAGTTCGAACCGCAGCGAAACTTCTTCTCCGGTTCTTAAAGCCGCCACTGTTTGAACTCCCACGCCCGTCTCACTGAGGTCGCGGATGATTCCACCATTTCCCTGGTTTACATTGACGTACGCCAAACTATAGATTCGTTGACGATAGTGCCGCCTGCCATGCATCATTCCCAAAATGGGAACAACTGCCTTCTCGACGGCAGCGCCTACGTCCATCCTGGAATCTTAGCTTCTGAGCTGGTGAGCGACTTATTGTCGTTGCTGGTTCCGTTTTACGAGGCGGGTCGCTGGCGTTCCACTTCGGCTTGCTGCTGCCCTTTGGCCCAAACAATTAACTCATTCAAATCATAGCGATACGGGCCAAATGGACGGAATTCCTGTTCATCGAATAAACGCTTGATGCCGCAGCTCATGCATACCTGGTAGCAGTACCCCTGCGAACGCACCGGCCAGCTCATTTTTGAGTGCCAGCAGCCTCTGAACAGGAACACCGCAGCCCCGGCAACGCCAGTTGCCAGCACACTTACAGGCCAAAACCAGCGAGTATTGCGAAAATCAGGCATAGATGGGAGTCGAGACATCCTGGGTGCACCCAGAATACGTCTCTTCGCCGTCATACTCAATGGCACCAAATTGCCAGACCGATTTTCGATTTCACGTTCGCTTACCAAAGAGCACATCTCGCTTCTGCCCTTCGTGACCGACGAACCTGTTGCTCGCCGGATCAAAGCCCTGTAACTTATGAGTCACCTGTGTCCCCTTACGGTGGAAAACTTGCTCGCCTTCCCCGAGGGGTACGAAAGTGGTGAATTGACAACCATTTTCCTCGTGCCAAACTGTATTCGAGGCAGAATGAATCCACAGGCTTTTCCACCGCTTCGATGAGCACGGATTCTTACAGAGCGGCCTTGGGCATTGCCGGTGAAGTAACTGACTTTCCCGAACCGGACGCAGCCACTGGCCAGTTCGCTTCCCCGCCTCCGGCGGGTGAGGCTTTGCAGGCCCTTCTCGCCTTCTCTTCCCTGCATCAGCAGATACGCTGGCGTCGCGATTGTCAGAACAGCGACGCTTCCTCCGGCCCAGCTGAAGTATGGGAGATTGAAAATTTTGTGCTCGATGAGGTTCTTCAACTGGTTGCCGATCGCGCCCGGCAGATCACAGGCGCCGACGGCATCGCCATTGCCCTTGCGCAAGCAGACGCCATTGTCTGCCGCGGGGCATCCGGCAGCATGGCGCCCGATCCCGGCGCTCGGCTCGATCCCGGCTCCGGCTTTTCCGGCGCTTGCCTGCGCGGCGCACAGGTCATTCGCTGCGACGACACTGAGCGCGATCCTCGCGTGAACGTTGCCGTCACCCGCAGCTTAGGCGCGCGTTGCATCGTCGCTATACCCATCGCCGGCTCTCACGGGGTGATCGGCCTTATCGAGGCCTTCTCTACCGAGCCCTTCAGCTTCAATGACAGTGACGTTCGCTCGCTGAAGCTGCTGGCCGAACTCATCCTCGCCGCGCTCAAACCCGAAGAAGAAGACCGGCTGGCGCAGATATCGCGTCGTGTCATCGCAAACAAGGTTGCTGAGGCGCCGCAACACCCGGCTCACGATACCGATGCTATTCAGAGCCTGATCGCCGCGTCCATTGTCAAGGACTGGAAATCGCAGCGCTTTCTCAAACGCCCCGGCCTGTCACTCGTCCTGCTATGCACCGCGCTTGCCCTGGCCGCCGGTGCCGCGCTGTGGTGGAAAATGCGTTCACATCATCAGTCCTCATCGCCCTCAGTGGCTATGGCTTCAACGCCTACCCTCGTTGCAGCCCCTGCTTCCAATCCCACTCCGCCGCCAATGCAGCCGCCAGATTCGAACGGCAATGCCACACAAGTAATCACCGGAATCCGCACTGCTTCTTCCGCCGACTCGAGCGCCGTTTATATTGACCTGCGTGGTCAGGTTCAATACGAAGCGCATCGTCTCAGCAATCCGGAGCGCATCTATCTCGATTTTCCAGAAACCACTCTTGCGCCTGGTCTGTTCGGAAAAGTGATTGAAACTGGAGATTCCCGTTTATTGCGAGTGCGGGCCGCACAACCGAGCCGCGGAGTCAGCCGCGTCGTTCTCGAAACTCGCCATGTGGCCGAGTTCACCGTCAGGATGGAATCCAATCCTGCCCGGCTCGTCATTGAAGTCCGCGAAAACCCGGCTCCCGCCGGCGCTACCCTGAATGAAGCTGCGACTCCCGCCCCAGCTTCCACCCGGGCCGAACCTCGCTCGGCAGCCAATCCTCGCATGCGTATCGTGCTCGATGCTGGCCATGGCGGCTGGGACTTGGGCACGGTGGGTCGTAAAGGCCTGCTGGAAAAAGACCTCGTTCTTGATGTCGTCAGTCGTCTCGGCAGACTAGTTCAGCAGCGGCTGAATGCCGACATCACTTACACTCGCGCTAGTGATAACTATCTCTCGCTTGAAAAGCGGGCCGAGATCGCCAACCTCGCGCAGGCCGATCTCTTCATTTCCGTGCACGCCAACTACAGCAGTGACGCCACTGCCCGCGGCGTCGAAACCTATTACTCAAATACTTATTCTTCTGCGCGCGCCCGTACAGCCGAGGCTGATGATCAGCCCGAGCTTCAAAATGTGAATTGGACTAATGTGGATATCCGCACCAAGGTTTTCGAATCCCGCCGCTTCGCTTCTGCCGTACAGCAGTCGCTTTACGGGACCATCGCAGCCAGCACTCCTGGTACGCGCAATCGCGGGGTTAAACAGGCAGCTTACGCGGTTCTGACCGGAACCACTATGCCGGCAGTTCTGGCAGAAATCTCATTCGTCAGCAGCCCTGAGGATGAGGTCCGACTTCAGGATCCTGAATATCGCCAGGAAATCGCCGAAGCCCTTTTTCGTGGCATTCAGCATTACAAAGGCGCTGCGCGCAAAACAACTATCGCCGCTGCCGTCGGCCAGCCTGCCGGACATTAATTTTCAGCCCCCACCCCTCCGTACTTCTCCAGCCACTTCAACTCTTCCCTGACCTTGATCTTTCCATGCCACGGGTTCTTTTTCAGCGAGTGACCCTCACCCGGAAAAATCAGAAACGCGCTTGGGATTCCTAAATTGTGCAATGCGTGGTCCAGCAGGTAGTCCTCTGAAACCGCTACCCGGATATCCTCCCCGCCCGCAACGATGTGCGTGGGCGTTTTCACCCGGTTCATATAAAAGATGGCAGCCTCGTCGTGGTACCTCTGGGCCGCTCCCCACGGCAAACCACCGAGGAAATATGCGTCATCGAACGTAGTGTCATCATTGCCCCAGTTCGACACATGTTCCACCGCGCCCGCTCCGGTGACGGCGGCTTTGAATCGCGTTGTCTGTGTGATCAGCCAGTTGGTCATGTAGCCGCCATAACTGTAACCACCAATCGCCAGCCGGTTCGGATCAGCGACTCCATCTTTCACCAGTGCGTCCACCCCGGCCAGAATGTCTTTGCCGGGGCGCGAGACTAGCTGTGGCACGATTTCCATTAGAAACTTGTCGCCGTACCCGCTTGATCCGCGGTAGTTGGGTTGGAATACCAGCCATCCCGCGGTTGCTGCCAGCCGGTCCCACTTGTACCAATCCGCCTCAAAAACATTTCCGTCCGCATCCGCTGGTCCACCATGGATGAACACAAACATCGGAAGATTTTTTCCCTCAAACTTTCCTGGCGGATAAATCAGCATCCCTTCCACTTGCGTTCCGTCGTCGGACTTCCAGCGATAGGGCTTTGCCTGCGGCAAGTCGCGCTCCGTGAACAACTTGTTGAATGAAGTCAGCGGCCGCGCATCGTTCACTCTCTCAACGCTTTCCGCCATGTAGACCTCGGCTGGGCGTTCAAATGAAGAATGCAAGAACGCAACTCTCGGCGAATGCTCCGCGGCCGATAATGCCTGATAGGTTCCGCTCCATTGCATCGGCTTTTGCCATGCCGCATCGGATTTGGACGCGCCGTATACTGCCGTTTCCGTGCCCAGCAAGCCCGCAACCAGCACCCCATCGCTGGTCACGTCATACCCGTTGCTGGCCCCACTGAACTCCTTGCCCCACTGCTGGACTTCGCCCGTGCCGGCATCGATCCAATAAAGATGCGGCTGCAGGTCGCGATAGGAAGCGAGATCGCCAATCTCCACTCGGAAAAACAAATGTTTCCCGTCCTGCGCCCACCGCAAGTCGTGTTCGACCGCGAAATTCTTGGTCAG
>QHZY01000240.1 GCA_003224855.1 Acidobacteriota bacterium | reverse complement strand
GCCCTCCCCCTCGGTTTTGCAGGAAGGCGGCTCCAAGTGGGTGACGGGAATGGCGAAATGCAATGGCCGGCTGATCGTATTGCTCGACGTCGCGGCCGTGCTTGATTTCAAGAAGGCAAGTGCGGACCAGGATGTGAAACCCCAGGCCGAGGCGCGCAGCGCATCGGCCGGCAAATAAGCAAATGACGGCAACCGGCACCAGCGCTTCCTTCGTTCCTGCGCAGCTCACCGAGCCCGAGCTCAAGCTGCTGCAAGCCCTGATTTATCAGGAGTGCGGGATGTTCTTCGATGAGCGCCGCACCCATTTCCTGCAAGACCGGCTGCAACGCCGTTTACGCGAGTGCCACCTGGATTCGTTCTACAGCTACTATCGCCTGCTGATTTCTAAAGAAGGCAAGCAAGAGCTGGCCAAGCTGGTGGAAAACCTCACCGTGAACGAAACCAGCTTCTTTCGAAACAAGTCTCAGCTTGATCTTTTTCACAAGCACATTCTCGAAGACATGCTGAACCGCAAGACTGCGAGGCAGGAGCATCTGATCCGCATCTGGAGCGCAGGTTGTTCAACCGGTCAGGAGCCCTACACCATCGCGATGCTGGTGGCGGATGCGCTGGCCTACTACCAATTACGCCATCCGCAATCGGGTGCGCCAATTTCCCCCAAACCGCTGGTACCTGCACCGTGGAGAGTCGAAGTGCTGGCCAGTGATATCAGCTACCCGGTCCTGCGTACGGCGCACGAGGCCACCTACTCTGAAACGCAAATGTCCACTGTCGACTACAGCTACCGCCTGCGCTACTTCGACAAAGTAGGTGACCGCTATGCGGTGAAGCCGGCGGTGAAAAGCCTGGTTCACTTTGATTTTCATAATCTGAAAACGGAGTACCTGCCGCAGCATAATGACGTGATCTTCTGCCGAAACGTGATGATGTATTTCGATGAGCCCGAACAGAAGCGGCTGATCGACAAGTTTGCGCGCTGCCTGAATGCTCGCGGATACCTTTTTGTTGGCCACGCCGAGAGCCTGCTCGGCCTTACTGACAAGTTTGCCTTGGTGCATCGCAACAACGGCACGGCTTATCAGAAAGTCGAGGGGGCATCATGAGCCGGCCAACCGACGAGCGCGGCGCGGAACTGCGCCAGATATTTTTTGAGAGCGCGCAGGAACTGTTGGAATCGCTGAATCACGCCGCCCTCAAGCTGGAAAACCAGCAGGGTGACTCTGAGACTGTGCGCACTATCCGGCGGATAGTCCACACTCTCAAGGGTGACTCCGCTGCCTGCGGCTTTCGAGCGCTGACCAATGCTGCTCACGAACTGGAAGACGCACTGGCGGAAGAAAGCGCTTTCTCGCATGCTGAACTCGCTGAGATCGCATTCCGCGCAGCCGATCTCTTCGGCACCATGGTCAGCTCTTATCGGCGCGGTCAGGAACCATCTCCAAAAAAGGTCCTGAAAAACGGGAAGGCAAACAAGGCGGGTTCGCGCCGCAAAGCAGTCCGCCCCACACCGGCGTCGCAAGCAGCGGCTGTGCGCTGGTCGGAATACGAGCAACTGCAGGCCGAAAGTGCAGTGCAGCAAGGCAAGCATGTGCTCCACGTAGCCATTCAGATTGATCCCGGTTGCGCTATGCCGATTGCTGCCCGCCAGCTGGTACTGAACGCGCTGGCTCCGGTGGGGCAGGTGCTCGCGGTTCGCCCCGAAGCTCCTTCTCCCAAAGGCGACCGGCTACTCGATCTGCTGCTCGCAAGCGGGCGCGCTGCCGGCGAGGTGGAGGGCAAGGCCCGGATTCCCACCGTTGTCGAAAAGGTCAGTGTTCGCGCCCTGGAGATAGCCATCCACCCGGCTCCGGAGCAGGGTGGTGCAAATACCGCCAGCGCCTCTCAGGAGCAGAGTCAGGCGAGTTATACGGGCATATCCGCGGAGCACATCATCCGGGTCGAAGCTACACGTGTCGATATTGTGCTGAACCTGGTGGGTGAACTGATCATCGCAAAGTCGATGCTGCAGCAAGCCTATACGGAATTGTTGCCGCAGCTTCCGAAGGAGACGTCACGTGGACGGTTCATTGATGCTTTGGGCTTTCATGCCCGGGTATTAAGTGACCTGCAACGCTCGGTAATGAAAATTCGCATGGTTCCGGTGGAACAGTTGCTGCGGCGCTTTCCGCGCATCGTGCGTGACGTTGCACGCGAGTGCGGCAAAGAGGTTGAACTTGTGATTCACGGCGCCGACACTGATCTCGACAAGAGCCTGTTGGACGTAATTGCCGAGCCGCTTACCCATCTCGTCCGCAACGCCGTGAGCCACGGTCTGGAAAGTGCCGCCGAGCGGGTCAAGAGCGGCAAATCGGCCCGCGGCCGCCTACAGCTCTCCTCTTATCACCACGGCAATCAGGTGATCATCGAAGTCGCGGATGATGGCCGAGGCATCGATCCGCAGCGAGTAAAGGCCAAAGCGGTGGAGAAGGGTCTTATAAGCAATGAGGAATCGGCCCGACTGAGTGAGCGGGAAACGCTTGACCTGGTGTTCAAGCCGGGCCTCAGCACGGCCGAGCAAATTACGGAGATTTCCGGGCGCGGTGTTGGTCTGGATGTGGTGAAAGCTGTTCTTGAAAAACTGAAGGGTTCGGTCGAGATTGACACTGCTTTGGGAAAAGGGACGACCTTTCGATTGCAGGTTCCACTTACGCTCGCCATCATCAAGGCGTTACTTTTCCGCGTAGGTGGCCGGCTTTACGCCATTCCGCTTAATGCGGTGGCAGAAATCGCACGTTCCCACGAGCGTGACATTCACCTGGTCGAGAACACTGAGGTACTGCAGCTGCGAAACAGCGTACTGCCCCTGGCGAGACTCGGCCATCGTCCGACGGCTGGTACCGGCGATAAGAAAATATTCGTGCTGACGATAGATACCGGAAAGCGAAAACTGGGGCTGCTGGTAGATGCGCTTGCGGGAGAAGAAGAGCTGGTCATCAAAGCGCTCGATGATGAAACGGTGTCCAGTGAACTGGTGAGCGGCGCTTCCATACTCGGGGATGGTCGAGTGGTTTTGATCGTGAACCTTGCT
>QHZY01000238.1 GCA_003224855.1 Acidobacteriota bacterium | reverse complement strand
AATTATGTGATATTCTGTTCTAGGGCGCGAAGGCCTCCCGTGGGAGGTCGACATGAATGTTACCGCGGTGGAATCATCCACACTGGCAACAGTTTCTTACGACAGAACTCGCGAGCTGTTGCAACTGGAATTCAACAGCCACGCCCTTTATCAATACTTCGGCGTGCCAGCGACAGTTCATGCAGCGCTGCTGCGCGCGCCCTCAAAGGGCAGCTATTTCAATCAGGCCATTCGGGGGAAGTTCCCGTACAGCCGGATCCCCACTGGCCAGGCAGAGGTGCCGCCGCAGGACCTTCCAGCCGAGCGGCGGCGGTAACGAAAATCCATGGCACGTACTGTCGCCGCTTTACCGGCTGGCAGCCGGATTACCGATTACATCAGTCTGGGCGTGATCGCGAAGTTTTTTCCGATCGAGAAAATACGTGAAATCCTGCAAGAGACTAAGCGCGCCAGCGTGCGGGAACGCGACTTGCCAGCGCATATCGTGGTGTATTACGTCATCGCGCTGGCGCTGTACATGCGCTCTTCCTACCGTGAGGTCTTGCGGTGTCTGTTAGAAGGCGTGCAATGGCTCCTGGAGCCCTCGGCCGGGATTAAGGTGGCGGGCAAGTCGGGCATCTCCCAAGCGCGAAGCCGCCTGGGAGCAGAGCCCGTAAAAAGGCTCTACGCAGCCGTCGTGGGGCCGATTGCGGAGCAGCGCACGCGCGGCGCCTGGTATCGCCAGTGGCGTCTGGTCAGCCTGGACGGCAGCACTTTGGATGTGGCGGACACCGCGGAGAACGAGCAAGCCTTTGGCCGGCCGGGAGTGAGCCGCGGATCGAGTGCCTATCCCAAAATTCGTTTCGTTGGCTTGCTCGAGACTGGTACTCACATCCTGTGGGCGGCACGCATGGACAAATATAAAACCGACGAAATCACGCTGGCCGCCGCGGTCGTTCCGGCATTGCGCCAGGGCATGCTGTGTCTGGCAGACCGGTTCTTTCCCGCCTATCGGTTGTGGCAGAAGGCCGCGCAAACCGGAGCTGACCTGCTGTGGCGAGTCCGCAAGAACGCGCGGTTGGAGGTGGACAAGCGTTTGGTGGATGGATCCTACCTGAGCCGCATCTATCGGTCCACTTCCGATCGCCGCAACCGGCGCGAGGCGGTGGTCGTGCGGGTCATCGAATATCGGTTGAAGGATGTGCCCGGTGCCGAGTCGGTATATCGGCTGATCACCACCATCCTGGATTCCAAGCGGGCACCGGCCAAAGAATTGGCAGCACTCTATCACGAGCGGTGGGAGATCGAGACCGCCCTGGATGAATTGAAGACTCATTTGCGGGGCGCCCAAATCGTGCTGCGAAGCAAGACACCGGAACTGGTGGAACAGGAGTTTTATGGTCTGCTGATGGCGCACTTTGCCATTCGTGGCCTCATGCATGAAGCCGCCTTACACGCCGGCGAGGATCCCGATCGGCTCTCGTTCGTGCACGCTGTCCACGTTGTCCAACGGCGCATGCCTCGCTACGTCGCTATTCCCCCCTCAGAAGAGGAAAGCCTTTCATGAAACGATCTTGCAGGAAATTCTGGACGAGCGCGTCACTTCCAGTCGTAACCGAATCAATCCGCGCGGTGTGAAACGCAAGATGAGCAACTACAAACTGCGACCTCGTCACAGGGGACGTACGCGTCGGATCAATTTCGCCGCGAAATTGAGGTTACTTAAGTGAACAGTATTGCCGCCTAGCCCAAGTTCGTCACAACGCCTCGTCCAAGGCTGATTTTTTCGATCCGTAGTCGCGTAACCTGCTTGCTTGCAATCGCGATTTTTCAAAACTCGATGTAGTGCAGACCAAACCCCTTGAAGGGAACAGGATCTCGTGACAAGATCGGGCCAGAATGTTTCTGCGCTCGCACCGGCGCGACAAGGATGGCAAGGGCCACACTTACTGGTCCTTGGTGGAAACCGTGCGGACGCCCAACGGTCCGCGACAGAGGACCCTGTGCTACCTCGGGGAGCTAAACAGCTCAGCGCAGGGCCGCTGGTTGAAAACCATCGAAGTCTTCAATGAGCAGGGCGACACGCAGCAACTCAAGCTGTTCCCGAGCGAGGTACAGCCGCCGGCGGATGATCCGGAAGTGGCGCAGGTATTGCTGAACAAGGTCCGCCTGGAGCGAACGCGTCAGTTCGGCGCCTGCTGGCTGGGTCTGCAGTTATGGAAACGGCTGCAGTTGGACCGATTCTTCGAACAGACCATCGATAACGACGATGCTGACGTGCCGTGGTCGCGCGTTGCGGCAGTGCTGGCGATCAACCGCCTTTGTGCACCGGGCAGCGAATTGGCGATCGAGGAGCGATGGTTTCCCGCAACAGCGCTCGACGACTTGCTAGGTGTTCAAGAAAGCAAGATCAACGACACGCGGCTGTACCGGTGCCTGGACCGCATTCTGCCGCACAAGACGAAACTGGAACGGCATCTGAAACAGCGCTACGGGGAGTTGTTCAGCGCGGAGTTCGATGTGCTGCTGTACGATCTGACCAGTACCTACGTGGAGGGGGCGGCGGAGAAGAAGGCAATGATGCGCCGCGGCTACTCGCGCGATCATCGTCCCGACTGCGAGCAAATGGTGATCGCGCTGATCGTAAACAGCGATGGCTTTCCGTTCAGCTATGAAACCTTCAACGGCAATCGCGCGGATGTGTCCACGATGGAAACGATGCTGCGCATGGTCGAGCGCAAGTACGGCAAAGCGCGGCGGATCTGGGTATTTGATCGTGGCGTGGTGAGCGAGGAGAACCTGGCGGCCATCCGCAAACGCAGCGGTCAGTACTTAGTGGGCACACCGCGCAGCCAAATGCGGCAGTTTGAACAAGAGTTGCTGAAAGAAGACTGGACTCAGGTGCGGCCGGATGTGGAAGTCAAAAAAGTAGCCATTCCAAACGGCCAGGAGACCTACATCCTATGCCGCACCACCGGCCGTCAGCAAAAAGAGAAAGCCATCCGCAATCGGTTTTCGGCCCGCATGGAGGACGCCTTGAAGCGCCTGGCAAAAGCTATCGAGGCAGGCCGTCTGAAGGACCGCAACAAAATGG
>QHZY01000237.1 GCA_003224855.1 Acidobacteriota bacterium | reverse complement strand
AGCCCGTGCAGGTAGTTGACCTCGGTGAACTGTGAATAGCGGCGCGGATTGCCCGACATTCCCAGGTAGTGCATCGGCATAAAGATGGCGTACGCACCGATAAACGTGATCACGAAGTGGACGACGCCCAGCTTGCTGTTCATCATCCGGCCAAACATTTTGGGGAACCAATAGTAGGTTCCGGCGAAGATGCCAAAGATCGCGGCCACTCCCATGATCAGGTGGAAGTGCGCGACCACAAAGTAAGTGTCATGCAGAGGAATATCAATGGCGGGCTGCGCCAGAAACGGACCGCTGAGGCCGCCGGAGACGAACAGCGAGACAAAGCCGATGGCGAAGAGCATCGGCACTGTGAGCCGGATCTTAGCCTTATACAGCGTGCCCAGCCAGTTGAAGGTCTTGATGGCGGAGGGGACGCCGATGGCCATGGTCATGAGGCTGAAGGCGAAGGCGGAGCGCGGGTCCATGCCGCTCATGAACATATGGTGGCCCCACACCATGAAGCCCATGATGCCGATACCCATGACGGCGTAGACCATGGCGCGATATCCGAAGATGGGTTTGCGCGCGAAGGTGGAGAGCAATTGCGAGGTGACGCCCATGCCGGGCAGGATGGCGATGTAAACCTCGGGATGTCCGAAGAACCAGAACAGATGCTGCCACAACAGCGGCGATCCGCCTTTATGCGCCATGATCTGCCCATTCACCACCACCAGCGGCACATAGAAACTTGTGCCGAGGTTGCGGTCGAGCAGCAGCAGAATTCCCGCCGACAGCAGCACGCCAAACGCCAGCAGTCCCAGAATTGCGGTTACGAACCATGCCCAGCAGGTCAGCGGCATGCGCATCATGGTCATGCCCTTGCAACGCAGATCAAGAATCGTGGTGATGAAATTCAGCGCGCCCATCAGCGAAGCAATGCAGAAGATTGCGATGCTGGTGATCCACAAATCCGCACCCAACTGTTCACCCGGGCCCGCGCTCGGCAGCGCGCTTAACGGCGCGTATCCGGTCCAGCCATGCAGTGGAGCGCCACCAGTGACGAAAAACGCGGCCAGCATCACCACAAACGCCACGAATGTCGTCCAGAACGAAAGCATGTTCAGCACTGGAAATGCCATGTCCGGCGCGCCGATTTGAATTGGAAGAAAGTAATTTCCGAAGCCGCTCTGGGGCGCGGTGGTCAGCACGAAGAACACCATGATGGTGCCATGCATGGTGAGCAGGCTGAGATAGGTTTCGGGTTTGATCTCGCCGATCAGCGGAATCGAAGCCGTCGGCCAGATCATGTGGATGCGCATCAGCAGCGACAGGAACATCCCGACAAACACTGCGCTCAGCGCCAAAAAGAAATACTGAATTCCGATGACTTTATGGTCCAGACTGAAAACGTACTTGCGGATAAACCCTTGCGGTTCTCCGTGCGCGTGTGCTTCCTGAGCAACCATTATTGTTTCTCTGCCTCCCGCTGCGCGATCCACTTATCAAAATCGTCCTGGCTTACTACTTTCACCATGCCGTGCATCTTGTAATGCCCCAGGCCGCACAACTCGGCGCAGGCAATCTCATAATCTCCAACTTCGGTCGGCGTGAAGTGCATGGGAATAATCAGCCCCGGCACCGCGTCCTGCTTAAACCTGAATGCCGGAACGAAAAAGCTGTGGATCACATCCACCGCGCGCAGATTGATCGCGACTTCGCGTCCCACCGGCAGATACATGGTGCCGGTCACTACGTCATCCTTGGCCGCCGGATCAGAAGTGTTCAGCCCGATGGCCGCTTCGTTGCCGGCCGATGGGTCCATCAGCTTGGGATCCGTCGTCCCGTACTGGTTGTCCTTACCGGGATAGCGGAAGTACCACGCAAACTGCATGCCCGTGACTTCCACTTTCACCGCATCGGGCTTCGCCGGTTCAAAGCGCTCATGCGCCCATACGCTGCTGCCCATCAGGTTCAGCCCGATGAACAGAATCGCGGTCAGGCCGGTCCACAGCACTTCGAGCGTGGTGTTGCCGTGCGAGTACTGCACCTTGCCGGCACCCGGATGCTCACGATACTTCCAGACCAGATAACCGAGCGCCACCTGCGCTGCCACGAACACAATGCCCATCAGGATGAAGGTCAGCGCGAACTGACCATCAATCCACTTGGCCGCCTCGGCGGCCCCATGTGGCAACCACCAGGTTTTGGCTATGAAAAAGTATGTGCTGAAGAAGGTGATTAACCAGATCAAGACAAGCAGAGCCAGCCCCATCTACCAGACCTCCGGCAATCGTGGTATGCGCATTCGTTTTCCGCACACCCGCAGCCCGAAACGTATGTAGAAACTAAGACTTGCGGATGGCCACGCAGTCTATCACATTTCGAATTCCAGTTTTCAAGCTGCTCGCCCGAGGCGGCAACTCCCTCATAAACCCTGTCATTGTGTTTCAACGCAGGTGAGAGCCGCCCTCGGCTGTCCAGCGGGACCAAGTTCCGTTGTCGCGGAAATGTATTTTCTGCAGTCCGTAGAACGCCATAGCCTATTGCCCGGACCCTACCCGCCGCGACAGCTCCTGAAACCGCGGATCGTCACGCATGAAGTCAAATGCTGGATGGACCTTCAAGCTGACCAGCTCGTTGGAATGTTGCATGTAAGCTTTCTGCAGCCAGAAAATTACTCGGTCCTTATCTTTTGATCCAAGGTAAGCCCAAGCCACAACAAATGGGTCAACCGAACGAGTATGGCTCAAGCTCAAGAGTTTCTCTGTCGCACGGCTTGCCTCAGCCAATCTACCCTGAGCGCCGTAGATGTAGGCCTGCCACGACCAGAAGGACTGAGGCTCAATTTTGGAACGCAGCCTCTCATTTTCAGCCAGCGCCTCCGCGTACATCCCTTTCTGCGTATACGCGCCAATGATGAGATGAGCGCGCAAAAAATATGGGTCCATCGCCTGCACGGACCGCCACTTTTCGATCGCCCGATCGTTCTGGCGAGAGAAATAAAGGATTGCGCCATTGTCGGCTGCGATAATCAGTGAAAGTGGATCGAGTTCTCGCGCTCGCTCACTCTCCTGCAGAGCTTCACCGAAACGGCCTCGCCAAGTCA
>QHZY01000236.1 GCA_003224855.1 Acidobacteriota bacterium | reverse complement strand
CTACCGAGTTGCAGGAGATCCTTCGCAGAACCTTACACGAGCTGGGTCCGACTTTGAGAGTGGTTTTCGTGCTGCGAGACATTGAGGGACTCTCACTGGAGCAGGCGGCGAAGGCACTGGGGCTGAGTGTGGCCGCGGTCAAGGCCCGCTCCTGGCGAGCACGGTTGCAGCTTCGCGAAAGGTTGAGCAAATACTTTCATCAAGCGGAAGAATTTGCCGACGTTTCGGCGCCCAACGGTCCTTATGCTTCGTGAGCTGCCAGGGGCCCAGCTGCCAGAAAACAAAGATGCCGCAACTCTGCATACACTCGAGATGTCAGCTCAGCATTTGCGGTATTCTGCCTCGGTGTTACGGCGCATTCTGAGAAGCTTTAGTCGCGGCGTGGTACTCAAGCGTCGCCTACCAAAGGAATTTGGCCGAACTCCTCTCTTCGTTTACCCGGAGGCGACGCTCGCCTACTGGCGTCACGACCTCTGCTCCGTCGATCCCTTCCTGCTGTCGATCGCTCATGAACTCGTGCGCCCAAGCATGAGTGTTTGGGACGTTGGCGCGAACGTTGGCCTATTTTCTTTCGCCGCCGCCGCTCTGGGAGCAAACGTCTTGGCCATCGAGCCTGATACGTGGTTAGCAAATTTGATTCATCACGGCCCGCATGAACAAGCTGCCCGTCACAGTGGTTCCGGCCGCTGTGTCGGATTGCCAAGGCATCGCCCGACTATACCTCTCCGATGAAGGCAGGGCTTCGAACTCTCTTTTCGGAGCTGGCGTAGCCCAGACCGTTATCGCCGTAACGCTTGATTCGTTGCTCGACGATTTTCCTGCTCCGAAAGTTCTCAAGATCGATGTTGAAGGGTTGGAATATGCGGTCTTGAAAGGCACATCTCGAGTTTTACAGGCGCGTCCTCAGATATTCATCGAGGTGACTGATCATCTTGGAGAAATCGCAGAATTGTTCAGGCAGGCCGGTTACGAGATGTATGCAGCGAGGGACGCAGGTCGACAAGCCTTGACTCACCCTTCTCGGGATACGTTAGCGATCGCGAAGTTGTAACGCGCTAACGAACTGCACACGCTGGTAATGTCGGCCACGTTCGCGAGGCATGATCTGGTCCACTTCTCTTCAGGCGTTGATCCGTCCTGTGCAGGTTCAATGCTTGGCGGCGTACACTTCGACGCCAGCCTGAAACTCGGCAGCCTTGGCCGGGCTCGAGCACTGCATCACGAAGTTCATTCCGGACGACGAGTGGATCCAGAGCTCTGCGTACTGCACAATCGGAATCTCTGGATTATGTGCAAACCGTCGGTCCGGGCCGCCTTTCTTGTTCACGTACTGCCAAGTGTGGCCGAGAACCTGAGAATCCGAGGGAATACCATCGCTCTCGAAGAACCTGACCTGGTCAAGCCCAATCGTCAGGTTGTTGTACGATACCGCTCCAACGCGCGAGCCGTCGTAGACCAGAACCCGATCGGGAAAGAAATAAAGATCTTGAGTTCCGAGCGCCAGCTTCCAAACAGCCAGATTAGTTTCTACATATTCGGGTGCAGCTAACCGCAATGAAATCGGCCTTCTGTTCATGAGACGTTTGGCGCCGGCTGTGTATTTAACATCCCGAGAGAATTCTTCACTGTCGACTCTCCACATGCGGGCCGAATCCGCGAACGACTGAAGCACTTTCAAAAAGCCCACATACCGAGATTTGGCCTCGTTGTCGAGACCGTAGTTCAGCACCGTCACTTTCTTCTCCTGGTCAGAGCGAACTAGCTCGGCGTGCGCATAAATGAAAAGCCCAGCAAACAGCAACATGATCCAAATGGATAGATGCACAGATAGCATGAGCACGGTTGCGATTACGAACGCGAATGCAAAAATCGGCGCCATCCGTGGCTGGTTGTGCTTCTCTGTAAGCTCTTGAAGCAGAGTTTCGGCTGTCGAATCCTTCAGCTGCGAGACGTCGGCGGTTACGATTTGCGCTGCTGGACTGGCAAGCGCAGGTTCAACAATAGGGCTCGCTGGCCTGGACGTCTCCTGGGCGGTTCGAAAATAGCGCTGATAATACAGTCCGCCTCGACCTAACCGGACATAATTACCGCGCGGACCGATTCCGATCCTCGCGCCACGCACTCCAACCGAAGCACCGAGTCCAGACTTAGACAGATTCAGCCTTAGCGGGCCAAGACCGAACGATTTACGCAGATACCAACCCATAAGCGGCTGCGGATTGTACTTTGGACGGTTCTGGATAACAATAGCCCGGTCTTACGATGGCCCAATGTACTGAATGCCACTCGAGCTATTCCGAAGGTGCCCTGTTCTGCTCGAATTGCGGCGCCCTAACGAAAGCCTCAAATCCAATCTCATACTCGAGTTCTGTTTTACTCGCGGTCGCGTTGCTTGGCTTGATCCTGTTCTGGAAGGCTGCGTCCGTCACTTCATCGTCAAGCACTACAGTTGCTACCCCGGTGATGGACGAAGCTGCGCTCCTGATCGCGAAATGTGGCAAGCCAGACATAGACTCTGCCGCGAAGCCCGGATTTGATCCGGCCCGTCGTATGCTTATCTACAGGCGTGAGAAGGTCAAGGCAGTTTTTTCCGGCTCCGACCAAAAATGGCACCGAGAAGATATAGTGGATGCCAAGACCCAAAAGTCCCTAGCGCCTGAAGTTCTGCGGCGACGACTTCCTTGTGCAGAATTTTGACTGTGTTCGGCCGCAAGCGCGGCAAACGAGATAGGCCAGTTCGAAGCTCTTCAAAGCGATGAGTGTGAATCGATTTACGGCGTTTCGACGCGCCCCACAATCCTTATGCTTCGTGAGCTGACAGGGGCTCACGTTGATGCCGTCACGGCGCTTGGCGCGAGTTCGCAATGCCATTCACCAGGGTCTTGGATTCTTCATTGCCAGGCCACAGTAACCGATTGCTTTCCTCAGGGAGCATGAGTAGACGTTCCGCAAGTTGCCTGTTGATTCTTACGCTCGTAGCCGCCGCAAAGGATAAACAGACCATTGAAGAAAAGCAGGACCTGCCGCTTCAACAAATCACGTTCAAGCCGAGAAAAACCGCCAAAGGTAACGACTTCTGCTTCTATCCCTACATCGTGCAAAAACTCGCGGTGCCCTGGGTATCCGAGCTAGCAGCTCTA
>QHZY01000096.1 GCA_003224855.1 Acidobacteriota bacterium | reverse complement strand
GATACGGCGGTGATGCGGTGCGGACACGGATGTATCGCAGCTTCGCGCAGATGAAGGAAGGCTGGACGAAGAATCTGGCGTTGCTGTTTGCCAGGCCCCGGCAGCTGGCACTGCGCCGGGCCGCAGAGTTCGCGGTGATTGTGGTAAGCGGGACGACAGGTATCACAATGTTGCTGGCGCGTCGGTTTGATGCGGGCTCTGTCATTTTGGCAGCAGGAGTGGCCGCCTGCTTGTGGATATGGATCCGGATCCGGCGGGCCAATTTTTCACGGCTTACCAGTCTGTTTGCGATCATGGGCTTGCCGATTTTTGCGTACTTGCTACAGCGATCGAGTACCGTGCATCACGAAGGAAGGGTGCTTTGGAAAGGCAGGAGTTACGGTGAAAGATTGGAGCACGAGCCGCAGGTGAAGCCGGTCAGGTTCTAAGAATTGTGCGGGCGGCTGAAGCCGAGCCCTGGCACGAACTATGATTGCGAGCTCATAACTGAATACGAACCAGATGGTCTACCTCACCCGCAAAGCTGAGTTTGCTGCGTCGCACTACTATCACAATCCGGAGCTTTCTCAGGAAGAGAACCAGCGACTCTTTGGCAAATGCAACAACCCGAATGGACACGGGCACAACTACGTGCTCGAGGTCACGGTGAAAGGCGAGGTCGATCCGCGCTCGGGATTCGTGGTCGACCTGAAGCAGCTCAAGGAAACCATGAACAGGGAAGTGCTGGATGCAATGGACCATCGCTTTCTGAACAAGGAAGTGCCGGAGTTTGCGAAGAAGATTCCGACCACCGAGAACGTCGCGATTGCAATCTGGCAACGCCTCGCGCCCAAGTTGACGACCGCTCGCTTACATCGCGTGCGGGTGTATGAGAATCCCGATCTGTTCGTGGACTTTTATGGTGACGAGTGAACAAATTTGATACTCAAGACATTGAACCACAATTCCATGATTGTCTACCTCACCCGCCGCTACCGTTTTTCGGCCTCGCACAGGCTGCACAATGAGGCCATGTCTGAAACCGAGAACCGCGAGACTTACGGCAAGTGCAACAATCCCTATGGCCACGGACACAATTACTTTCTTGAAGTTACGGTGAGCGGACCAGTGAATGTAACCACCGGGATGGTTTGCAATCTAATTGATTTAGACGGATTCGTTCATCGGGAGGTGCTGGCGAGGTTTGATGTTCAGAACCTGAATTTGCTCCCGGAGTTCGCACAAGAGGTTCCTACGACTGAGAACTTATGCTCGGCCATTCATGACATTTTGAAGCGTGGCTTCAGTTGCGCTCATCTGGAAAAGGTGAGAATCGAAGAGACAATGATGAATTCGTTCGAAATCGGGTCATTCATGCGATGAAACAAACTACTGAACCAGCCACGTTAACCAGCGCCAGCTTTGAAGATCTGATACGCGAAATGCTTGTCCGGCTGGGCGAAGATGCCGGCCGGGAAGGATTGGTGCGTACTCCGGAGCGTGTTCACAAAGCATTTCAGTTTCTGACCAAGGGCTATAACGAAGATCCGGAAGCGTTGCTCAAGAAAGCGCTGTTTACGGTGACCTACGATGAAATGGTTATCGTTAAAGATGTAGAGATGTTCAGTCTGTGCGAGCACCACATGCTGCCATTCTTTGGCAAAGTGCACGTGGCCTATATCCCGAAGGGGAGAGTAATCGGGCTGAGTAAAATCCCTCGCCTGATTGAAATCTTTTCGCGGCGGCTGCAGATCCAGGAGCGCCTGACCACGCAGATTGCGGAAACCATTCAGAAAGCGATCGATCCCCAGGGTGTCGGGGTGGTGATTGAGGCGCGCCATCTGTGCATGATGATGCGTGGGGTCGAAAAGCAACATTCTGCGGCGGTGACCTCCTCGATGCTGGGATGCTTCCGCAATGAGCAGGAAACCCGCAGCGAATTTCTGTCATTGATTCGCAACCGGCCTAACGGCGTCTAGCGCAGCACCCGCTTGCAACTCATGAATAAAAACCAGCACGCCAGCTTGCGTGGACAGGTCGTCCTGATCACTGGCGGTGCAAAGGGAATCGGCCTGGCTGTGGCGCGCGCGTTCGCATCCGAGGGCTGCAAGCTGGTGTTAGCCGGGCGCGATGAAAAAGCTTTGACGAAGGCTGGAAGGGAACTCGCCCGTGACGTAGAGGTTCTGACACGCGCCTGTGATGTGCGCGATTCCATTTCAGTTCAGGAACTGATGGCGGCCATCGAGGGCAAATACCATCGGTTAGACATTCTGATCAACAACGCCGGCGTCGGGCATGAGAACCAAGCCGTCGCAGAGCTTGCACCGGCGGCCTGGCGCGAGGTGATCGATACCAACCTGACGGGAATGTTTCTGGTCACACACTTCGCTTTGGCCCTGATGCAACCAGGCGGAGTAATCGTGAACAATCTCTCGATCGCGGCCAAACAGGTTTTCCCTGGGTCATCGGCTTACAACGCCTCAAAGCATGGTGCGCTCGGGTTAACCAACACCTTGCGGGAAGAGCTGCGGGAGAAGAGAATTCGCGTGATTGCGCTTCTGCCGGGCGCGACCGATACGGCAATCTGGAATACGATTTGGCCGGAGGCTCCGCGGCGAAAGATGATGAAGCCGGAGACAGTGGCCAGCGCGGTGGTGAGCGCGATCAAGTTGCCTGCGGAAAGTACAGTGGAGGAACTGGTGATACTGCCTTCAGCTGGTGCGCTATGAATGGGCAGGCGGACCAGAGTACCGCGCAAATGAGCTACCAGGTTCCGTAGCGGTTCCGCCCTTTGCGCTGGGGGAAGATTTTGATCAGCAGAATTCCGGCAACAAAGCCGCCGACATGCGCCCAAAAGGCGACGCCGCCAGTGCTCTGATTGGTGTAGGCGATGGAGGTTGCAGCGCCGCTGAAGAATTGCACGATAAACCAGTAGCCAAGAACAATCCAGGCGGGCAGCCACCAGAAGGTAAAAAATACGATCAGCGGCACAATGGTCAGGACGCGGGAGCGAGGATAAAGCACGAAGTACGCTCCCATTACGCCCGCGATTGCTCCGCTGGCGCCCACGCTGGGCACATTGGACCCAAGGTTGAGCAGGATATGCGTGAACGAGGCGGCAAAGCCGCAGATCAGGTAAAAAGCCAGATACGTGCCATGTCCCAGTCGATCTTCGATATTGTCGCCGAAAATGTAAAGCGCCCACATGTTGCCGATGATGTGCAGCCACGAGCCATGCAGGAACATCGAGGTAAGGATCGAAAGCAGACCTGCAGCAAGGCTGGCATGAGCGTTGCCTTCTAAAGCGTGCGTGAAATAGCTGGGAACTACACCGAATTCGTCAATAAACGCGTTCAGGGCGCGCGGATTATTGCTGCCTATCGAGAGCTCAAAAAGAAACGCGATTACATTCAGCCCGATAATGAAATAATTCAAATAAGGCGTGCTGAAGCGCGGCTGATCATCGCGAATGGGAATCATGGTCCAGGAAAAACTGCGGGCTGCAATCCAAAATAGCAGAAAGCCGGAACTGAGCGGCGTGCTGGTGATCGACAAGCCCGCCGGCATGACCTCGCACGACGTGGTCAACCGGGTGCGGCGAACGCTCGGACAAAGATCCGTGGGTCATCTTGGAACCCTCGATCCGCTGGCTACCGGTGTATTGCCGCTGGTTGTGGGCCACTGTACGCGGCTGGCGCAGTTCTACACCAAGTCCGAAAAAAGCTATGAAGGTGTGATTCGATTTGGATTTGAGACTGACACCTACGATGCCGAAGGCGAACGGACCAGCGAGGTCGCTGAAGTTAACGTAACACTTGAAGAGCTGCAACGGTGGGCGACAACTTTCGAAGGAGCCATTGAGCAGATACCGCCTCCGTTCTCGGCCAAGAAAATCGCCGGTACGCCTGCCTATAAACTAGCCCGCAAGAATAAAGATGTAGAACTGCGCCCTGTAACCGTGGAGATCAAGCAGCTCGATATTAACGAGCTGCACAATGATCGCGCATCATTTTACGCCCGGGTCGGTTCGGGGACTTATATGCGCTCAGCTGCTCACGACCTCGGCCGGCAGCTGGGCTTTGGCGCGCACCTGGAATCGCTGCGGCGGACATCGGCGGCGGAATTCGATCTGAGCGACGCTCATACACTGGAGGGCGCCGAATTGCTGGCGCGGTCAGAAAATTTCGACGATCTATTTGTGCATCCGCGAAGGCTTCTGCCGCATATGCCTGCGGTCACCGCCAATGAAGAAATGGCTGCAAAAATCGCTTACGGCCGCTCTGTCAATCTTCCAGAGCTTTCAAACGCCAAACTGGTTAAAGTTTTCTGCGGGCAAAGGGAACTGATCGCCATCGCGACCCGTGTGGCGGGCACACTCTTCCATCCGGGTATCGTTCTCGCCGGAAGGTCGAATTCTGCAGCGCTGGTCAGCACTTAAGCTTTTATTGCAGCATGGGCGAGCAGCAGGGCTTCTGCACGGGCTTGGGCTCCATGAGTTCGACCCGCGTGAGATTTGGATCGTACATGTTGAACTGCCACTTGCCGTCACGCCCGATCTGCGGCTTCTCGTCTGCCTTGTAGCCCCGTTTCAAAGCACTCCGGTACCCGGCCTTGATAGAAGGCACACCAAGAGCAAAGTGGTGCATAATGCCCAGTTCCTTCGGATCCGGATTGTGCACGTTCAGCATGTATTCCAGCCAGTCGGTGCCGTCAGGAACCCGCATATCCACCCAATCCGTTTCTGTATCTTTCATTCCGCCGTGCCAGATCTCGTGAAAGCCAAGAACATCCTTGTAGAAATGGTCCGCCGCGGCGCGGTCATTCACAACCACACCCACGTGAATGATACGTTCAGAGATACGCGTGTCAGGCAGGTGCTTGCCGAAGTCTTTGCTGTGCAGTGAGCCTGGGCGAAATTCGACGAACTCGACAGTGTGCCCGTCGGGGTCGGTGACATCAAACCCACGATTACCATCGAGCATCGGTTCAAGCTTCTCGGGAACTTTGACTCCACAGCTGGCCAGATACGCGCGCAACTGCTCGGCTTGGGTGGTCTCAAATGAGATGTGCGATAGCCGGTCCCGTTTGGGGTCGTTTAACTCCGGAAAAACTTCAATGAATTGATGGTCGTTTACTTTGAAATAAGTCAGCAACAAGCCGGAGCCGTGCGGATTGTCGAGGCTGAACGGCTCAGCGAAGCCCAGTATCCCGGTATAGAACTTACGAGCGGCAGCCAGACCGTCGGTACGAAGGCCGATATGCGCTACGCCGACAATCTTGGGCCTCTGCGGGTTGGTTTGTGAATAGGCGGGGCTTACCAGCAGGCAGATAATAAGCAAGCGCTTGATCATTTGCGGGAAATCATCAGCGGCACTGGGGCGCATGTCAAGGCGGATGCACAACGTCCGATAACAGATATTATGTAAAGTGGCCAGGATGCTAAGAACGATGTTCCGTGGTCAGGCCACTACATCTTGTAACGCCCGAGGTCTTCATCGTTCAGGCCTTCCAGCCATTTGCGCAGTTCTTCGCTGGTCACCCGGTCGGACATGTTGGCTACCAGTTTGGAGTTCTTCAGGACTTCTTCGTCGACAAAGATTGGGCAATCCATTCGGAGGGCCAGGGCCAGTGCATCCGACGGCCGCGAGTCAATGCTGATGATCTGACCGTTGCGCTGCAGCCAGATCACGGCATAAAAAGTATCTTCCTTCAGTTCGGTTACCACTACCTTGTGGACCTGGGTTTCCAGGCCAACCAGCAGGTTCTTCAGCAGGTCGTGGGTCATGGGACGGGGCGGATTCACTTTCTCGATCTCGAGTGCGATCGCATTCGCTTCATAGACCCCCACCCATATGGGCAGTACGGTATCGCTATTGGTCTCTTTAAGCACCACGATGGGCATCTGGGTAACCGGGTCCATCATCAGCCCGCGAATTTTCATTTCGATTTCCATCGTGGTCTCCCAAGTGAACTTTTGATGCTTGCTTTTGCTAGGCGCTCACCATTTCCCCCAACAGGCTGTTTGGAAACACCGCGGTCGTAAGCACCCGAACATAGCTGCCGGACTCCGGAAGCACGCCCTCAGGTGCGGTGAAATTCAGGGTCTTGTTCTGCGAAGTACGGCCGATCCACTGTTGCCGAGTCGGGTTTCTTCCTTCAACCATCACCTCATATTGCTGTCCTAAATGCCTTTGATTGCATCGTTTCTGAATCTGTTTCTGGAATTCGAGTAAAGCATTGAGTCGCCGGCTCTTCTCCTCTTCGGGCACTGCGTCCTCCAGCCCAAGAGCGGGGGTATTGGGACGAGGCGAGTACTTGAAGCCGAATACGCCCTCGAATTCAACCTCGCGCAGCAATGAAAGCGTATGTTCGAAATCAGCTTCGGTCTCGCCCGGGAAGCCGACGATTATGTCGGTGGTGATGCTGAGTTCCCTTCTGCATGCCTTCATCCAGGCGATTCGCTCAAGATATTGATCGCGCGTGTAAAGACGCTGCATCGCCTGCAGAACCCTGGTTGAGCCACTCTGGACAGGGAGGTGGACGTGATCGCAAAGGGCAGGCGTGGCCGCAATGGCATCAACAATGTCCCGTCCGAAATCGCGCGGGTGCGAAGTGGTGAAGCGGACCCGGCGGATGCCCGTCACTTGGCCAACTGCTGTCAGCAATTGCGCGAATGACATCTTCCCTGCCGGGTCGCAGTACGAGTTCACGTTTTGGCCGAGCAGTTGGATTTCCGTGTAACCGAGATCGGCCATCTGGCGAGCTTCGTTCAGAACGGATTCCGAGGTCCGGCTGCGTTCCTTGCCGCGGGTAAAGGGCACGACGCAGTAGGCGCAAAATTTATCGCACCCCTCGATAATGGTGATGTAGCCGCGGTATGGATTGGTGCGCGGGCCTGCAGTTTCTTGTAATCGGCCAGGCGGTGAAAGACTTTTTGCTCTGCTTTATCGCGTATGGAGCAGGTGTTGTAGAGGATCAGCCCGGCTTCTTCCACCGTCTCGACCTGGCGATAGCCCTGGGTTACCAGCGTGCCCACGACCTTTTCTGAGTCGTGTGCATTCATCTGACAGCCAAATGTTTCGAGGTAGAACGTCTTGGGAGGCTCGGGCGACATCTGCACCTTCAGTATAACTCCACTGGCAAGGCATGCCTGAGCCGCGCGCGGTGATTCCCTGCCCTGCAACGCGTAAAAAAATCTCCTCAGTTTTTCCACAAGCGGATATGCAAAATCCCTTGACTGACGCAGGTTTCACCAAATCGGCTGCCTGTCAACTTTGTTACTTCAGGGCGGTTCGGAGATAAGGAAAGATTCAGCACACAAATCGTTGACAAAAATTTTCCTGGGACTAGAATACGCGACGTTTTCCGACGGTAAAATTCTGTAATGAACACTCACTTACTCGATCCCGTCCTGCTGCACACGGATTTCCCGGAACTCGAACTTCACGCCAGCGGCAAGGTCCGCGACGTTTATACGGTCGGCGCCGATCAGTTGCTGTTCGTTGCCACGGATCGTATCTCGGCGTTCGATTACGTACTGGCCACCGGCATTCCCCACAAGGGCCGGGTGCTCACCCAGATTTCACTGTTCTGGTTTGACTACCTTCGCGACCTTGTCCCTAATCACATGATTACCGCCGATATAGTGCGCTACCCCGAGCCGCTGCAACGCTATGCCGAGCAGCTGCGCGGAAGGTCTATGCTGGTGATGCGCGCTGAGATGTTTCCGGTAGAGTGCGTGGTGCGTGGGTATATCTCCGGTTCAGCCTGGAAGGAGTACAAGGCGAGTGGGCAGGTATGCGGAATCAGACTGCCAGCCGGGCTTAAGGAATCAGATCAGTTGCCAGAGCCCGTATTTACGCCCGCCACCAAGGCGACTACCGGCCATGATGAGAACATTTCGTTCGAAGAGATGAGTAAGCTGGTTGGCAGTGAGGTTGCGCAGCAGCTGAAGGAAAAGAGTATCGCCATATATTCCAAGGCGGCGGCTTACGCCAGAGAGAAAGGAATTATCATCGCCGATACGAAATTTGAATTTGGCCGCACCGCACAGGGGATCACCCTGGCTGATGAGGTGCTGACGCCGGACTCTTCACGTTTCTGGCCGGCCGACAAGTACACGCCCGGTATGGCGCAGGAATCGTTTGACAAGCAATACGTTCGTGACTATCTGGAAGAGATTAAGTGGAATAAACAACCGCCTGCGCCTGCGCTCCCGGATGAGGTGGCACGCAGGACCAGCGAAAAATACGTGGAGGCTTATCATCAGCTCACCGGACGCGAGCTGGATGTCTAGACAATTCTACGGACAAATTCGATGAATGCGGCCGACTGGATCATTGTGGTGGTCATTCTGATGTCTACGGTCCAGGCAGCGGCGTCAGGATTCTTCCAGGAAGCTTTTGGCATTGCGGGACTGTTTTTCGGGTATGTTATCGCGGCATGGCAGTATCACCGGTTGGGGTTGTGGCTAGGTAATTATTTGAAAAGTCCGGAACTGGCCGACAGCGCCGGCTTTCTGGCGATTTTTCTGCTGGTCATGATGCTGGCGGGGATCGCCGGACGAGTGGCGCGCTGGTCGATCAAGAAAACGGGTTTGAGCTTTCTGGACCGGCTGCTGGGCGGCGTGCTCGGTTTTGCGCGTGGCTGCCTGATGGTGGCCATCGTGCTGATGAGCATAACCTCCTTTACGCCGGCCGCCAGGTGGCTGACAAGTTCGGAACTGGCGCCGTATTTCTTGGTGGTGGGCAGGGCGGCCATTTGGGTCGCGCCTTCCGAACTTCGGGCCCGTTTTTATCAGGGCTTAGATTTCCTGCATCGAAGCGGGCAAGCCGCAGGTGGACGATGACGTGGCAACCTGGCGATCGCTGAACGCATAAAAGTACCGCCAGACGTTCAAAAGAAAGAGAGCGAACGTGAGAGATCAGCTGGAAGCATTGATCACACAGATGTACCGAAGCAACATCCTCTATGCGGAAGCAGTCCGCGAGTTCAAGAAGAAGTTCATCCAGACGGTGCTGCAGGAGAACAAGGGGAACCAGTGCCGCGCCGCCCGCGAATTGGGGATGCACCGCAATACATTGAGCCGGACGATAACCGAGCTGAAAATCGATGTGCGGCAGTTGAGGGACGGGGTAAGGCGTCCGCCACGCAGCGCGCGCGCCGCATCGCCCTATGAGAAGAAGGCGATTCGCTGAGAGAGATCCCCAAAAAAATTAAAACCCCGAGAACCGTTTTGCTCAACTTGCTGGCTCAACGTCTCTCGAGGTTTCTGGCTTACAGAAAACAGGTTCGCATAGCCTGATCGCCAAGCCAAGCGCCAAAAAACGCCAGCACTGCTTTACCATACTGCCAAAAAAACACAAAAAAAGAGACGGCCCTTTTGGGAGCCGTCACTTGGAATTAAGTTTGCTTCTACTGATGCTTAGCGGCCGGTCTACGCCGTACCGGTGGCTTATGGGTTGGGGCGGGAGCAGCCGCCTTGAGCAGGGTGCCATTCTCCATCTTCATCACGAAGGGACTCGGAGTATATGACACCGGGGTTCCTTCAAAATCAAGCGTCTGCCCTACTTTCGGCATCAGGGTGGCCGGAATTGCCTTCACCATAGTAAGGACAATATCAGCCCGCTTCTGCTCGATGTCATCAGAGCTGGCGGCGATCTCCAGTTCGGTGGGTGACACTTTCATCACCGTCCCTTCCATCTGCAGCGGAACGCTCTTGATAACGTTCCACACCTGGTCCTGTGCGGCCTGATCGCCGGCGGATAACACGAGTTCCCATTCGGCAAAACTTAACTTCTTGATGTCATCCGGGGTCTTGCCATTAACCAGCGCAGCAGCCTGCTCCGCCGGAGTGGGCGCCGGTTTGATCGCGAAACCGGAAGGCATGGTGGGATTCGCTTTGGCCTGCGAAAGCACATCCGTCCAGCCATCCTCGCCCCCGTGATACTTCGCATACTGCGACTTTGCGTAGCGCTCAATCTGTTGCTGGATCTGCGGATTCGGGGCTACGACGGAAGCGCGGGAAGCGTACCAGATTCCGTTGATCGAATCTGGTGGGGTCGCCTGCAGGTAGGCTAATGCAAGAGGATAAACCAGGCTGAAATCAGTGGGGCTTACATCGACGGCTGCACGAAGACTCTTGGCCGCCGTGGCGTAATCCTTGTTCTGAAGCGCGGAGATTCCGATCGCCGCATTGAAGATGCCGGAGAGCTGCGTCTTTTGCTTCTCAAAATCGGCATCGGACATGCCTTCAGGCTTAGTGAAGCTGGAAAGCGCCTGTAGTCCTTGCTGGCCATGCTGGCTGGCCTGAGTAAGTAACTGGGCCGCATTGGGGGCACCACCCTGAGCTTGTGTGCGCTCGGTGTAGGCCAGCAACGCCAGAGCCTTCACATTCTTCGCATCGACCTGCAGCAGCCGATTGGCAGCGTCCATCATTTTGGCGGCGTTATTCGTCTGCTGATACGTGCTCATCAGCAACTCCAGCGCGTCCGACTTCATAACGCTGTTCGGGTATTGGGTGAGGAACGCTTCCAGTCCGCTGACCTTGGCATTCGGGTCCTGCTGCTGCACCGCCCCTACGTATGCGTTGTACTCAGCAGGATCTTTGATTTCCTTCTTCTGCTGCTGAGGTTGGGCAGGTGCTCCAGGTTGCGCTGCGGGCTGAGCAGCCGGTTGGGCAGCGGGTTGCTGAGCAGATGCAATTGCCCCAAGCGCTAGCAACATCGCCACTAAAGTCTTCTTCATGCGGATGGCTCCTCGAAACTTTTATGGGAATTCGGCGACGCACATCGCACCCGGCTTCATTTCGCCCGTTCACCGGGGCTTCGGAAACTCAAGATTTTCTGCGAGTCGGTCCGAAAACCTTGACCCCTCACAGGCATCTCTAAGGCAGAAACGGCGTTTCCGGTGAGCCGGATTATAAGGATGCGTCCTCCGTTAGGCAAGTTTGCTATCAACACTCCCCTCGCCTCACTTGTTAAGATGCAAAACAGTGCAGGTGCGGGTGGTTACGGATGAGTCATACAATGCACAATCAAGCGCCAAATGTGAATGCAAGCTTAAATAAACAAATCGCGCTGGTTACCGGCGGCGGTCGCGGAATCGGCGCTGCCATTGCCCGCAAGCTGGCTGGGCTCGGAGCAACGGTTGTAATCTGCGGCCGGACCCGGCCTGCGCTCGAAACCACGAACGCTGCTATCAGCAGGATGGGTGGCCTCTCCGAGCTCGCGGTTTGCGACCTGACCAACCTGGACTCGGTCCAGAAACTCGCTGCCGAAGTGAAATCGAAATTCGGGCGCCTGGATATTCTGGTCAACAATGCCGGCGTGGGATCATTTCGCTCTCCCCTGCACGAAATGGCGCCGGATGCCTGGGATGTGGTTCTGAACACTAACCTGCGAGGTGTCTATTACTGCATTCGCAATTTCGCTCCCATAATGATTCAGGGCGGCGGTGGCCACATCATCAACATCTCTTCCCTGGCCGGGAAAAATCCGCTCCCGAACGGCGCGGCTTACGCCGCTTCCAAATGGGGGCTGAACGGATTGAGTTATTCGGTCGCCGAGGAATTACGCGGACACAATATCCGCGTGTCAGTCATTTGTCCCGGCTCAGTGCAGACCGACCTCAGCCCGCACGAAGGCAAGGATGCGAAAAAGATGCTGCAGCCCGACGACGTGGCGCACGCGGTGGAAATGCTGGTGACGCAAGCGCCGCAGTCGTTTGTCAGCGAAGTGCTGCTGCGGCCCACGCAGAAGCCGTAAGCTATTTCTTAAAGAGGTTCTCAAACGCGCGCCGCGCGTCGTTGGCGCTGCCCGCAACCGGGGTTGAAGTCTCTTTCTCCACCATCACCCGCATGGAGTAAAAGGTGCAGGCATTCTGCTTGTCCTTAGGCGAAATCCGGTTTGCAATCGGCTGCGTGCATTCCAGCCAGTTAGAAGTGTCGAAGTGCGTACACTGCTTGCAGGAATGGAGTTCGAAACCGCACTTGGAACAGCGGGCGTTCAGCTCGGCAGTAGCTTGCAGCACGCTTCCGCAATGGGAACAGCGCGATACAGTGCGCGTTCCGGGCATATTGATCGGGCGCGGGCCGAAGGTGTCTTTCTTTGCCGGCCGGTCCGAGGGGCCGCGCTTGGAGGCTTCCTGCTTGCCGTCCTGGTATCCGCGTTGCCGGTATTTACGGTCGGACACGTATTCTCCTGCCGGCCCACATTGTCTCTCGTATGGAACGCTGGGGCAAGCTGCTCAAGTTCGACCGCCCTGATCGCGAACTTATGCACGCCAGAAGCTTGAGCTCTCAAAATTGTACTTGCCTCATGCGCGATGCTACCATCCAAGGTTTACAATCATTCTGGAGGTTGCGTTTATGTCTGATCATGATGGCGGCAGCTTTCTCTGGTTTTTGGCCGGCTTGGGAGTAGGCACACTGGTCGGTATTCTGTATGCGCCCCGCTCGGGTGATGAAACTCGCGACCAATGGCGGTCTAAAGCCGAAGAAGGTCGTGAATACATTCGAAATCGTGCGCGCGACGCGAAACAGCAGGCTTCCGACCTGGTTGACCGTGGCCGTGATGTGGTGACTCAGCAGAAGGAACAGTTCCGGTCGGCTTACGAAGCCGGACGCCAGGCATACCAGGAAAAGACGGCCAGCCCGGAAGGCGCCAAGAACGTTTGATCTAATGTGAAATTAGACATGGAAAACCTGCTGACAATTTCCATCGCGGTGACCTCGGCTGCAGTTGTGCTGCAGGCGTGCATCCTGGTAGCCATGTATCTGGCCATGCGCAAGAGCAGTCAACATTTTGAGGCGCTGGCCGAAGAGGTGAAAGGCAAAGTTCTGCCTACGGTGGATAACGCCAATACCATGTTGGCCGAAATCCGCCCCAAGCTGGACACGATCTTGACCAACGTCAGCGATTCTTCCACCGTGGTTCGCGAACAGATTCAGCGCATCGACGCAACTCTCAGTGACCTGGTGGATCGCTCACGTCTGCAGGTGATCCGCGCCGATGAAATGCTCACCCGCACTCTTGACAAGGTGGAAGAGACCACCGACGCGGTGCAGAAGACGGTAGTTTCGCCGGTGCGGCAGATTTCCGGCCTCGCGCATGGACTAGGCGTCGGGATCGAAGCCTTTCTCGGCAAGCGTCGCAAGCGCGAACCGGTAAGGGTGCCGCAGGACGAAATGTTTATCTGATCGCCCCTGCTACTTTCTGGTTCGCAGGATCATTTGCGTTCCGCTTTCCAGCTTTACATTTCGCGCCTGCACCCATATTCCCTGTTCGTGCAGCGGAACCGCCACCCGAATTACCACCCGCCGACATTCCGCTGTTCTGGTTCGCTGAGCTTCCGTTGCTTGCAGCAGCAAGTGCATTCTGCGGAGTATTCCTGCGCACTGCCTGAATTTCGGCGTCGAACGGCAATTCCTTGCCGTCTTTCATAGCCAGCTTCTCGAACACAATTCCTAGGCTTGAGCCAGGGTCTTCCTTGCTCTTCTGCTTCACCTCGGTCACATGCCCCACTACTTTTGTCCCCTTGGGAATAATCACTTCACCGGACTTCGATTGCAGATCGGCCGGGACCACCGCTTCCACTTTGTCGCCTGACTTCACTTTGTGCGCGTCCACGGTTTTCTGCAGCTCGGCAGGAATCATGGTTCCCGCAGGAAAGCGCATAGGCTGATTCTGCTGGCTATTTTGGGTTGAGGCCGCAGGCGGTTGCGCGGCGTCCTGCGCGAAAACGCTGGCACATAGCAATACGAGGGAAATCAAAATTGTTTTCATGATCGCTCCATGAATGTCTTAGCTGACAATTCGCCGGGGAGTTGGATGTGTTCCGGCCAGCGCGGGCTGTTTCAGGCAGAGGATTTTGTGGACAAAAACCGGCTAAACGATCCAGCCGCCGCCTACCACAATATCGCCCTGATAGAAGACGGAGGCCTGTCCGGGCGTGATTGCGCGTTGAGGCTGATCGAAGGTCACGAGAATCTGGTCATCGGCGGCCTTTTCAATCACCGCCGCAGCCGGCTCATGACGGTGGCGGATCTTAGCCGATACACGCAGCGGCGCCACGAGTTCCGAAATCGAGATCAGGTTGGTGCGCCGCACGATGAGAGTGCGTGAATAAAGCTCCTGCTCATTTCCGACAATTACTTCGCGTGAGTCTCCTTTAATCTGAAGCACGTACAGCGGAGAACCGGTGGCCACGCCCAGTCCCTTGCGCTGGCCGACCGTGAAATTGTGAATTCCGGCATGCTCGCCGATCACCTCGCCGGTGGTCGTGACCAACTCTCCTGCGGTATCGGGCAGAGCGTCGCCTTGGTCGGACAAGTAGGCATCTATGAACTTCTTATAATCTCCGCCCGGAACGAAGCAGATTTCCTGCGAATCCGGCTTTTCGGCAAGCGCAAGCCCATAGCTGCGCGCCAGCTCGCGAACCTGCGGCTTGGTCATATCCCCGAGCGGAAACAAGGTGCGCGACAACTGTTCCTGGGTAAGTCCGAAAAGGAAATATGTCTGGTCCTTGCTGAAATCGGCAGGACGCTTCAGCAGCCATCGTCCACTTTCTTCGTCATGCTCGAGACGTGCGTAGTGGCCGGTGGCGACGGCTTCGGCGCCAATCTGCTGCGCTACCGTGATCAGCTGATCGAACTTCAGATGATTGTTGCAGAGGCTGCACGGAATCGGCGTGCGCCCGGAAACATAATCCTGCACGAACGGGCGCACGACCTCGCGCTCAAACCGCTCCTCATGGTTCACCACGTAATATGGAATTCCAATTCGCTCGGCCACACGGCGTGCATCGTAGACATCGTCGAGCGAGCAGCAGCGGCCCTGCACCGCCTCCGGCATGCCGGGATGAGACGCCAGCCGCCGCTGATTCCACAGCTGCATGGTCAAGCCGATGACGTTCTGGCCTTCGGCGCGCAGCATGGCCGCGACCGTCGAAGAATCAACTCCACCGGACATGGCAACCGCAATGGTGCGTGGATCGGGCATTTTCGCTCGATCAGCGACTATTGGCTGACCGTGTCTCTATTGTAAACGGGCGACAGGTCGCGCAGGCGGGCGACCGTGGGAGGAACCAGCTGTAGGGCGAAATCTATTTCGTTCTCCGTATTCTGCTTGCCCAGGCTGAAGCGCAGGCTCGCGCGCGCTCGATCTGCCGTAACCCCCATGGCGGTAAGCACGTGCGAAGGCTCAATCGCCCCCGAAGAGCAGGCCGCGCCCGTAGACACTGCAAGGCCTTTAAGATCGAGCGCTATGACCAGCGCTTCGCCATCGATGTAGTCGAAAAAAACATTCGTGGTATTCGAAACGCGGGAAGCGCCTTCGCCGTTTACACCGGCCGAGCCCAATTCTGCCAACACAGCCTTTTCCAGCCGGTCTCTCAGCGCGCGCATTTTCTCGATACTGCCGTTGGTAAAACCCTCGGCAGCAAGTTCTGCGGCCTTTCCCAGTCCCACAATTCCCGGGACGTTCTCCGTCCCGGCGCGGCGCGAACGCTCGTGGCTTCCGCCGTAAAAAAGCGCCTGCAGCAGAGTGCCCTTGCGCACATACAAGGCACCAACGCCTTGCGGAGCGTGCATCTTGTGGCCGGAAATCGATAGCACGTCACACTGCATGCTTTTAACATTGATCGGAATCTTTCCCGCCGCCTGCACCGCGTCAGTGTGAAAGTAAACATCGGCCTCGGCGGCGATCTTTCCGATCTCTTCGACCGGCTGAATCACGCCGGTCTCGTTATTCGCCATCATGATCGTGATCAGCTTGGTGTTCGGGCGCAGCGCGCGCCGCACATCATCCGGATCAACCAGGCCTCGCCCATCCACCTGAATGTAGGAGACCTCGCAGCTGGACTCCTGCAAACGCTTGCAGGAATTCAGGACAGCATGATGTTCGATGGTGGAAGTGATGACGTGATCGCCAGTGCGGACCAGCCCGAAGATCGCCAGGTTATCGCCTTCCGTCCCTCCACTGGTGAGCACAATCTCCGAAGAGCGGCATCCGAGAAGCGAAGCCACCGACTCTCGCGCGCGCTCAACCGCTGCCCGCGTTTCCTGTCCATGATGGTGAATGGAAGACGCATTCCCGAAGTGTTCGGAAAAGTACGGCTGCATGGCCTGGAGAACCTCAGGAAGAACGGGCGTTGTCGCGTTGTTGTCGAAGTAAACCCGGCGCATGGCTCTAGCGTTAATTGTACGCGTATTAGGGTTTCGGCTGGTGGGGCACGGCTTCAGCCGTGCCGCAGACTGAGGAAATTAAGACGCGGTTTTAACGCCGAGGTTACCGCTGCTCGATCGGCACATAGCGCTGCGGGTAACGCGGCCCCAGGTAGTCTGCACGCGGCCGGATCAGGCGATTGTCATCCAACTGCTCAATAACATGGGCGGCCCAGCCGCTGATGCGCGAAACAGCAAAGATGGGCGTGAAGAGGTCAACATCTATCCCCAAAACGTGATAGGTCGAAGCCGAATAAAAATCTACATTAGCATTCAGCTTCTTCTCGGCTTTCACGAACTGCTCGATCTGGCGCGACATCTCAAACCACTTCCCCTGGCCGTCTGAGCGCCCCAAATCTTCCGACATCTTTCGCAGATGCGTCGCCCGCGGATCCTCAGTGTGATAAACCCGGTGGCCGAATCCTGAAATTTTTTTCTTCTGCGCCAACATGTCGCGCACGTGCTCGACCGGATCTTCCTTCTTCTTATCGATTTCCTCCAGCATCAGGAACACGGCTTCGTTAGCGCCGCCATGGAGCGGGCCCTTCAAGGCCCCTATGGCCGAGGTAATTGCCGAATGCATGTCGGAGAGGGTCGCGGCCGTCACCCGGGCTGCAAAGGTCGAAGCATTCAGCTCATGATCGGCATGCAGTATGAGCGCGATATCAAGCGCGTGCTCCGCGGTGGATGAAGGCTTCTCGCCATTCAGCATCAGCAGAAAGTTGCCGGAATGCGAAAGCGACAGGTCCGGCTCAACAACATTCTTACCTTTGCGGATGCGATCGTATGCCGCCACAATCATGGCAATCTGCGAGGTCAGCCTGATCGCCTTGCGCACATTCGCCTCATGACTGTTGCTGCGCTCATCCGGATCGTAGAACGATAGCGCTGAAACAGCCGTTCGCAACACATCCATAGGCTGAATATGCTTCGGCACTGAGCGCAGCAGGCTGATGATGCCTGGATCAAGCTTGCGCTCGCTGGCCAGCCGCTCGCGCATGTCGCCGAGTTCACTTCGCGTCGGAAGCCTTCCGAACCAGAGGAGATAGCAGACCTCTTCGAAACTGGAATGGTCCGCAAGATCGTGGATGTCCAGACCGCGATAAGCTAAAACACCCTGGTCACCGTCGATATAACAAATGCTTGAATTAGTGGCGACTATGCCTTCCAAACCCTTCGGGTTGTGGGTTGCGGTCAGGCTGGACATTTTATTCTGGCTAAGCTCCTAACTTAGATTCTAAGCGATTGGATGCGCCGGAAAATACCATCGCCGATAAATTTATACGCCTAAAGCTGGCAAGTTTCCACGCTACGTTCGTCCCCTAAGGACGTAGAGCATGCAGGAACACTCGAAGGTACACCGTCTGCTTCGAAAGTCAGCGGCCGGTGCAGGGTTCCCGGTTACAATCGCCGCATGAAGTGGGCCAGTGCATCGCTTTGGGCGCTCCTGATGGCGGGCGCCGGGCTGGCTGCCGATCAGCCTGCCGGCCTTCCCATTTTGCCCTGCGCGGATTCTACTACCGCCTGCCTGCCCGGCCCCAGAGACCTTAAGCAGGCGAAGCACGTCTTTGCGCGCGCACTCAAGATTCAAAAGAGCGGCCGCCCCGAAGAAGCCTTTCCCGAATTTGAAAACGCCGCTCGCCTGGCTCCGCAGAACGTCGAATACCTCACCGCCCGGGAGATGGTACGTCAGCAGTTGGTCACGGACCATCTCCGGCGAGGCAACGACGCCTCTCTTGCCGGCCGCCAGGTGGAAGCACTGGCCGAGTTTCGAGCCGCCCTGCAGCTGGATCCGGTGAACTCCTTCGCTGCGCAACGATTGAACGACGCGCTTGCGGAATGGGCCCCCGAAAGCAACGCCCATATCAGCGTCGCAGCCGAAGCCGGCGAGGTCGAGCTTCAACCCAACCCCGTGCACGCTGACTTTCACTACCGCGGCGACACTCGCGGGCTCATCACCCAGGTGGCGTTGGCGTTCGGCATTACCGCCTCCTTCGATGAGAGCGTCACCTCCCGCCGGGTGCAGTTCGATATTCAGCAGGTAGATTTCTTCACCGCCATGCGTGCGGTGGGCGCCGTTGCCAAGGTGTTCTGGGTGCCGCTGGCGGAGAAACAGATTCTTGTCGCTTTTGATAATCCCGAGAACCATCGCAGCTTCGATCGGCTCGCCTTACGCACGTTTTCTTTCCCATCCGTCTCCACCCCTCAGGAACTGAATGACGTTGTGAACCTGCTGCGAAATCTGTTTGAGATTAAGTTCGTGACACCTAATGTGCGCGCCAACACCATCACCGTGCGCGCCCCGGAAAAAGTGCTCACAGCGGCCACTGAACTGGTCACCAAACTGCCTGACCTGCGGCCGCAGGTCATGCTTGACGTCGAGGTATACGCCATCAGCCATACCCTCACCCGCAACATGGGGCTGCAGATTCCCAACAACTTCCAGCTGTTCAACATTCCGCTGGGAGCTCTTGCAGCGCTCGGAGGTCAGAATATTCAGGATTTGATCAATCAGCTGATATCCAGCGGCGGGATCAACCAGGCCAACTCGCAGGCGGTCTCCGCATTGCTTGCCCAATTGCAGGGTCAGCAGAATTCGATCTTCAGCCAGCCGCTCGCCACATTCGGCAACGGTCTGACCCTGATGGGCCTTAGCCTGGGGACGGCAGGCGCGCAGCTCTCGCTTAACGAAAGCTCGGTCAAGAATGTCCAACATGCCATGCTGCGGGTGGCCCAAGGGAACGAAACTACGCTGAAGATCGGCTCGCGGGTGCCCATTCTCAACGCCAGCTTCGCCCCTATTTTTAATTCGTCAGCTTTGTCAAAGGTCATCCAGAACAACAGCTTCCAGGCAGCCTTTCCATCGTTCAACTACGAAGATGTCGGCCTTACACTCAAGGCGAAACCTACAGTGAATCGTAACAACGATGTCGGCCTGCAACTGGAAATGCAGTTCCGGACCATCCTGGGCCAGTCGTTCAATGGCGTGCCGGTCATTGCCAATCGTGAGTACAAAGGCAGTGTCACGCTGCGCGACTACCAGCCTGCCGTAGTGGCAGGAACAATCTCGCGCACTGAACAGCGCAGCATGAATGGAATTCCCGGCCTGGGTGCTGTGCCGGGCCTGAATCAGGTGATGGTTCAGAACAGCAAAGAGCTGGATGAGGATGAGCTGCTGGTAGTGATTACTCCGCGCGTCGTCAGCAACAGCGAAGCCAAGAACACGGAAGTCTGGATGGCGCGCTGACTATGGGGCCGCGGGCGGCGCCTGTTTGGCTGAGAACTCAACCAGTTGCTTCAGCACCTCGTAAGGCACGCCCGTTACGTTACTGATCCTTCTGCCATTGATGTATAACGTCGGCGTCCCGGTCACTTCCACTTCGGTCCCGAGCTGAATCGACCGTTGCACTCGTCCTGCGGTTTCCGCGCTGGCTGCACAGCTTGCGATCTCCTTACCCTTAACACCCGCCTTCTCCGCGTTGGCGGTCAGCTTTTCATCCGCGTTCTCCGGTGTGATGTCGCTTTGCTGATCAAAGGTGGCGTGAACGAATGTCCAGAACGCCTCCGGCGATTTTCTGGCCACACAGTCGGCATATTGCGCGCCTTTGGCCGCCCAGTTATGCATTGGCAAAGGAAAGTTTTGGAAGGTAAGCCGCGCATCTTTTTCTTCAGACAACAGCTTGTCGATGGTCGGTTGCGCCTGCTTGCAGAACGGGCACTGCAGATCGCTGAATTCAACGATTGAAACCGGCGCCGCGCTCGGCCCGATAGAAGGCCCGAAGACCTTCTTGGCCAGGGTCTCGCGAGCGTCTTCAAAGGGCTTCGCCCCGAACGGTATCAGATCGCCGGCGATGGCATGCTTGCCGTCGGCTGTCACATACAGCTTGCTTCCCTGCTTGCCTTGCGCGCTGCTCAACTGGATAAGCACTTCCGCCAGGCCTTCCGCTGCCGCGGGGCGGATCTCGATCACCTTCCAGCTCATGCCCGGTTCATAACCAAAGGTTTGCTGCAGAAATGAATTTACCGTTTCCTCGCTGGGCAGACGCGCACTGAAGGTGGGCACATACGGCTGGTCTTTCTTTTCAGGCTTGGGGTCGGTCTGCTGGCCGGAAACCATGGTGCACATCAGGCACAAAACAAGTACGCTCTTCAAAACACCATCCATGTATAAAACCTTTCGTTATCAGATATCTGATTTTGCCGCGATCGGAAAACGCCGCCCGTAGCCAAACGCCTTAGGTGAAATCTTGATTCCCGGAGCCGCCTGCTGCCGCTTGTACTCCGCCCGTTCGATCATGCGCACCACCCGTTTCACCTCTTGCAGGTCGAAGCCATGGTCCTTTGCAATCTGCACAGGCTCGCGCGAATCTTCTACGTACTCTTCGAGCACCGTGTCCAGCATTTCATAAGGCGGCAGCGAATCGCTGTCCCTCTGATCGGGCCGTAACTCCGCCGACGGCGGTTTTTCCAGACTGGCTTCCGGGATCACCACTTTCCTCGAGTTCACATACCGGCTCAGCCGGTAAACCAGTGTCTTTGGGACATCCGAGATCACCGCCAGCCCACCCACCATGTCGCCATACAAAGTGCAATACCCAACCCCCAGCTCGCTCTTGTTGCCGGTGCTTAGCACAATCGCGCCGAACTTGTTCGAGAGCGCCATCAGCAGTGTGCCGCGCGCGCGCGATTGCAGGTTCTCTTCCGTAATGTCCTCCGGGAGACCTGCAAAGACTCCCTGCAACTGTTTGCGGTAGCTTTGGTAGATTTCGGATATGCTCAGCAGTTCAAACCTGATTCCCAGGTTGTTCGCCAGATCGCGCGCGTCATCGATCGATCCTCGAGAAGAATAAGGCCCTGGCATCCCCATGCCGATCACGTTCTCCCGGCCAATTGCTTCGGCCGCAATGCACGCAGTCAGCGCGGAATCAATGCCGCCGCTGAGCCCGACTATCACCTTGTTGAAGCCGCACTTGCGCACATAATCCCGCGTACCCAGCACCAGTGCCTGGTAGGCGGCTGCCTCTTCGGGCTCAACCTGCTCGTGAATCTCTCCCGTCATTCGGTCGGAATCGAAGTAAATCAAATCCTCCTCGAATGACTTGCCCTGCGCGATCACTTCTCCCGCCGCATTCAGTACCAGGCTTGAACCATCGAACACCAGGCTATCGTTCCCACCGACCTGGTTCACCAGCGCGACCGGAACACTATTGTTGCGCGCTATGCTTGCCAGCATCTCCCGTCGAAATTTGCGCTTGTCCATCCAATAAGGCGAAGCAGAAATATTCAGCACGAAATTGCCGCCTTTGCCGATCAGCGATTCCACCGGATCAAAGCTGTACAGCCGGCGATTCCAGAAATGCTTATCGTTCCAGGCGTCTTCGCAGATCGTAAGCGCCATCTGCTTGCCGCAGAACGGCACGATCGCCTGTTGCGTAGCCGGCGCGAAATTGCGTGCTTCGTCAAATACGTCGTAAGTCGGCAACAGCATCTTCGACTGCACAAAGGCCACTTTGCCATCGCGCAGCCAGGCTGCGGAGTTCATGGCAGACTTGCCGGTATCCGCATGCGCCGAAGTGACCAGCCCGCAGATCACCGAAATTCCATGCGTTTCCTTCGCAATATTCTGAACGCTTTCCCAGTTGTGAGTGATGAATGACGCGCGCTCAACCAGGTCACGCGGAGGATAGCCGCACACCGAAAGCTCGGGAAACAGGATCAGCCCGGCTCCCTCCGCCTGCGCGCGGCGAGCAAACGAAATAATTTTGGCGGAGTTTCCGGAAAAATCTCCGATGGTAGGGTTTATCTGGCCCAGCGCGACCTTCACGCTTTCAGTTTAAAGCTGGCCAAGCTTGATTGTCATTTGCCGGCGCTGGTCCAGTTTGGCGGACCAACCTTGGGATCTACCGGGGGAGGCGGAGGCGCAGCCGGACGCGAGGGCCCTGCCGGACTGGTCTTCTCCACCGTGGGATCCGGAGCCTCACCCGGACGCCGAAGAGTCGGGGAGTTCGCCGGTCTGATCTCCGGCTCTTCCTGCTTGGCTACTGCCGGCTCGGTGTGCAGGTCGACTTCCTTTTCAGTACGCACTTCTTTTTCGCCACCGATCTTCATCGTTTCAACACGGGCAACCTCATCGCCCACAAACCGCACGAAGTCCACATCCTGCGGCGGCTCGCCGTAGATCCAATCTTCATAATCCGTGTCGCCATCCTTCTCGCGAATCTTCTTGGGCGGACGCCCCTTCGCCGTGATCACCATCTCGCGGTTCATGCCCACCAGCACATGGTGACTCTTGATGGCTTCCCTGCACTTGGGTGGCAATGTGTCGAGATAGGCTTCCACGGCTGACTTGGCGTTGAAGTCGAAAACCGGATGTAGCAGGTCTTTCAGCTGCTGAGGGCTTAACTCAG
>QHZY01000095.1 GCA_003224855.1 Acidobacteriota bacterium | reverse complement strand
TCAGCCCGATGATTCAGCTGGGGCAGACATCGTTGCTGGTTTATTGGGTACACATCGAATTTGTCTATGGCCGCTTTTCGATTTTGAGGAAGCACGAGCAGAGTATCGGGATGGCAACGGCAGGGCTGCTGATGATTTTTCTCATGATGTTGGGGCTGTCATTGCTGAGGACGAATTGGAAGAAGATCAGGAGCAGGCGGGTTAGCCAGGTGGATGCCGTTGGAATTTGATTCTATTGGTAATTTGGTAATTGGTGATTTGTAATTGAGCCAGAACTGCAGATGGCTCCACATCCTCGCCTTCGGCTCGGACAGCCTGGGATAACCGGCTGTAAGGAATAACCGTAGCGGCTGAAGCCGCTGATCATTCGGAATTCCTTTGGCACGTCTAAAGACGTGCCCTGATAGAACCGCGTCCCATAATTCACAACCTGGTGCGGCGCCTGTTCGCCGACTCACCGAATGAGAGGTAAAGGAATTTGCAAACAGTAAGGACCCTAGTGAGTTCCTTGCTCGCGGGCCAGCTTCTCGACCATCTCCGGGGGAAGGTCGTGGAGAAAGATCAGGAAGGCGGCATTGGTCCAGCCGAAACCGATTACGTTCTGGTTATAACCGGCGGCGATCTGCGATTCGGAAGAGCGCGTGACAAGGTTATATTTTTCGCGAATGGTGCCGTCGTGGCGAAAATTCTCCGCGATTGTGGAAATGAATTTATAGGAAACGCGATTGGCGTCGTCGTTAAATCCGTAGCGGCGCAAGCCTTTTATAGCGACGATCTGGGTGGGCGCCCATCCGTAGGGATAGTCCCACTGCACGCCGGGATCATGCGTGCTCATGACCAGGCCACCGGGCTGTTCGAGGATTCCGAGATTATGCACCACCCCTTCTGCCTGTTCTTTGGTAGCCAGGCCTGCCCACAAAGGATAAAGCGTAGTGATGTATTCATAGGATGAGCGCTCGCCGGTCGAAAAATTGTAGTCGAAGAACAGGCGACGGACGGGATCCCACAAATATCTCTGTACCAACTGCCGCCGCTCTTCGGCGCGGTGTTGCCATTTCGGGGCGTCATCTTTACGGCCCAGCATCTCGGCCATCTGCTGCAGGTCTTTTTCGGTCTTATAAAGAAGACTGTTCAGACACACCGGAGCGTAATGGTGGGTGGCTGCGCCGTAAGGGCCGAAGCGGAATGAGATGTCGAATCCTGACTCGCGCATGGAACGGTCGCCCTTGTAGTAGTCGGGGCTGAGCGAGATTTTTCTTGTCGTTTCGCATTCCGGTTTGGCCATGGTGGTGGCAACATCACAGATCTGAACGCCAAACTGGAAGCCAACCACGGGAGAAGAGTCGCCGGTGCTATCCATCACATAGCTGCGGCTTTCAGGGTGCAGAAGGAAATAGTTGGCCACCTTGCGATGCACGCCGGCTTCGTCTTTCAAGCTTTCCGGGGCAGGTCCGGTGCCGAAGTCGAAATAGCGCGAGAGTCCCGTAGTGCCGGCGAGGTGAGGATCGTGGATCCAAAGTTCGTAGTCTTTGGAAGCGAAGCCATAAGCCTTCTCAAGCCACGCGCGGTCTTCGTGGCCCCGGGCCTTGTCGGCGTCATACACGGCCAGGATCATTGAGGTCAGGAAGGGCGGTTGTGAGCGGCTCAGATAATAAGTGCGATTGGCATTGAGAACGGTCCCGTAGTGCTCGATCTCGAAGAAGAAGTTTTCGACCATGCCGCGCGCCAGGTCGACCCGATCGTCTTCCAGTAACCCAAGCACAGTGAAGTAGCTGTCCCATCCGTACTGTTCGTTGAAACGACCGCCGGGCACCACGTAAGGATGCTCAAGGTAGAGCAGGCCGGGCGATGGCAGGGCTTGATTTGCAGCTTGTCCGGGTTGAGTGATGACGAATGGCAATTGCTGCACACGCACGTGGCAGCGCTGCTCGAGTTCTTGCACCTGGGCGGGAACCGCGAAGTCTGCCGGTAGATACAGGACTGAGGACTCGGTCAGCTTGGGATCGACAATGGTGTTGCAGTTGGTCATGGAGCGAGTGAGTGTGTCCCATGCGGAAGATATGTAGTGCAGGATGGGCTGGAGCGCCTGCGGGTCGGCGCGGCGCTCGGCGGATTGCGAGAAAGATGTAAGAAGAAGGACAACAGGAAGCGCGCGGCCGATATGCCGCAGACGGCGGAATGTGCTCATAGTCAGCGAACGAGAATAGCCCATTCGGAGAGAAAGCAAAAGTAGTTCTCTGGGTTGAAGCTCTCGGGGCGACTAAGTTGTGGGTCTGCAGAAACGCAGATTGTTCGCGTCCTCGCCTCGGCTGCGGGCGGAACGGGTGGGATTGCTAATTGTGCGAAGCGGCCGCGCGTATGAGTTTCTCAATAGCAGGAGCAACCACCAGCAGAAGCTGGGCCTGTGGCTTTTGGGCTTGGGCGACGAGGCCCAACTGCTGGTTCATCCAATCAGCCGGAGCGGATTGGGCGTGATCGATATATTCGAGTGCGGCCAGGCCGGCTGCGCTGACGGCTGAAAGATTCTGAGAGAGCGGCTGGACTTCCTGCAACAGAAACGACATCCCAAACAAGGGCTGCAGGGCGGCATCATTGATGTGCCAGATGCCAAGCTGGCGGCGGATTTCGGCCTCAAGCTCCGGATTGCGATTCCCGCGGAGGAAGTCATCGACCATGAGACTGAACCTCCGCGAGGTTTCGCTTTCGGGACGGGCGGCATCGACAACCCGGTTTAGCGGAGTGGCGCTGGTGGGTGGCTCAATGGCAAGCTGTTCGCGCTCATAGCCTTTGACTGGCTCGACTGCATCGGTCAGCACCCTCACCGCGGCGATATCTTCCGTGCCGGTGATTCGGTGAAGCATGGGAGTGTAGCTAGAATTGTGGGTCAGGCCGAGCCAGTCCAGCCTGTGGCTGATGAACGCCATGCGCTGATACATCGACGGAATATCAGTAACGGTCTGCGCGGACCAGAGGCGCTCCGCAACAGCGGCATTTCGAGGCCATACTCGCGAGTCTATGGTTTCGGGCGCTATAAATTCTGCCCACATGCAGGCCTCGCCGCCCAGGATGTGCTTTTGTTGTTCTGGAGTCAGGTTTGCGGCATCGCCACTTAATGGTTCGTTGCGGTAATGACGCTCGGCGGACCACATTAAATCGAGATAGTAGCCATGAGACAGCAGGCCGCGATAGCCCTGTCTGGCGGCCTGGGCCAGCGATTCGGGACCGCGCCATGACTGGATGACGATGTCATTGGGAAGCTCGGGACGGAGAATTTCATCCCAACCCAGCATGATCTTTTTGTGTTTAGCGACAATCGACTGGACATGCTTATTGAAGTAGGCTTGCAGATCTTCATTTGAGCTCAGTCCGTGCGCGCGCTTGAATTCCTGAATTTTGGGATTCGCGTCCCACTCCTTGCCGTTTACTTCGTCGCCGCCGATGTGAAAAAACTGGTCAGGGAATAGCTTGGCCATCTCGCCGATGAATTCATCAAGAAACTTGTAGGTGGAATCGCGCGTTGGATCCATTGCTGGATCGAAAACTCCCCAGTGCCTTTCGATCTGATACGGGCCCGGGCCGCTGGCGAGTTCGGGATATCCGACGAACCACGAAGTAGCGTGGCCGGGCATATCGAACTCGGGCACAACGCGAATGCCGCGCTCCCGCGCATAGGCGATAACGTCACGGATCTCGTCCTGTGTGTAGAAGAGCCCATCGGAGCCGAGTTGATGAAGCTTGGGAAACTTCTTGCTTTCCACTCGGAAGCCCTGATTGTCGGAAAGATGCCAGTGGAAAACGTTCATCTTCACGGCAGCCATGCCGTCGAGATTACGCTTGAGAACTTCGACCGGCATGAAATGGCGGCTGACGTCGATCATCAGGCCGCGCCAGGGAAAGCGAGGTGCATCCTGGATAGAAACAGCAGGAATTATGAAACCATTGCTGCCGGTCTGGACTAATTGAAGAAACGTCTGCAGACCTCGCATAACTCCGAGAGTGGCCGGCGCGTCGAGTTTAGCGCCGTTGCTGGTGATCTCGAGCTGATACGATTCGTCTTCCCCAAGCTCCTGGACGTCTTTTGTTCCTGTCACCGAATGGATGGTCAGGGTCGCGGAAGGCCCGTCAACGATACTCATGTCCAGCGGCAACATGCCGGCCTGCCGGCGAAGGTCGTTGAGGAATATCTGAACGGAACGCTCCATTCGCGGCTCGCGATGGCCGGTGATGGCGACCGTGAACGACGCGTCAACCTTTAATTGGCCAGTCCCCGTTTTGATGCTGGAGGGAACCGGCATGAGGGCTGGTAGTTGAGCGAGGGCCAAGGTAGGGAGAAGGCCAAGCAGAAGAAGCAAGAGGCTTCGCAATGTGAGCGGCTCCTGAAAGTTTTATTGAGAATATGCGAAGCGGTGGTCAGTCGCAAATCTGGATTGTGCGGCGGCGGAAGCCTTAAATCGCGGAGAACGCCGAGCAAAGCCGCAGAGGGCCCGGAGATGCAATCGCGAGGTGCACATTCGTGACGAAAGAAAAGAATCTAGGCCTGCGCGATGGGCTGGCAGCGTTCGAATTCGACGTTCCAGAAGCTGAGCTCGGCGTCCATCCGCTCGAGGCCTATCTCTCCCTCTTCGTAGGTGTTGGGCAGTCCTGCCCAGACTACGCGGAACTGCGCGCGTTCATTCTCAAACTGCAGATCGAGCACCTGCCCCTGCTTGAGCTTCTGCGGCATGCCCTGCAGCACCGCGCCACTGCTGCTGATGTTGCGTACGGTGGCCGTTTGGGTGAAGGCGTTTGCGTGGGCGTCAACGCCCCATACGGTTACAGGTATCAGAGCTGCTACTCTGCCTTGCCGGCGTCGGTCCATTCACCCTCCTGGCCTGATTGATGGGACCGATCATAGGGTCGGCGGCGGCGTTAGGAAACTGACGCTGGTTACATGGCGAGGACCCTGAAGTTATTTACCGCGGTTACTGTCTGAGAGGGTACCTAAGTGCGGAGCTGGATCAACAACCACGCGTTCAGGAAGGCAATCACAATAGCGGTTGTCCAGGCCAGGTATTTGAGCCACCGTGAATTCACGAATTCACCCATTTTGAGGCGGTCAGAGGTGAACATGACGAGCGGGAACACCGCGAAGCTGAGTTGAATGCTGAGAATCACCTGGCTCAGGATGAGGAGGTCGGCAGTTCCGCGTTCGCCCCAGAAAGCCGTGACAATGATGGCGGGGATGATGGCAATGCCGCGCGTGATCAGCCTGCGCAACCATGGCCGGACGCGAATATTCAGGAATCCTTCCATCACCACCTGCCCGGCCAGAGTGCCGGTGAGAGTCGAATTCTGTCCGGAGGCGAGCAGGGCCAAAGCAAAAACTGTACTGGCACCGGTTACCCCGAGCAGGGGTGAAAGCAGCTTATAGGCATCCTGAATCTCGGCGACCGTGTTGTATCCATTGCGAAAAAATGTGGCCGCCGAGACGATCAGAATGGCGGCATTCACCAGTAGAGCGAAGGTGAGGGCGATCGTAGAGTCGATCACACTGAAGCGAATGGCTTCACGCTTGCCTTCGGAAGTGCGCTCAAACGCGCGAGTCTGAACTATGGCCGAATGCAGATATAGATTGTGCGGCATGACGGTTGCGCCCAGAATTCCAATCGCGATGTAGAGCATGCCGGGATCACGCACGATTCGCAGTGAAGGAGCGAAGCCGCCGAGAATGCCGAACATATCCGGTCTCGAGAATATGATTTCCAGGCCGAAGCAAACGCCAATGGTGCCGATCAGCGCGAGCACCAAGGCTTCTAGGAAGCGGAAGCCACGTTGCTGCAGAAAAAGTATGAGCAGGACGTCAAGCGCAGTAATGCACACGCCCCACAAGAGGGGGATATGAAACAGCAGATTGAGGGCAATCGCAGAACCAATCACCTCGGCCAGATCGCAAGCCGCAATGGCCACTTCCGCCAGCAACCACAAACCAATTGCAACCGGGCGACTGAAGTAATCGCGACATGCCTGCGCTAAGTCGCGGCCCGTAACCACGCCCAGCTTGATGGCCAGCGCCTGCAGCAGAACGGCCATGAGGTTCGAAAGCATGACGACTGACAGCAGCGTGTAGTTGTAGCGCGAGCCTCCGGCCAGGTCTGTTGCCCAATTGCCGGGATCCATGTAGCCAACCGCCACCAGGAAGCCCGGGCCTGCAAACGCCAGCAGCTTGACAAAGAATCCACCGCGAGCCGGTACGCTAAGGGTTCGGTAGATTTCGGGCAGGCTGGGGCGAACTGCTTCATAGCTCAAGGTACTTGCAGGGGCTGTGACTTCAGTCGCCATAGAAGAAGCCGCCGGAGAGACTACGGGCAGTTAGCTAAAGTATATACCATGAGGTGAACTATAGTTAATGAACGCTGGGTTACGAATGTTCGCCGTTAGAGTCGTCCGCTCGGGAGACCCAGACCTTATCGGTGGCAGCGCTACCCAGAACAGATGTGCCGGAATGGGTTTTCAGAGTAAGCGTCTGGTCATAGTTTTTCTTGGTGACATGAACCCGTGCCCCGGGGCGAATGCCACGTTCTTCAAGAAATTCAAGCAGTTTGCGATCGCGCTCATAGATGCCGCTTACCACGTAGTTGTTTCCTGGCTGCGCCTGGGACAATAAGAGCAGCCCGCGCCGGCGCCGGCTTACTGGGCTCTCAAGTTCACTTAGATTCCCGTGCGGACATGCACCGCCGGAGCCGAGTTTGGCCAGAAGTTTGGCCTCAAAATCAGGCGAAACAGCGTGCTCCAGCCGTTCGGCCTCATCGTGAATCTTGTACCATTCCATCCCAAACAGTTCGGACAGCATGCGCTCAATCAGGTGATGGCGAAGGGTGAGATGGCGGGCGATCTTGCGGCCGGCTGAGGTGAGTTTGACCGTGCCGTCGGTGAGTACGCGAACCAGTCCATCCCGTTTGAGGCGGCGCAAAGCCATAGTGACCGCCGGCGGCGAAACCGAAAGCCAGTGAGCGAGGGTAGCGGAAATAACCGTTTCTCCTTCGCCTTCCGCCTCCAGAATGGCCTTCAGATAATCTTCTTTTGAGCCGGTAATCATGCGTCTATATTATAGGCCGCAGTTAATCGTAGTTAACAGGCAAAGCACAAAGTTGAACCAGGGTCATGACCCCAGTAACTGAGCGGCCGAACGCAGAATTCGGGGGATGAATGACGGTTCTCAGTTCTCAGATGTCAGTTCCTGGTTAGGAAAGTTTGACATATTCGCGATGACAACCCTAACCTTGATTCCGAATCATGAAAGTTCTGGTGTTCGGGGGCGGCGGTCGGGAGCATGCGTTGGTGTGGAAGCTTCGGCAATCGCCGCGGGTCAGCAAGGTTTATTGCGCGCCGGGAAATGGCGGCATCATGGATGAGGCCGAATGCCTGCCGGCCGACCTGAGAAGTTTGCAATCCATGGTGGCGCTGGCGGAAGAGTTGCGCCCTGATCTGACGGTGGTCGGTCCGGAGCTGCCGCTTACGCTGGGGATCGTGGACGAGCTGCAGCGGCGGAAGATTCCGGTTTTCGGGCCCACCAAAAGAGCGGCGCAATTGGAATCGAGCAAGAGCTTCGCAAAGGCATTCCTGCAGCGGCACCACATACCCACCCCGCACTATGCAATCTGTACTTCCATGGACGAAGTGCAGAAGGCGCTGTCGCATTTTTCCACGCCAATCGTGGTCAAGGCGGACGGGCTTGCCGCCGGCAAAGGAGTAGTGATCACCAAGAGCAAGGACGAAGCCTCCGGAGTTTGTGCTGAGATGCTGAGCGGGAAGATGCTTGGACCGGCGGGCAGCAAACTAGTGCTGGAGGAATTTCTGAAAGGTGATGAACTTTCATTTCTGGTGCTGAGCGATGGCGAACGCGTGGTTCCGCTGGTTGCAGCGCAGGACCACAAACGCATCAACGATGGCGACATGGGCCCGAATACCGGCGGCATGGGAGCGTTTTCGACCGCTGCAATGCTTGACGATAAGATGCGAGACTGGTTGGTGAACCATATTGCGCGACCGGTGATCGGGGGAATGAAACAGGAAGGCCTGGAGTACCGGGGAATCCTTTACTGTGGGCTGATGATGACAGCGCGTGGTCCGATGGTGCTGGAATTTAATTGCCGCTTTGGCGATCCGGAAACGCAGCCGGTCATGATGCGGATGGAGAGCGATCTGATAGAAGCGCTTGAAGCTTCGGTCGAAGGCAGAGTCAGCGACGGAGACTTCCGCTGGTCGCAGGATGCGAGCGCGTGTGTGGTGATGTCATCAGGCGGCTATCCCGGAACCTTCGAAGCAGGCAAGTGGATTTCCGGACTGGAACAAGCCGGAAAAGTGGAGGGCGTAAAAGTTTTCCACGCCGGCACTACCAGGCACGACGGAAGGTATTTCACCTCCGGCGGTCGGGTGCTTGGCGCGACAGCCAGGGGGCAAGACCTGCAGACCGCTGTGGACCGGGCTTATGCTGCGGTCGAGAAGATCGGGTTTGAGGGCGCACACTATCGAAAGGATATTGGCGCAAGAGCACTGAAGAATACCTGACATCATGAACAAAATCTCAGTTTCGATCGTAATGGGTAGTGATTCTGACCTCGAAATCATGCGCGAAACCGGCAAGGCGCTCGAAGAGTTCGGGATCGGCTACGAAATAGATGTCACATCCGCGCACCGGTCTCCAGAGCGCACGGCGGAGTTCGCCCGCAAAGCACGCGAGCGTGGAATACGGGTGATCATTGCGGGCGCCGGCGGTGCCGCCCATCTTGCAGGAGTGATCGCAGCCCACACGACACTGCCTGTAATTGGTGTCCCCATTCCTTCCACTTCTTTACAAGGGATGGACTCTCTGCTGGCGACGGTGCAGATGCCGGCGGGAATCCCGGTGGCTACGGTGGCGATTGGCAAGGCGGGAGCGACGAATGCGGGGATTCTCGCGGCACAGATCATTGGAATCGGCGACGAGTCAGTCGCTGCGAAATTACGCGAGCACAAGCAGAAGCTGGAACGGGGCGTTGAGGAAAAGTCGGAGAAATTGCGCGCCGAAAACTCGCGATAGCCGACAATCCACCCAAGCAGCAATGCAAGCAGGTACAATAAAAGATTGTCTTTGATATGGCGGACGTACGCCGTGGCCTCATCATCGTGAACACCGGCCCAGGCAAGGGTAAAACCACTGCCGCCATGGGCACTGCATTGCGCGCTGTCGGCCAGGGTATGCGCGTGTTGATGCTGCAGTTTCTTAAAGGCTCGTGGCACTACGGCGAACTTGATGCGGTAAAGCAGTTCGGCGACAAGTTCGTGATGAAGCAGATGGGACGCGGTTTTGTGAAGGTCGGTACCGAAAAGCCCGATCCGGAAGAC
>QHZY01000094.1 GCA_003224855.1 Acidobacteriota bacterium | reverse complement strand
CAATCTCCGTGGAGCGCGATCCGAGAACGGCCGCGATCTCCAGCATGCGCCGCAGAGAGTAAATTTCCTGAACATCGGTGGCGGATAACTGGCACACCGCGATCCCGCGATGCGCGTTGCGCTTGAGCAGGCCCTCAAGCGACAGGATGCGGGTGGCCTCCCGCATGGTGTTTCGTGATACGCCCAGCGATGCTGCCATCGGCACTTCTTGCAGCGGCATGCCCGGGCGCAGTTCCCCGTTCAGGATTCTTTGCCGCAGCACCGCGGCCACCTGATCAGCCACGCTTACCCGATGAATTTGTAGCGCGCGCTCCATGAGCGGAAGTAAAAGCGGTTAGATTGCGCCCGACATGTTGCTCCTGAACTGTTCACGAAGTCAAGTGTTGAACAATTCAAGCGCTTGTGGAAATCTAATCGCTGGGTGGTTTTGTTATCGTCTTCTGGAACCTTGTGGCACTCACAGCACAACTTGACACCGGCAGCCTGTTAGATCGGCTTCGCGGGGGTGAGCCAATCACCCGGGAACATGCCTGCGAACTGCTGAAAACTTCGCCAGCGGAACTACCCCGGCTGCTTGCCTACGCCAAAGAACTGAAAGAACGCTTCAAACCGGCGGTCGTTTCCTACTCGCGCAAGGTCTTCATTCCCCTTACCAACCTTTGCCGGGACTATTGTGGCTACTGCATCTTCCGCCGCGATCCTGGCCAGCCCGGCGCACATACCATGACGCCGGAAGAAGTGCTGGCCGTCGTTCGCCAGGGAGAAAAGCTCGGTTGCACGGAGGCGCTGTTCAGCCTCGGTGACAAACCGGAACTTATCTTTCCCGAGATGCGGCAGACCCTGCACCGTTTCGGTTATCGTTCTACGCTGCATTATCTGGAAGGGATGTGCGAGTTGGTGTTGCGCGAGAGCAGCCTTTTGCCTCATCCCAATCCTGGGCTGCTGAGTGCAGAATGGATTTCACGTCTGGCGGCCGTTTCCCCCAGCATGGGCCTGATGCTCGAATCCACCAGTGAAGCTTTGCTCCAGCCCCGCGCGGCCCATGACAATGCACCTGACAAGGTCCCCAGCCGACGTTTGCGCACTATCGAGCAAGCCGGCAAGCAAGGCGTTCCGTTTACCACCGGGTTATTGCTTGGAATCGGAGAGACGTTGGAAGATCGCGTGAACTCGCTGTTCGCGATCCGCGATTTGCACCACCGTTACGGCCATATCCAGGAGGTGATCATTCAGAACTTCCGCGCCAAGCCGGAAATTCCCATGCATAATTGGCCCGAGCCCTCGCACCAGGACATGCTTCGCGCCATCATGCTTGCGCGCATTCTTTTGCCGGAAGTCAACCTGCAGGCCCCGCCCAATCTTTCCGCTCCCAACTATCAGGATTTCCTGGACGCAGGAATTAACGATTGGGGAGGGGTTTCACCGCTCACGCCGGACTTCATCAATCCCGAGAAGCCCTGGCCACATTTACTGGAACTCGAACGTCGCACCAGTCAAAAAGGCCAACGCCTGAAGCAGCGCCTTCCGGTTTATCCCGAATTCGTACCTGCCGTTATGTCGCGTGGCGGCTTGCTCGCCGAAAAACTGCGGCAGGCGTGTGATCAGGAAGGCTACGCATTGAGGACTGCCGCGTGATCACAGTCCTTACCGGCGGCACCGGCGGCGCAAAATTTGTCGAGGGGCTTAGCCACGTTCTTTCTCCGGAAGAACTCACCGTCATCGTTAACACGGCCGACGATCTCGAATGGTGGGGACTTTACGTCTCGCCCGATCTCGACTCCATCACTTATGCCCTTGCCGGTTTACTCAGCCGCGAGCGTGGCTGGGGAGTGCAAGGTGATACTTTCCATTGCCTCCAGACAATGGGCCAGTTCAACCAGCCCACCTGGTTCAATATCGGCGATCGCGATCTCGCCTTGCACCTGGTGCGCTCGCGCATGATCAGCCATGGCAAAACACTGAGCGAAGCCACCGCGGAAATTGGCGCTTCACTCGGCGTCAAAGCCCGCGTGCTGCCCATGAGCAACTCCCGTGTGGAAACCCGGGTGATGACTTCCATCGGTGAGCTGACCTTCCAGGAGTACTTCGTAAAGCGCTGGTTCCAGGATCCGGTCACCGCCGTGCGCTTCGCAGGCGTATCCGACGCCGAAGCCGCGCCCGGCGTGATCAGTTCTATTCTCTCCGCAGATTTCGTTGTGATCGCTCCCAGCAACCCGATCACCAGCATCGGCCCCATACTTGCCGTCCCTGGGATCATGGCCGCCTTACAGCAAACCCGTGCTGCCATCGCTGCCGTCAGCCCGATCGTGGGCGGCGCTGCCGTTTCAGGCCCTGCCGGCATCCTCATGCAGGCGCAGGGCCTGCCGTGCTCCGTGATTGGTGTCGCACAGGCCTACAGCGATTTTCTCGACTGGATGATCATTGACAACACTGACGAGCACCACCAGGCTGACCTCCGCAGCGCCGGTATGAAAGTTCATTCGGCAAACACCATCATGCGCACCGCTTCAGATCGGGTTACCTTGGCTGTCGATGTGCTAAAAGCAATTTCGTATCCGGCCGGAATCCCTCAACTCAGCACGAACCAGCTGAGAACTGAGAACTGATAATTACCCGAAATTGACATGATTCTGATCCCCGTCAAAAATCTCTCATCCGCCAAGCAGCGTCTGGCTTCGGTTCTCAATCAGTCCGCGCGTACCCAGCTTGCGCAAGCCATGCTGCACGATGTGCTGGCCGCCCTTAAAAATGCTGCCATTGGTGACCAGATCTCACTGGTCACCAGCGATCCCTTTGCGCTCGAACTTGCCCGTAAGCTCCAGCTCCGGGTCATCCCCGACCAACAAAATCGCAGTGAAACCGACGCAATCGAAATGGCCACTCGCACCTGCATCGCGGAAGCTATTCAGGAAACCCTGGTAATCCCCGCCGACATTCCGCTGATCCACAGCACCGAGATTGAACAAATTTATTCCATAGCCCCAAAGCGAGGCTCGGTGCTGGTTCCCGCCGCTGACGGACGCGGAACCAACGCCATTTTGCGCCGCCCCGCTGATCTGTTCCCGCTCCGGTTCGGCAACCACAGCTTCCCGCCGCATCGCGCCGCTGCCGAAGCATCCGGCCTTCCCTGCCGCGTTCTTTCCTTACCCGGGATCGCTCTGGACATCGATAACCCTTCCGATCTGCAGCAACTCATGTCATCCGCGGGCGACACTCATTCGCAACAGCTCGCCCGTCGCTTCCTGCCGGACGGCGTTCCCGTCGCCGTAAACGAGTGATGGCGCACACCGCTGAGTTGCGAATCATCCCGGTTCCGTGCGCGCGCGAAACCCAGCCGGGAGACTCCATCGCCGGCCAATTGCTTGAGTCTTTAAAGTCTTGTAAGCAAAGCTTGCGCACCGGCGACATCCTCGTGATCAAGCACAAGATCATCTCCAAGGCGGAGGCCAAAGTCGTCGACCTGAACACGATTCGCCCCGACCCGTCTACTCGAGCATGGGCGCGGCGCTATGGCCTTGACCCGCGCGTTACTGCGCTGGCTGCATCCGAAAGCACCCGGATTGTGCGCCGCAAAGGTAAAGTAATGATCACCGAAACCCGCCACGGCTTCATCTGCGCTAACAGCGGCGTCGATGTCTCAAACCTCGATGGCGGACGCCACGCGCTGCTCCTCCCCGATGATCCTGACGCGTCCGCCGCCCGCCTTCATCGCGAGATCAGGAAACGCCTGCGGATTTCTGTCCCCGTAATCATTACCGACAGTTTCGGCCGCGCCTGGCGGGAGGGTCTGACTGAAGTAGCTATCGGACTGGCGGGTATGAAAGCTCTGAATGATTACCGCGGCCGTCGCGATCCGCACGGCTATGAACTTCACTCCACTGTTGATGCCGTCGCCGACGAACTGGCCTGCGCGGCCGGACTGGTCTGCGGCAAGCTCGCTCGCACCCCATTTTGCATTATCCGCGGCTTCGCGTACCCTGCTGGACGCGGCCGCGCGCGTGATCTCATTCGCCCTGCTGCCAATGATCTGTTTCGGTAAACTGTACCTGAGGAATGCCCATGGCTCGCAAGTTGAGCAGTTCGGAACTGGAGCACTTTACCAGCCTTGATTGGAATGAAATCTCTCCCCGCCTGAATTCACAAGTTCGTGCAGCCCTGGAAAGCGTTTTGGAGCAGCAGAACGGAAGCGTGCTTACGCGCCAGCAATGCCTTACACTGGCCAACGCCGAAGCTGACGATCTGCTCGGATTGATTGTTGCTGCCGACGCTCTGCGTCGCGACCTGGTCGGCAACATCGTCACTTATGTTGTCAATCGGAACATCAACTTCACCAATGTCTGTTTCGTCGGCTGCAAGTTCTGCGCCTTCAGCCGCGGCCCGCGCGAATCCGATTCCTACTTCTTGTCATTCGGGCAACTTGCGGAAAAGGCTGTTGAAGCCTGGCAACTGGGTGCAACCGAAGTCTGCATTCAGGGCGGACTGCCGCACGGTCTGCCTCCGTTTTACTATCGCGACATTCTGCGCGCGGTGAAGCATGCCGTTCCGCAAATGCACATTCACGCCTTTTCTCCCATGGAGATTGTTTATGGCGTCGAACTCACCGGTATGGGTCTGCGCGACTATCTCAGCATGTTGCGCGATAACGGCTTGGGCACCCTGCCCGGCACCGCGGCAGAAATTCTCGATGACCGGGTTCGCTTCGTTCTTTCGCGCAACAAGCTCTCCACCGGCCAGTGGATTGAAGTCATCCGCACCGCGCACAGCTGCGGCATTCGCAGCACCTCAACCCTGATGTACGGGCACGTGGAAACGCCCGAGCACTGGGTAAACCAGCTGCGGCTGCTGCGTGATATCCAATCAGAAACTGGCGGCTTCACGGAATTTGTGCCGCTCGGTTTCGTGCACCAGAACACTTTACTGTTCCATCAGGGCCTGGCGCGCAGCGGCCCCACCCTCGCCGAACATCTCAAGATTCACGCGCTGGCCCGAATTATGCTGGCCGGTTCCATCAACAACATTCAGGTTTCGTGGGTCAAGCTGAATCGCAAGCTCTCCCAGCTTTGCCTGAATGCCGGGGCCAACGATTACGGCGGCACTCTGATGGAAGAAAATATCTCGCGCGAAGCGGGCGCCACCGCCGGCCAGTACACCAGCCCGGAAGATTTCCAGTCGCTCATTATCGAGTGCGGCCGCATTCCCGCCGAGCGCAACACCACCTACTCGCGCATCCATCTCCGGCAGCCTGCGGAAACTTTCACTTCTTGCGAGGCGCTCGAGCCGGAGTTTGCGTGAGCCGCTCCATTGCCATCCTGGGTGGCACCGGCCCTGAAGGTTTAGGCCTGGCGCGCCGCTGGGCGAAGGCCGGCGAAACCATCATTATCGGATCTCGCGACCCCGCGCGCGCGGATGATGCAGCCCGCAAACTCAAAGAGATCGTGGGCGATAGCGCGCCCCTCTCCGGCATGGACAACCCCGCCGCAGCCGCGGCCGCAGAAATTATCGTGCTGACCGTGCCATTCTCCGGGCACGCCGCGCTCCTGAAGCAGATCAAACCGGCGATCCGCCCCGAAGCTATGGTTATCGACACTACCGTGCCGCTCGCGGCCAGTGTCGGAGGACGAGCCACCCGCACTCTCGGGATCTGGGAAGGTTCAGTGGCCCAGCAGACCGCGGAACTGGTGCCGAAAGGTGTTTCCGTGGCCGCTGCATTCCACAACGCGTCTGCCGAGTTGCTCAACAGTGATGAGCCCGTAGAATGCGATGTTCTGGTGTGCAGCGACCAGCCGGTGGCAACCGCAATCGCTCTGGATCTCGCGGCCAAAATTCCTGGCGTGCGCGGGATTGATGCGGGCAAACTTGAGAACGCTCGCACCGTGGAGCAGATCACGGCCTTGCTGATCGCACTCAACATCAAGCATAAAGGCCACTCGGGAATTCGCATCACCGGCTTGCCGGCATCCGCATATCGCGGTTAAGGACTTCGTGCCCACTGATCCGGTCATTGAATTCAAAAATGTTTCTTTTGCACTGAATGGCGGCGCCCTGGTTTCCGGTCTCAACCTTGCCATCCACCCCGGCGAAACGGTTGTGTTCCTCGGACGCACCGGTTCCGGCAAAACAACCACTCTCAAGCTCATTAATAATCTGCACTCGCCCACTCAAGGCGACGTTCTGGTCAAAACCCGCTCCACGCGTGACTGGGACCCCATCGCGCTGCGCCGCATGATCGGCTACGTCATTCAGGAGATCGGCCTGTTCCCGCACTTTACCGTCGCGCGCAACATCGGGCTGGTACCGACCCTCGAAAACTGGCCCGCCGAGCGCGTTCACCAAAGAATCCAGGAATTGCTCAGGCTGGTCGGTCTCGATCCCCAGTTCGCGGTCCGCTATCCGCGCGAACTCTCCGGAGGCCAGCGCCAGCGAGTGGGTGTGGCCCGCGCCCTCGCCGCCGATCCACCGTTTCTTTTGATGGACGAGCCGTTCGGAGCGCTCGATCCCATCACTCGCATGGACCTGCAAAATCAATTCTTGTCCTTACAGCAACGGCTCGCCAAGACTGTCGTTTTTGTCACGCACGACCTTCACGAAGCATTGCGGCTCGGCACCCGCATAGCGTTGATGGAAGCCGGGAAACTCGTGACCGTCCTTACCCCGCAGCAGTTCATGAAATCCGATCAACAGCTCGTGAAAGCCTACGTCGAGGCATTCACCGCCGGCCAGCCGTAGGTCCCGCCTGGTCGTTTTTTCGAGGCGTGTTTTGCGCTGAGATTTTCGCTGCCTGTGCTTTCTTGAGCTTTGCCTCGTCTGCGTTCTTTGCGGTTTCCCCCGCGTCCTCTGCGATTTAAGATCTGCAATATGACCTTTTGGCAATTCATCACTCAAAATCGCCTGCAAATCCTCAGCCTGACCGCTGAACACCTTAGGATCGTCGGCATTTCTATTTTTCTGGCGGCCGTTGTCGGCATCCCGCTCGGCATTCTCATCTCCCGCCGTCCGTTTCTCGACAAACCCGTCCTCGGAATCGCGAACATCATTCAAACCATGCCCAGCCTCGCGCTGTTCGGTTTCCTCCTGCCTGTTCCATGGATCGGAGCCCGTGCCGACCGACTCGCCATTCTCGCCCTCGCTCTTTACGCACTTCTGCCACTCATTCGCAATACCTATACCGGCATTAAAGGAGTTGATCGTTCCATCGTCGAAGCCGCGCGCGGCATGGGCATGACGGACCGCCAGCTTCTGTGGCAAGTTGAACTGCCGCTGTCTCTGAACGTCATCATCGCTGGAATCCGCGTCGCCACTGTGATTTCAGTCGGCCTCGCCACCATCGCCGCCGCCATCGGCGCGGGAGGCCTGGGCGAATTCATATTTCGCGGTCTTGCCATGGTCAACAATCAAGAAATCCTCGCGGGCGCCGTTCCCGCCGCGCTTCTCGCCCTTACCGCCGACTTCTCCTTAGGGCGTCTTGAGAAATGGCTGGCCCCGCGCTGATTTCGTTGCGCTGTTTGCCACTTTGTTCGAGCTCTTTTACGGTTCAGGATTTGTTCTCTCTGCGTTCTCTGCCGCCTTTGCGGCCTTTTCTCTGCGTACTCTGCGCTTTAAGATTTTGCCCGTCTCTGCCTGTTCTGCGCTTTACGTTTTTCTCGCCCTCCGCGCTTTACTTTCCCTGTAATAATCATTGAACCCGATGCTCTCCCACCGCCTTTCCGCAGCCATCATCATTTTGCTGCTCACTGCCTGCGGTCCGCCCCGCCGCGACCGCATCGTTGTGGGTTCCAAGAACTTCACCGAACAGCTGGTACTCGGCGAGATCATCGCTCAACAGATCGAACGCAAAACCCACCTCCCGGTCGAACGCCGTTTTTACCTGGCGGGCTCCTATATCTGTCACCAGTCCATTCTCTCCGGACGCATCGATATTTACCCCGAGTACACCGGCACCGCCCTTACCGCAATTCTGAAACTGCCGCCTGCGAAGGATCCTCAGCAGGTTTTCGAAACCGTCGCCCGTGAGTACCAGTCGCGCTTTAACCTTAAAGTAGGCCCCAATCTCGGCTTCAATGACACTTTCGCTTTGGAGATTCGTGGCGACGACGCACGCCGCCTCAAACTGAAAACCATTTCCGATGCTGCCCCGCACGCAATTCATTGGCGCGCCGGCTTTGGTTACGAATTTATGGAGCGTCCCGACGGTTACCGAGGATTGGCCGCTACTTACGGACTGAAGTTTGCTGAAAATCCCCGCATCATGGATCTCGGCCTGCTAGCCCGCTCCCTGAAAGACCATCAGATCGATCTCGGCGCCGGCAACACCACTGACGGCCTCATTCGCGCTCTCGACCTCTTTGTTCTCGAAGACGACAAGCATTATTTCCCGCCTTACGAAGCTGTCCCGATTGTTCGCCAGGAAGCTCTCTCAGCTCACCCGGAAATAGCGCAGGCGCTGGCGGAATTAGCTGGAAAGATCAGCGACGCAGAGATGCGTGAGCTGAACTATCAGGTCGACGGCAAACACCGCGATACAAAACAGGTAACCGCGGAGTTCCTCACCAGTAAGGGCTTTTAGAATCAGCTGCGCGTAACATTACCTTCGGGAAACGCTTCAGTGAACCTTTTTCTCCGCTCCGCCTCTAGCCATACATCCTTTGTCAGGCTAATCTGAATCCATACCTAAAACTTCTCTGCCGGTGCGGTATTTTGATCTCAATCGGAGTGTGAAATGGTCAGGTTAACCCCGAACTCTAAGCCCGGGTGCGCCCTTGCTCTGTTCGCTGTCTTCTCATTAATCGCCTCAGCACGAAGTAATCGCCCCGGCCGGCTGGATAACCGCACCATCGATGAGTCTCAGCTGGTCCCGCTTTCCGGCACCGTTCGCAGATTGCCACACGCGGAATTTGATCGCGGCCGGGTCAGCTCGGACATGCCCCTCAATCGCGTGGCGCTTGTATTTCGCCTTGCAGACGAGCAGCAGAACGGTCTTGATAAGCTGGCCCGGCAGCAGCAGGACCCGGCTTCCCCCAATTTCCGTAAGTGGCTGACTCCGGAACAGTACGCTCAGCGATTTGGCGTGCCGGATTCCGATCTGAACAAAATCAGCGCTTGGCTGCGTTCCCGCGGCTTGCAGGTCATAGGGCCGTCGCGCAGCCACACCCAGCTCTACTTCAGCGGGACTGCATCGCAAGTCGAATCCGTTCTTCGCACCCAGATTCACAGCTATCGCATAAACGGCCAGGCCCATTTCACCAACACCACCGATCCACTGTTGCCGCAAGCTCTATCCGCTATGGTCCTGAGCGTTCGCAACCTCAACGATTTTCGGCCTCACAAGCACTCCACCGTCCGCCTGGTGCCACATCTC
>QHZY01000093.1 GCA_003224855.1 Acidobacteriota bacterium | reverse complement strand
CAGGTTTCAGAGACGCTCTGGAATCGGCGATCCAGGTTCAAGTGGATGCTGATCTCGTGGTACCAGTCGCTTCTTTACCAGGTCTCATTATTCTCAAGTTGTTCGCGTGGGCTGACCGGAAGCACGAAAAGCGTGATGCACCCGACATTTTGAAAATACTTACAGATTACGCCGACGCCGGGAATGAAGACCGCCTGTATGCGGACGAGCTTCCTATACTTGAGGCTGCCGAATTTGACGTCCCGATTGCTGGTGCACGACTCTTGGGCAAAGACGCCCGTCAAATCGCAACTCAAGAGACTTCGGCGAGTATCGCGAAAATGCTTGCGGATGCTGACTTGAAGCGAGAGTTGTTAAACCAATTAGTGCAAACAAGTCCCAGATCAGACCAGTCTTATGCCGACCACTGCACTCTATTGCTGGATAGTTTCCAGCGTGGTTTTACAGAGGGATAATCGAATGGAATCAAACGACAATTCGTGCCAGCCAGCCGTGATCGGTTTGTGATCCGTTAGCACTGCTTACCACTGTCTTCCATCGTTTTTACGGTGCCCGCCGTGCGCTCTATGTTGTTGAAACTACGTTTTTGAGTAAATTCGAATCCCACTCTCTCCGCCAGTTTTTAGTCATTAAATCGCGCACGGCTTACTATTCCCGCTCAAGCCAAAGGCGGGCTTGAGTGGGCCACCCGCTTTTATAATCCACAACTCAGCAAACTCTCCTAAGACAAATTGCGGAATCTTCGCCTGGCAGATGTCGTGGTATAGTTTGCCTTCCCCCGGTCTGCTGAGGAGCGATCCGATGACTGAGCTTCTGCGTCCTATGTCCACGGGCGAGCTTATGGACCGGACATTCGTACTCTATCGGAAGAATTTCCGGCTTTTTGTAGGCATAGCTAGTCTCGGACCTGTCAGCTATTTACTTTTCCAGTTACTGACCATCGGTTCTGCTTCTCTTGGCCAAGGAACTTCCCGCGGGATGCGCCCGTTGTCAATGGCCTCGGCTGGACTTGGGGTCGTGGCCGCGTTTCTGCTGCTGCTGGTGGGATGGGCGATTTCGCAAGCTGCAACCGTGAAGGCTGTTGCTTCCGTCCACCTAGGTCAATCCACAACTATTCTAGAAGCCTACCGGTCGCTGCGGGGCAGGATATTGCGTGTGATCGGTGTGTTTGTTTGTATGAGCCTTCTGGCGGGCCTGGCAGCTATGGGAGCGGTAGTGCTGCTGACGATTGCAATCATGATTGTGAAGTACATGTCCCTGATTGGCCCTATCCTCGGGCGAGCCGGTCAGATTTTTGCTATCGTTTTCGGATTTATCACCGTAATCGTTGTGAGCATTGCGGCCATGATGGTATGGGTTCGATATGCGCTGGCTATTGCCTGCTGCGTGGTCGAAGACCTAAAAGTTCGGAAATCGATCCGACGAAGTGCAGCTCTCTCCAAAGGGAGTCGATTTCGAGTTTTTCTCATTCTGGTGGTATTCACGCTGTTAGCTATTGTTCTCGGCGCGGTATTGGGAGGATTGGCCGGCGGTCTGGGCGTTCTGATCCCCAACCTTACGGTACGCCTGGTGCTGCTCTATCTTGCTGGTTTTATCGTAGGGCTGTTGACCGGACCACTGGCTTCTATTGCTCTGGCGCTGGTCTATTACGATGAGCGCGTGCGCAAGGAAGCATTCGACCTGCAGCTAATGATGTCCAATCTCGCACAAGAGGCACCTCTTTCGCAGGCGGCTGTTACTGCGCAACCTTGATGACGAGATTTCGAATCACAGTTATCTTAGTAATTGTCGGGTTGTCAAACCTTGCTTTTGGCAATCAGGAACTGCTGTCGATCTCGGAATACAATTCCCGCCTGGAGCAGTATCTCTCTGAGATACAGAAAGTGCGCGCGAATCCTGCGCACGCCGTGGATTTCAACCGTGGAACTCCATCCTCAATTCTGATACAGACTCAGGCCGGAAACGTGGATGTGCCGTTGGAGTTCCTGCACAAAGAGCTGGCCAGGTACCTGACCGTTCCTCGGAATTTCAAAGTGACCGTTCTTTCCCAACTGGAAGAACGCCTCAAGGCGCTGCGCCAGGAATCTGACCAGTTTGAGCGGGCCCGCGACGGCGATCCTGCTATTCGCAGTCGGCTCAATCAGATCCTCGCGGCGCGCGAATTCAGAAGTGTGCATGGGCCCACCCAGCTTGAATTGTTGACAGACTACATTAATGCCTGGATCGAAAAGCAGTTCGATAAGCTTTTCCCCAAAACTCCGGACCTGGATCAGCTGGGTCAGATTTTTGTATGGATCACGATTGCAATCGCCTGCTCAGTTCTGGCGGTCTGGCTTTATCGGCGGTCACGAGAAAGAGTTCTGGATCGGACGCGCGAAGTGATCCCCTTCTCAGCTTCTGCCCGGAACTGGCGGTCGTGGCTTTCCGAAGCGCAAGCCAGGGCCGCATCCGGCGACTGGCGGGAAGCCATTCACCTGGGATTTTGGGCGTCCGTATCGCGGCTCGAAAGCGATGGCCTCTGGGAACCGGACAAAACCCGCACCCCGCGTGAGTATCTCAATGCGATTCCCACAGAAAATGGATTCAGGCTTCCTTTTGCCGCCGTGGTGAAGATGTTTGAAGCCGCATGGTATGCAGGCCGGCCGGCATCGGTGGCCGAGTATCAATCATTCATGCTGGAGCTTGAGAAGCTCGGGTGTCGTGGATGATTCGTCAAAACCGTGGCGCCATCATTTTTGGAATCTCTGTCCTGCTGATCATGTTTGCAGCCGCATACCTGAAATCCCAGTCCGAGGAAGGCAACGGAGCTCCATCCAGCTACTCCAATCTGGCGCATGGAGCTAAAGCGGCGTATCTGCTTCTGCAGCAGTCCGGATACCCGGTTGAGCGTTGGGACCGGCCCCCCAAAGAACTCCCGGCGGATGCCCGTGGCAAGCTGCTGATCCTAGCTGCTCCAACCTGGTACGCAACCGCGGAAGAGACCAGAGCGCTTTCCCTGTTTTTGTCTCATGGTGGATCGATTCTGGTTGCCGGCCTGCACCCTGACTCCTTTGTTCCCAAGGCGGCGGCCAAGAACGGAGAAATACGGATCGGCAGCGTTGAATGCCAAGCTGTAGCTCCAACCCGCCTGACTCGGGGCGGATCGATTTCATTGAATGGAAACCTGCAGTGGGATTCAACCGATAGCTCGCAATTGGTGCACTTCGCTGATCCGCAGGGGAATGCAGTTGTGGTTTCCTATTCCGCTGGTAGTGGTTCTGTCATTTGGTGGGCGAGCGCGTGGCCACTAGAAAACGCCGGCATTCGCGAGAAAAATAACCTGGAGTTGCTGCTGAATTCAACCGCTGGCTACCAGAGTATTTGGTGGGACGAATACTTCCAGAAACAGCATAAGCTGGCTCCCCACAAACCTATCAAAGCCTATGCCTGGGCGGTTGCGCAGTTGACCATCATCGGCCTGGCACTGGTGCTCACGTATTCTCGACGAAGCGGACCGATTGTTCCGCTGGCTGTCCAAACGAGATCCTCACCGCTCGAGTTTGTGGAAACCCTGGCCGGCGTGTTTCGCCGCGCCAACAGTACCCACGTCGCCGTGGAAATCGCGTTGCAGCGTTTTCGCCAAGTCGCCGCCCAGCGTCTCGGTCTGCGCGGAACTTCGAGCGTGTCTGAGATCATTGATGCTATGGCGCATCGCGGTTTCCGCATTTCTGACTCCAGCGCGGATCTGGTGCGAAAAAGTGAATACACCGTTAACAATGCGACCCTCACGGAGCGGACGGCCATTGCTTTTGTTCGAGCACTTAACGAAGCTACCCAATCTATGGAGCCGAAACGCAAATCTGGCCTACGGCCCAGTCAACTGACAAGAAACCAACCAGCCGAAATTAGAAGGGATTAAATTCGCATGCAAGCGATCACCAGGGTTGTGACGCACGGCCGCGCGGAACTGGCAAAAATCATTGTGGGCCAGAGTGAGCTTATCGATGGAGCACTCATCGCCTTGCTTTGTGGAGGCCACGCCCTTATTGAGGGCGTACCCGGACTCGGCAAAACGCTTGGCGTGAAGACACTGGCACGTTGTTTGAATGTTGCTTTCCAGCGAATACAGTGCACATCCGATCTCATGCCGGCAGACCTGTTGGGCACCAATGTTCTGAATCTTACCAACGGCACCTTCACTCTCCATCGTGGGCCCATGTTCACCGATCTTTTGCTGGTAGATGAAATCAACCGTATGCCTCCGCGCACTCAGGCCGCCTTGCTTGAATCTATGGAGGAACGCCAGGTCACCATCGATGGCGAGCGGCATGAGTTGAGTGAGAGCTTTACTGTGCTGGCCACTCAGAACCCGGTGGAGTTCGAAGGCACTTATCCGCTCCCCGAGGCTCAACTGGATCGTTTTCTTCTGAAGATCAAGATTACTTATCCTTCAGCCGAAGAAGAGATGACTATTCTGGAAAACCATAATGGCCGGTCGGCATTGGTGGATATCACGCAGGTGGAGATTACTGGCATTGAGGCCGAGGCGGTTCAACAGGCCCGCCGCGAACTGCGTGAACTGAAACTGGAACCATCATTAGTTCGCTACATCAGTGAAATCGCACGACGCACTCGCAATTGGCCTTCAGTCTCACTTGGAGCCAGTCCACGCGCGGCGATAAGCCTGATGCTGGTTGCTAAAGCCCTGGCCGCACTCAGTGATCGCGACTATGTGATTCCTGATGACGTCAAGTCAGCAACCCTTCCTGCGCTTCGTCACCGAATTGTGCTTCGACCTGAAGCCGAACTGGAAGGCTTTGATACAGATCGCGTGTTGACCGATGTTTTGGCGGCAGTTGAGGTGCCGAAGTGAGCATACATCGTCCTCTGGCGCCTCCTGACATCGAGGCGCTGGCTGCCCGACGCGGCCGGTTTGGAGGAGGAGCGGCGCCCCGGCTATTCCTGCTGGCAGGCGCCGGCTTTGCCTGGCTGATTCCCGCGCTCTGGAACTCGACATACTTTTATGCCCTGGTCATTTGGGATGCATTGCTGCTATTTGCTTTTCTGGTCGACTGGTTCCGATTGCCCAAGGCCTCGACCTTAATCGTCCGGCGTTTATGGCATGGCTCTGTCTCCATTCGAGTCGCTACCGACGTGAGTATCTGCATCACAAGCTCGGCCGTTCAGAGCTTGCACATCGATGTCATGGATGAGCTCGCTCCCTCACCCTGGTACATAGCGCGTTGGCTCAGGGTCGCCCTTCCGGCTACGGGTAGCGGGAGCGCAAGGCAACCGTTCATACCAGGTGAGCGGGGGGACATCTCGATCGGCCGGGTATATCTGCGATACCGGTCGGCATTGAATCTTGCAGAGCGCTGGGCAATCGCTGACTTACATCAGACGGTGCGCTCTTACCCGAATTTTGAGCACGCCGGCAAGCACTCCATTTTTCTTGCGCGCAGCCGGCAGATCGAATTGCAGATGCGGCTTGTGCGGCTGCGCGGCTCAGGCTCCGATTTTGAAAGCCTCCGCGACTATCGAGACGGTGACGAGATCCGCAGTATTTGTTGGACTGCTACAGCTCGCCGGGGCAAGGCCGTTTCCAAAACCTTTCAGGTAGAGCGCAGTCAGGCTGTCTGGCTGGTGCTCGATTGCGGGCGCCTCATGCGCACCCGCACGGAAGGGTTTACCAAACTGGATCGTGCAGTGGATGCTGCACTGTTACTGTCTCAGCTGGCCCTCTACTCTGGGGACCGGGTTGGGCTTTTATCCTACGGACGCGTCCTGAACCAGCGTGTGCTGCCAGCGCGCGGAGCCGCGCAACTGCGCCACCTGGTTGAACAGCTTGCCGTAGTCAAGGCTGAATCGCCGGAAGCGGATCACATTCGCGCATCAGCCACTCTATTATCCCTGCAGCGGCAGCGCGGACTGATTATCTGGATCACCGACCTGGCAGAAACTGCTATGACGCCCGAGGTCGTAGAGGCGGCGGGGCAACTGTTATCGCGGCATCTGGTGATTTTTGTAGTAATTGCGCAATCTGAAGTAAAGCATAAGGCCACCCTCACGCCCAGCGGCCCGCAGGAGATGTATGAAACGGTAGCTGCACAGGAGATGGTTTTTCGGCGCGAACTACTTCTTGGCCGATTACGCGAACATGGAGCGCTCTGCCTGGAAGTCGCGCCACAGCAGCTTTCAACCGCCCTGCTTAATCAATATCTTTCAGTGAAGGAACGTAACCTGATCTAAATGCACCCATCCGGTTAAGACATGTGCGATTGCTGCACGCTCGCTACATTTGTCTTCCATCCACGTGCCAGGTATGCAACCAACATTGAGAAAAGAATCGCACCCAGGATAAATTTAAACGGCACGGCGACCGACGAGGGCGAGAAAAATCCCTCAATCAGGCCCGCTGCTACCAGCACGGGAATGACGCCCACCAGCAGTCGCACTGCTTCATTCCCGCCCACCGCCAGAGAGTCCCGCCTGGATAGGGTGCCCGGGAATAGCAGCGCCTGTGCCAGGCGCAATCCTGCACCGCCGGCAATAAAGATGGCTGGCAATTCCAGCACGCCGTGAGGAGCTACAAAGCTCCAAAGCTTCGTCCCCATCTCATTCATCCCGCATGCCACCCCGATGACGCCCATCAGCATGCCGTTGAAGAAAAGCTGAAAAAGCGTCCATATCCCCGCCGTTATACCTCCCGCGAATGTCAGGAATGACACGGTCATGTTATTGGTCATAATCAGGCTGGATGTCTGCGGTGCCGCAGCCACCACGGAATGGGTCCACATCTCATGCTTCTCAATGGTGGATACCATCGCCGGGCCTAAAAACTCCCGCATATAATCCGGATTGGACAGAGTCACGAACATGCCCATCAAGCCGCCGAGTATGAAGATCCCGGTAGCCGCTGAGGTGTAAGGCAGATATCGTCGAAATATTAGGGGATACTCGTTCCAGAAAAACTGCGCCATCCTGCCCACAGTTTTCTTCTGCCCGGAATAAACAATATTGTGCGCCCGTCCCAGCAGTTGATTGAGATACCTGGATTGTTGCAAACTGCTTGGGTCGCCGCGCACCGCGGATAAGTCGGTGGCAGTCTGGCGATAGAGCAGGCCGAGCTCGCGAAGCTCATCCCGGCCCAAAGCATGCAGCCCATGCCGCTGGATATCTCCGAGTAATGACTCTAGCCGCGTCCAGTACGGTTGTCGTCTCTTCAACCACGAAACGGAGATCATAGTTGGACTCGCTTGAAAAGCTTACCATCGAAACGCCGGAACAGATTGAGCTCGAATTTCCGGTTGCCGGCCTGGGCAGCCGCGGCCTGGCGTTGCTGGTGGATTCACTGATTCAGCTGATGGTTGTAATCACCGTCTTTTTTTCCCTCCAGCTGGTCTCGCCCGATTTGGCCCGTTACTGGGTAGCAGCCGGGAAATGGGTGACCGCCGCATCCATTTTCCTGATGTTCTGTCTTTACTGGGGATACTTTGCTCTTTTCGAGATATTTTGGAACGGACAGACCCCAGGGAAGCGTTTGGCCCATGTGCGGGTTATCTCGGCCAGTGGGCGCGCAATCAATGTGTTTGAAGGCATCGCCCGAAACTTTCTGCGGGCTATCGACTCGCAGTTCGGATATTTAGTCGGCTTGATAGCGATCGCCGCTGACAACAAGAACCGCCGCCTGGGAGATATGGTTGCAGGCACTGTGGTGGTTCATGAATTGCAGGATCAGGGCGACTCTTTCTGGTATAGCCAGCAAAGCACACTGGCTAATGTTCCATCGGTCGAAACCATCGCGGCCATGACCGCTCAGGAGTTCCAATTGGTTGAGATTTTTCTGAATCGAAGGCTTGATTTGCCATACGAGCAGCGGCAGAAAACTGCCCAGAGCATTGCGGAGCACATCGGAACTCGATTAAATGTTCCACCCGCGGACCGCACTCCGCCGGAGAATTTTCTCGAGGAACTTAGCCGGCGTTACCGGGACGCGGTTCGTTTCCGTTGAACACCGGTCAAGCCTCGTGAGTGCTTCGACTTCGCTTGCAGTTCTGTCGAGTTCCGGATTGTGATGCGGTCTGTACCCGAATAGAATTTTCAGGATTATCTTTTCGCCGCTTCGCGACTGGAGTGAATTCACGCCCAATTCGACCAAAGGAGAAAAGACCATGAAAATTTCTTCCATTCTGCTGTTATCCATGGTCCTGCTTGCGCCTGCAGGATTGTTTTCTGCAGCCGCTTTTGAGCGCGACCGGCCCGCCGAGCTTGATCGTGCGGAGGAATCATTGAAGACTGCCAGGAACGAACTTCAACATGCGGGAGACGAGTGGGGTGGCCATAAGGCCAAGGCGATAGAGCACATCAATGCCGCTCTGCAGGAATTGGAGCGCGCGGAGCATTCGGTCGGAGAGCATCGCCACTGACTGGACGATAGGTCAACTGGCCTGGCCCTGAGTTAGCCTTGAGTCCGGTCAAGGACCTCAGCATGCCAGGCCATTTGTATGGCCTGCAGCTTATCTTTCTCAACCTTGTTGTGGTCACCCGCGAATCCATCCAGCTCGCTTACGAAACGTTGCAGGTTGTCGAAAGAAACTGACAATGGATCCAGTTCAGGATGGGCTTCCGACAGCAGTATCCCGATTTCGTCCGCTTCATTCCAAGTTAATGGCTTCGCCATTTCTTTTCTCCACAGATGTGCTGAGCGGAGAGTTTAACGAGAGTTTCGGGATTCTGTCCATCCAGTGCGCCGCAGCTGTATGAAATTAAAGTGAAATTTCACGCAACTGGCTGACCACTTCAATTACACGGTCAGCCACAAAATCGATCTCGGCCTCGGTGTTGAACCTTCCAATTCCAAAGCGAATCGAACTGTTGGCCAGGTCGTCACTGAGCCCGAGCGCCTTAAGAACATAAGACGGTTCAAGTTTGGCGGACGTGCAGGCCGCGCCGCTCGATACGGCCACATCGGATAATCCCATAAGCAGAGCCTGCCCATCCACACGAGCGAAACTCAGGTTGAGATTGCCGGGAACCCGGTTCTCCATCGATCCATTGATGTAGCAGCCATCAAGGCTGCCGAGAATGCGATCCCGTAAGCGATTCCGAAATCCTGCCGTGTGGCATGCCTCTTTCGACATTTCGGCCGATGCGATAGCACAAGCCTTGCCCAGCCCGACAATGCCCGGAACGTTGAGCGTGCCGGAGCGCATGCCGCGCTCGTGGCCACCACCGTCGATGATCGGGCTCAGGCGCACTCCCTCGCGTACATAGACGGCTCCAACTCCCTTCGGGCCGTAAAGCTTGTGACCGGAGAACGATAGCAGGTCAATGTTCTGGCTGGTCACGTTCACCGGCGCTTTGGCTATGCTCTGTGCCGCGTCGGTGTGAAAGAGAATTCCACGTTGGCGGCAGACCCTCCCGATCTCAACGATTGGCTGCAGTACGCCTATTTCATTGTTCGAGTGCATGATGGTGACCAGGATGGTCCGATCGGTGATTGCCCCTACAAGCTGGTCCAGGTCTATGAGACCGTCCTTTTGAACCGGCAAATACGTGACCTGAACGCCTTCTGTTTCCAGATGCTTGCAGCTGTCGAGCACAGCCTTATGCTCGGTGACGACAGTGATGATGTGATTGCCCCTGGCTTTGCCTGCGTACGCTGCACCTTTGATCGCCAAATTGTCGCCTTCTGTGCCGCCGGAGGTAAACAGGACCTCTTTTGGGCTAGCTCCAATCAGGTCTGCCACCTGAGTGCGAGCAGTCTGCACAGCTTCATCGGCTGCCCATCCGAAGCGATGGCTGCGGCTGGCGGGATTGCCGAATTTTTCAGTAAAGTAGGGCAGCATTGCCTCGAGCACTCGCGGGTCAACGGGTGTGGTCGCCTGGTTATCAAGGTAGATGGGAAGTTTCAAGTCACCTCGAGTCTGGTCTGGTGGGGTGCTCTCGATGGAGGCTTGCACGGTATTGGTCATAAGCTCAAATTCTAGGTTTCAAACTGGCGCGGTTCAAGCGGGTTTCGAAGGGGGAATGCACTCACATCTGTGAGCGGCCCCAAATAAGTTGTTATTCACCGCTTTGAGGACTTGACAAGGTAATGAGCGGGGCTAAAATACGCCCAATTGCTAATCTGATTTCCACCCATTCTGGGTGAGCCAATCCAAGATATGAACATTGAGCAGACCAAGTTCAAAGACGAACTCTGAGCGCCGCATCTCCCGAAAATTGAAGATCGCGATTGTTACCGAGGTTCCCAATTACTTCGTGACTGGAGTAACCGCAACCGGCGGGTTTCACCTTGTCCGCAACTAGACCGCTTGCTACTGTGAATTGCAGGAGGAATCTCGCCTTATTAAGGAGAGCGCAATGCCGCTCTGTGCCCTGGTTGTGGACGACTCGATGCTGATTCGTCACACCGTGTGCCGTTTTCTAGAACAGCACGGATTTAAAGTCGAAACGGTCAGTAACGGTCAGGAAGCCCTGGAAGCCTTGAAAAGCTTTCGGCCGGACTTGATTGTTACCGACATGCAAATGCCCAAGATGGGTGGCAGCCAGTTGATAACTGCCCTCAAGGGCAAAGCTGAAACCTGCAATATTCCAATTTTTATAGTTGCCGGCAAGCAAAGCGGCTTTGAGAATAAAGAGAAGCGCGCCGATTTCGCAATATTTAAGGATATAAATATAGAAGAGCAGTTGGGGAAAGCACTTCAGAGTCTCACGAATCTCTCCACCAGAATCGCTGTGAAGTAAGCTGCGCCTGAGTTCAATGCAGGGCCAATCCCGCCTCGGCCGAAAAGTCCATCGGCGCAAAATCGCGCGCCAGAAATTTGGGATAGGCGGCGGCGGCTATCATGGCTGCATTATCGGTCGATAGCGGACGGGAAGGGAACAAAACCGGCAGACCTTCCTGTGCCGCCTTGCGCTCGAAGCTTTGCCGCAGTTCCTGATTGGCAGCAACCCCGCCTGTAACAAAAACAGTCGCGACCTCGTAAGCGCGCGCTGCAGCCAACGTTTTGCTGATCAGATCTTCAATCATCGTCCGCTGAAACGATGCGATCAGATCCAGAGTAGGCCTGTCACACAGTCCCAGGTAATTTTCCGGTTCAGGTTTAGGGTTGCCGGCCAGCGCACTGCGGCGCGCCTCGATGGAGGACTGCATGTGGTGGGTCTCAAGATAGCGGAGAACAGCTGTTTTGATCCCGCTGTAAGAAAAATCGAAACGCTGGCCATATGCGTCGTCGTCGTTGCTGATTTTCTGTCCAGGGCTGGAGCCCAGCCTGCGATCAGGATGCTTGATTTGCGAATGAGCAAATTTCACCGCCCGCGGATCGCCATGCGCCGCCAGTCGATCGATAACCGGCCCGCCGGGATAACCCAACCCCAGCAGCTTGGCCACTTTGTCGAACGCCTCGCCCGCGGCGTCATCGCGGGTTTTGCCAATGTTGCGGTAAGACCAGCTATCGCCAAGATGTTCAGCGAGATATAAGTGCGTATGTCCACCCGAAACTACCAGGGCCAACACAGGAAAACCCAGCTCCCGGTTGCCCTGTTGCCGCTCTTCGAGCAGAACCGCATGTATGTGCCCTTCCAGGTGATTAACGGCGATCAGGGGCTTGGAAAGCGCAAACGCAAGCGCTTTGGCATAGCTGATGCCGACCAGCAGCGCGCCCGCTAAGCCCGGACCTTGGGTCACTGCAAGCGCGTCGACCGACTCGTAAGTCTTACCTGCATCGGACAGAGCTTTGCGCACTACCGGGATGATTGCCTTGAGGTGCTCGCGCGAGGCCAGTTCGGGCACCACTCCGCCGTAGGGAGCATGGGTCGCGAACTGAGAAGCAACTACGTTGGAAATCACCTGTTCGCCGGAGCGCACCACGGCGGCTGCAGTTTCATCACATGAGCTTTCAATGCCAAGAATGTAAGTGTCGGGCATTCATTCCAAGTCTAAAACAATGTCATAACCGAGCGAACTCAGGACCTTCTGTTTAGACCGCGGCCCTGAATCCCGAGGAGCGCCTTTGGCATCTTCTATGCATGCCTAAGATCCACATTCCTACGCCGTTACGGCAGTATGCGGGAAAACAGCCCGCGGTTGATGTAAAAGCGGGCACGATTGGCGAAGCCTTGAACGGCTTGGTATCACAGCATCCTGAGCTGCGACGGCACCTCTACACCGAGGATGGCAAGCTGCGGGCCTTCGTCAACGTCTACCTGAATGACGAGGACGTACGCTATCTTCAGAAAGATGCGACCACTGTGGCCGATAGTGATAACATTTCAATCGTCCCTTCAATAGCCGGGGGCCGCTGAGTCATGGCCAGGACTTCCCAATACCGACCCGCCTGTGGTTGTTGTTGCTGCTGCATGTGTTGTTGTCGATAGTTGTCTGCCGGAACTTCTCCTTAAAAAATCTGTAACTGAGGTTTAGCCGATTATGGCCGCCATTACCGAACTGAAACCGGAAGTCGCGAATCTGTCCAACGATGAAATTCTGCGCTACTCGCGCCATCTCATCATGCCGGAAGTGGGCATGGAAGGGCAGATCAAGCTGAAGGCGGCGAAAGTGTTGTGCATTGGAGCCGGTGGTTTGGGTTCGCCCCTGACGCTGTATTTAGCAGCCGCGGGTGTCGGCACTTTGGGGATGGTCGATTTTGACGTTGTGGATTACACCAACCTGCAGCGGCAGATTATTCACTCCACCGCTGACGTGGGCCGAAAGAAGCTTGATTCTGCGGAAGAGAAGCTGAAAGCGATCAATCCATTCCTGGCGATCCGCAAATTCGAGACCCGTCTTTCCAGCGAGAATGCGCTGGAGATTTTCGAGGATTTTGACATTATCGCGGACGGCACGGACAACTTCCCGACGCGTTATCTGGTAAACGATGCCTGTGTGCTGACCGGCAAGCCAAATGTTTATGGCTCCATCTTCCGTTTCGAAGGTCAGGCGAGCGTGTTCGCAACTGAAGAGGGTCCATGCTACCGCTGCCTCTATCCTGAGCCGCCACCCCCGGGCCTGGTGCCCTCGTGCGCGGAAGGCGGAGTATTGGGAATTCTGCCCGGGCTGGTCGGCGTGATTCAGGCCACTGAGACTATAAAGCTGATTCTTCGTTCCGGGGATCCTCTGATCGGGCGCCTGCTGCTCATAGACGCCCTGGGCATGAAGTTTCGCGAACTCAAGCTGCGCAAAAATCCGGATTGCCCGGTGTGCGGCAAGCATCCGACCGTGACCGAACTCATCGACTACAATGAATTTTGCGGAATTCGAGGTGAGGAGGCCCCGGTGGAAGCTGGCGTACCTGAAATTCAAGTGGAAGACTTAAAGCGCAGGCTGGATTCTGGTGAAGACTTGTTCGTGCTCGACGTGCGCGAGCCCCACGAATACCAGATCTGCAATATCAATGGACATCTCATACCTCTCGGTGAGTTGCCGAAGCGTGTTCACGAGCTCGATTCCAGCCGCGAGATCGTGGCGCACTGCCGCTCCGGAGTGCGCAGCGCGAAGGCGGTGAACTTCCTGCGCCAGGCAGGCTTCAAGAAAGTCCATAACCTGGCGGGAGGAATTCTGGCATGGGCGGACCGGGTTGATCCAAGCATGCCGAAGTACTAAGGCAATCCGTATGACAGGGTGCCCCACCCAATGCGATTTTCGTTGGGTGGGGTTTTTCTTCCTGGAGCCATTTCTGTGCTCCTGCCCGCCTCTCGCCTGAGACAACCTTCTTACGTCGGCTCCGGTTCCAAGTTACCAAGGAGCCAATCATGAATACCGCATGGGCAGCTTGCATCGTGATCACAGTTTCTATGGTGGCAGTCGCCGCAGATAAACCGCGAGTGTTCATCACCGACAGCAAATCCTGGGAAATTTCAGGCGGCGCAGGCGGCACCGCGGATGGATTCGGCGGAGCATCAGCCGGCGGAGCTCGTCCACAAACGGCCGAAATCATGAAGACTTTCGGCGAGCGCTGCCCCACGGTGACCATCAACAACAAGCAGGAAAAAGCCGACTACGTCGTACTTCTCGATCACGAGGGCGGCAAGGAAGTGGTCTCGCGGGATAACAAAGTGGTGGTTTTCAATCGCGACGGCGATTCGATCATGAGCCGCTCCACCCGCATCCTGGGCAATGCGGTGAAAGACGCCTGCTCCGCGATCGCGGCAGACTGGCCGAAGCAGGTGAACAGGATGAGCAATTCAGGCCAGAACGCAAATGGCACTGTGCCTGAAACTGCCGCCAGGAACTAGCCCGCTAGTTTTGTAGCTTCCGGCGCAAACAGCTGTTGCATTTTCGGTGCAACCCTTCATAATAGGGCGCTCCGTTCCTTCCCCCGAAGGAGAATCCTGATGTTAGGTTTGCGCGCTCTGGGATGCCTGCTCGTCTGTCTCGCAACCACCCTACCGAATGCGGCCGTTGAATCGTCCCTCGCTCCGAATTCTGATCCCGGGTATCAGCAACTTCGGAGCCTCACGCTCAGCGGTGAGTCGGTTTCCGTCAGCAATATCGCATTGCAACGCGATGCCGCGACATTTCACCTGCGCTCGGGCACGGTGTGCTTTGTCCCGGCCGTCCAGGGTAAGGTGACCGGGGCAGCTTTTGTGGGTGATGGAAACATGGTTCTGGATGCACCCACGCCTGACGAACGCGCCAGCTTGAAGTTGCTCACCAAAGAGGACCAATTCAGCGAAAACTTTGGCCAGCTTGTGCTGCGCTTCACTGATTCCACCTACGCCGAACTTAAGAAAGCCGGATCGCCGGGATCGGGTTCATGCGATGCCGGCCTGCTGCGCGACAGCCAGAATGTCATGCGGCATGGTCGCATGCTGAAGTACAACCTGGAAGGGCGAATTCTTGAAGATCTTCTCGGTTCAGCTTCGGGCGGACTGTTCGTGGCATTCGTTCACGGCAAACGCTACAACGACAAAGAAATCTTCTTCATCGATCCGAATGGCGCTCCTGAAGTTGCGCCGGAAGAAGTGGAACTGATGACCTACGATGCGAGCAAGCAGGGTGTATGGGCATCCGGCTATTCTCGACTCTCCGGGTGCAGAGCGTCAGCGCGCCGGATGGGCAGCCTCTGGGGTTTATTCAGGAAGACAAAAACGACGATGCCGACTTCCGTGTGATTCTCCCCCGAGCTCTGTCTGCAGGACAAAAATATGCGGTGACCATCGCTTACGGCGGTAAAGATGCGGTGGTGAACACGGGCGGAGGCAATTATTACCCGATTGCGCGCGATGACTGGTATCCCAACGGTCCAAATTTGACCCTGGGCGACTACGCCTCTTTTGATATGACGTTTCGCATTCCCAAAGGCATGAAGATTGCGGCCACCGGAGATCTTGTGAGCGATCAGAACGATGGCGGCCAAAACGTCACCGTGTGGAAGAGCGGGCCACAAGCGGTGGCCGGATTCAACTTCGGCAGGTTCAAAATGCAGGAAAACAGAATCGAGAAGCCGGACTATCTGGTGCAGTCCTATGCAAACGAAGAGCCCCCCGACGAAGTGCGCTCGCTTCTTAACTATGCGCAGCATGACCTGCCTACACAAGGCCCGCACGAGGCTGAAAGTGTGGCCTTGGGCAATATGAGTACCGTTCCGCTTATAAAAAAGGCATTGGCGGAAGGAACCCTTTCCGTCCAGCTTTACAACGAGTACTTTGGCCCCTCAGCCTACAAGCGGCTCGCTATTACCCAGCAGACGGCGTGCAATTATGGGCAGGCATGGCCGGAACTGGTCTGGATTCCCATGTGTTATTTCTACGACACTACCATCCGCCACCAACTCGGGATGGATTACGACCGTGGCTACTGGAAGATTGTGACCCCGCATGAAGTCGCGCACCAGTGGTGGGGACACACAGTCGGCTTTAGCTCGTATCGCGACCAGTGGATGAGCGAGGGTTTTGCCGAAATGTCAGCCTCGCTTTATTTGCAGATGGTCGAAAAGAATCCGCAGAAGTTCATTAGTTTCTGGAATGATGAGCGCGATCTGCTGCTGGAACGCGACAAAGAAGGATGGCGCGCTATTGATGCCGGCCCGGTGACCATGGGATATCGCATGAGCAACTCTCGCACCGGGGAAGGTGTTACTCGGCGGCTTATTTATCCTAAGGGCGGCTACATCTTACACATGGTCCGCATGATGATGTGGGACCGCCGCACCGGAGACGAAAATTTCAAGGCGACGATGCACGATTTTGTTAAAACCTACACTAATCAGGCCGCCACAACGGAACAGTTCAAGGCCATGGTGGAAAAGCACATGACCCCTGAAATGGACTTGACCGGAAATCACAAGCTGGATTGGTTCTTCGACGAGTACGTTTACGGCACAGGATTGCCGACTTACAAACTCGACTATACGTTCGAGAAGGATTCCAGTGGAGACGTGGTGTTCGGGTTGAAAGTCACGCAATCAAATGTCGATGACAAATTCCGCATGCTTATACCAATCTATCTGGAATTGGCCGATGGGCACGTGGTAAACCTGGGTCGAGCTCGAGTAGCTGGAAATACCAGTGTGGAACAGAAGGTACCGTTGAAGGGATTGAAGGAAATGCCGAAGCGCGCCATGCTCAACTACTTCGACGACGTGTTGGCTTCGCCGTGATCGACTTTAACGGAAATCCCCACCCATCTCTTGGCTGGGTGGGGATACCGTTGACCCCATTACTTGGTCGAATTTCCGGAGTCGGCACTTTCTGATCCGATTGCCAAAGCCTGCTTCTTGCCATAGAAACGAATCTCAGACAATGACCTGCTCCCGTCACCATTGCTCTTGAATACAGCGGCATCATTGTTGGCCGAGTTGCTCAGCTCAACCAGCCGCGCGGGTGCGCTGGCAACTACTTGTTTTCCGCGCATGATCTTCAGTTCAACATTCGGGCCGGCGCCCTCCCAGTGCACGCTGTAACTGCCGGGCGCAAGCTGAGTTCCGCTAACGTTTACAGGTTCAGAAATGTTAAGTGAGCCTTTGCTGGCAGCAAGCGCGGTTGATGCCAAGAGCAGAGCCGACGCAAGAACCAGAGTTGAAGCCTTGAATAATTTCATGATGCTCCTTTTTTTGTCCCGCTAATGGGAGATCGGTTCGGGCGGCCCGCCTTTGCCAGCAACGAGAAACGCTTGCGTTTCTTCGTCAATGGCCTAAAATGCTGCCTCGGGGTTAAGCACAAGGGCCGAACTCGCGAGAGTCCGCGCTTACGCTGGAGGGAAGGTTTCACCTGGGCCGCCAAACCGAGAGTGAAATCGTCCCTTTAACCCCTGATCTTCGCGGAACCTACCTTCCGGTTCCTGTCTCCGCGTTGAGTTACGCAATGTAAGGCTGAAAAGTTCCGTCGAACTCAACGTTCTGATTGTTTGATTGGACGCTGCACCACTTGCCTTGTTAGCAAGCTATTGGAAAAGGAAGTATCACGACAGGAAAGCGTTGTTTTGTTACCCGGATGTCAATCTATCTTCAAAACTACTTTTCCGAAATTCTTTCTCTCCAGCAGAAGTTTGTAAGCCTCTGCCGCCTGCGTCATAGGCAGCACGTGTCCTACAATCGGTCGTAGATGCCCTTCTGCTGTCCATGCTGAAAGTTGCTTCCAGGCTTGCTGCATCAGCCACTGATTGGCGGATAAGTACGTAAGCCACAGGCCGTGAATACTTGCTCCCTTGACATACAAGGCGCGCGTATCGAGTTCTGCGCGTTGACCGGTGGCATTACCGTATACGATCACGCGTCCGAAATCGCGCACGCAACGAGTGCTCTTTGCAGTGTGTTCGCCGCCCAGCATTTCAAAGACGGCATCAACGCCTTCTCCCTTGGTAAGGTCCTTAATGGCGTGTTCATAATCAACTTGTTTATAGTTGATGCCGTGCTGCAGGCCGAGTGACTTGACGCGCGACAGTTTGACATCAGAAGACGAAGTTCCAAACATTTCTATACCCAGCAGCTTCCCGATTTGCACTGCCGCGGTTCCAACTCCGCCGGCAACTGCGTGAATCAACACGCTGACGGGCTTGTGAAATGGTTCAATTTGTGCGGGAGCTTGATGTTGCGGAATCAGCCCCGCCTTCCAGTATGCGAGGTAAGCAGTGAAGTAGTTGACCGGAAATGCAGCGCCTTCTTCCGAGCTCCATGATTCAGGCACAGGCCATAACAGATTCCTGTGAGCCGCTACGACTTCCGCGAACGCCCCGTACTGCACATATCCCATCATCCGGCGCTTGGAACCTTGTTCAATTCCTCAGAACTCGCGACCCGCGGTAAGCGGAGGCTTCGGTGCTCCAGGGTATCCGCCGTGCATAGTCATGGTGTCGGCAAAGTTGACCCCGCCAGTCTGTACGCGAACCAGTTCCTGGTTTTCGGAGGGCGTGGGTTCAGGGGCGTCCTTGACCTGTAGAACGTCTGGTCCTCCCAGCCGGGTAATCACTACAGCCTTCATGTCCGGAAGTGTACCAATTTGCGGGTGCTGCGATCGGCGCATAGCGCTGCGCGGGTATATACTGCTGTGGCGTAAGGGGTGATCCGGTGGCTTTAGCCGCCGGATGCGGGGCGTTTTCATATTTTTTATGTGCTCCGCTTAAATGTCCATCGCCAAGAGCTACAAGCGATGGGTGCGGGATCCGGCTGCGCGCAAAGCGGTGTCAGCCGGGTACCGGGAGGGTTTATCCGTGGACCTTATTCTAGTTCGCATTCTTCTCGTCCTGATTGTTTCTTCCATCTGTTATCTGCTACGACCATTCGGATTAGCCGCTCAGTTTGATGCTGCCGTAGGCGCTGCCATCGGGCTGGCGATTGTCGTGTTCGAGTGGCGCCTTCGGCAGGTTAGCCTCAAGCGGCTTATCGGCGCCGCAATCGGGAGTGTGCTGGGCATCTTTGGCGCGTATCTGTTTGCTCTGGTCATTCGCCACAGCATCGCGGAAGAACACACTCGCAGTTTTCTCGAAATTCTCATCATGCTGCTGATGTCTTATGTCGGCCTGATTGTGGGCGCGAACAAAGGCGACTTGCTGAACCTTACGGCTTTGGGCGGTGTGTTTGGCGGAGAGAAGCAGAATAGAAAGACCTACAAGATTCTCGACACCAGTGTGATCATCGATGGCCGTATTGCCGACATCGGCGAGACCGGCTTTCTCGATGGCACAATTGTCATTCCACAGTTCGTGCTCCGCGAGCTGCAGTTGGTGGCTGATTCGTCCGATTCGCTGAAGCGAAATCGCGGACGCCGAGGGCTCGACATCCTTCAGCGATTGCAGAAGACGGCATGCATGCAGATTCAAATCATCGAGGATGACTTTCCCGCGGTTCGCGAAGTCGATCTGAAGTTGATTGAACTGGCGAAACTGTACGAGGGAAAGATCATCACCAATGACTTCAACTTGAATAAAGTCGCGCAGCTGCAGGGTGTTGAAGTCCTGAACATCAATGAACTGGCAAATTCCTTGAAGCCGATTGTACTGCCGGGCGAGACCATGAAGGTCTTCATCCTGAAAGAAGGCAAAGAGTACAACCAGGGCGTAGCTTATCTGGACGACGGAACCATGGTGGTGGTTGATAACGCCCGAAAGATGATCGGAAAGACCATTGAGGTCTCGGTTACTTCAGTTTTGCAGACAACCGCCGGAAAAATGATATTTGGCAAGTGGGATGAGCGCGCCAGCATGCGCAGCGAGCCGAGAGTTGCGGCTCCACTGGTAAACGGGGCTGCTGCTTCTTCCTTGCAGCCGGTATCAGAGACCAGGAAGTTGCAATCGCAGCCGGCACCCATCATGGTTGAGCGCCCTGCAGAGTAAATTCAGCGGGGGCGGCGCGAACGCTGCCCTTTGGCGGTTAGCACTGGAGATTTCTGAGCTGCCTGATTTGGATATTCTGATGTCGCTGCTGGCAGCGCTGAAGCCTCAGCCGTGGTAGCCGTAGCCTCAGCTTTCCATGCTGGCGATTCCAGCCGATTAGCCAGAGCGAACGCAAGAGTCGCGCTCGCGACCAGGATTGCTAGAGCGAAAGCTGCTACCGTTGCCACAGTTGCGCAAAAGCTCAGAACAGCGAAGCACGATTTAGATTCCTTCTCCACAGGACCCCTCCCAACGCTCTGCCACGAATGATTGCGGCTTACTGAAACCGGCTGCAATGCGCATGCCATTCAGGTTGGCTTAAGCAATCACCTTCCTTCTTTCTTAAATCGCGAAACTGGTGCCGGTGGAAACTGCCGTGAGCCGGCTGGAGGGCGCGCGCCAAGAAATAAATTGCCGGCAGGCGCAGCAAAATTGGCGTACCCAAAAGGCTTTAGATTGCTTATTTGAAGTAAGGAGTAAGCCGCTCGTATACTAACGCCCGCGATGAAGGTGTTCGTCATCATCCCGGCGGCTGGCCTTGGCACACGGATGATCCCGGCCGCGGGATCGAGAACAAAAAAACCGGCGGCTTCCAAACAATTCACCGAGCTAGGCGGCAAACCCATCCTGATGCATACCCTGCAGAAGTTTGTGAATACGCCCGAGGTTTCCGAGATCCATATTGCCTTGCGCGAAAATGAGATTGCCGGATTTCGCACCCAGCTGGATGAAGCGAAACTGAAAAAGCCGGTCGAGTTGGTGGGAGGCGGGGAACACCGGCAAAACTCGGTTGCCAACGCATTGGCTGGGCTCACGGCATCCGACGATGATGTGGTTCTAGTGCACGACGCGGTGCGCCCGTTCGTAACGCCGAACATCATTGAGGATGTGATTAAAGCCGTTAAAAAATATGGCGCCGCCATCGCCGGGTTGCCCTCCGTCGACACGGTGAAGCAGGTTGAGCGTACGGCTGACGGCGCTCTAATCAAGACAACTTTGCCGCGCGAACGCGTGGTTCTGGCGCAGACCCCCCAGGGCTTTCGTTACGATATGCTGAAGAAAGCTTTCGATGAGGCCGCGCTCGATGGTTTTATGGGGACCGATGAAGCATCACTGATTGAGCGTTCCGGAAAGGAAGTGATGGTGGTGATGGGCTCGCCGAAAAAT
>QHZY01000092.1 GCA_003224855.1 Acidobacteriota bacterium | reverse complement strand
GTGCGAAATCGTGGAGCTGCGATTTCCCACTGATGCAGTGGGTTACGCTTGCACAAGGTCAGCGCTGCAGCATTGCGACGATTGCGCAATGGCTTGTGTGAAGTGCACGCGATGAAATGCGGCCTATGTCACCAGGTCTTCTGTTCCGGCTGTCTGTCCTTTCACGAAGAATCCTCACACTCCAAGCCACCCAGCGGCCAGAAAGCGAAATTAGACCCTGTGCCCCAGGCGCACAAGGCTGCGTAGCACGAGCCCGATTTGAAGGTTGCATTCATTTCGCCCACTTGTGTGCTATTCCGCCCGAAGCCACCGCAGTACTTTTCGCACCCAGAGCTGGTTCAGGGCGTTTGGGGCACCCTGATTTGTAGCACCGAACACGGTGTGTCTCTTCGCCCTCAACTCTCGCTATTTTTAGATAATCAACCGGTGCCCAGGCAAAAGCCCTTTCGCTAGCTCGACTATACTGTTGCCTTACTTCCAATGACGTGCGGATGTCGCGGTATTTCCCTTCCCTGGGGGGGAGTTGTGGTTGCGGCAGCGATGCCGGCCCGTCATGTTAGTAAAGTCCAGGGCTGCGGTCAGAAAGCGCCCCTTCTCTCCCGTGGCCCTGGCGCTGGTTAATCACCCCCTCTCCTAGTACGCCAGCATCATGTGAAAATTCAGGAGAACATTGTGGAGAGAGTCTTGTACCCCAAGCGGCGCTTAGGACGGCTGGTTTTGTTCATTTTCTTATGGCTGGTACTGATCCCCATGTCGTCCCGAACTCGGCACTTCAGCAGCGGGATGATAACTTTTGTTTGCGCAATTGGCGTCATCACGTCGGCTCTGTCGCTGGTACCAGGCGCTACCTGGCTCAAGTTGGATTCGCAGGGGTTCACAGTTAGAAAATGGTTCAGAGAAGACACCTACCGCTGGGCCGACATTAAAGACTTCCGATTGATCACCTACCGCTACATGGGCATCATCCCGTTCCGTCGCTCGGTCGGCTTCACACTTTCTGGTAAAAGAAACGTCGTGATGCGTGTTGCGGGCGCGCTGGCAAGGTTCGATCGCCTCCTGCCCGACAACTTCGGGATGAAACCGCGAGATTTGATGGCGCTACTGGAATTGTGCCGCCGTGAAGCGGTGGCCGCCGTTGCTGACCCGTATGCTCCGCCGCCGGCCATTGAGCCGGAACAGGAGGTCTATCGTAGATACCTTCAGGGCGAGATCGAGATGCGGAAACTTTCAGAGCCGCAGATGAACGAAACTGCCCCTTCGTCGGCAACTGCTTCAGCCCAAAATCTGCCGATAGCGCAGCCACTGGGAACCGAAAGGCCAAGCGGGAGCCAGCCGTTATCGCCGCTCGGCCAGATAATAGTTTTCCTCGTCTTTTTTGCAATTCTAACGGGTGTCTTCCTGGCGGCACTCTATTTCTACTATCAAGTAAAGTAGGGGAAACGTGATTTGCGCCTAGCGCATAGCCCCGCCCTTGCGTATTCTCCTGGCTCACCGACCCTGAGGTCATCCCGACCTGAGAAGCGCCGCAAATATGCATGTAAAGCGGACGATGGCAGCAAGTCACAGAAAGCCAATGTCCAATGAGCGAGCTGCCACAGTGATCAATGGGGCCGCTCACCGGCCAGCACCTGCGCTGCCCGAAATGTCAGAAGGAATTTGTGCCAAAGGGAGCCGATAAGCCCATCATCCGCACTGGCTCGGGTCCGGAAGCAAAATTGGGGCCTGTGCCCCGGGAGCACAGGGCACTGTAGCATGCACGCTTGACAAGCCTAAGTAACAGGTTCAAGCTTGCGAGCAATCTTTTACCTTCGTTAACCTTGCTAGCCCGCTCCCGAGCCAGTCGGCAGCGGGTTTTTCTTTGTCTGCAAAGAGAGCCCTGATTACCTCCGTACCGTTTGCAAGGAACCCGGAAGGATTGAGAATTGACCTCAATCTGTTTGTGAAAGCCTGTTAAGTTCCCCCGGTTGCTGCAAACCGGGGGTTTTCAAACAAGTTGAACCTAACCCTGTTTCAGCACCGATTCACCCATAGACACTGCCGGATGGAACCTAAACGGAAACGCCATCATTGGGGCGTCATTATCTACACTGCTCTTGTGCTGCTTTCGGTGTTTGGATTCACTTACCTGATTTTGTCCCGGCGATGATTAGCCTTGGGTACCGTAGGCAGCAGCTTTCTCCAATTTACTGGGTACCCCCGCCATCCCAACTGAGTTGTTGCGGGCGGGGGCATCCCGTTTTGTTGTCCATCTTGCCGATTGAGGCCGTTCAGCCAACGAATAGAGCACGGCGTCTGAATTCTTGTGGACGACAACCCGTCCAGAGGGAGGTCTCATGCAGAGGGTTGTTGCACGACTCAAATCTATACGCCACATCGCAGGCTTCTGTTCGGAAGGAGTACGCGAAACATCCGAGGGCGAGACTAGGAGTTTGAAAAGACTCAGGCCGGAAAAGCAACTCACGGAGCCGGCCTGAATCCTCGCAAGCATCTAACAGGAGGGCCTAGCCTACCAGGCCTACCCCCTACTCAAGCCACGGAAGGTCAGTCCCTTACTCCTCATCTAATCGGTCCTCATCGAATAGGACCGCGAATAGCCGGTAAGCCGTAATGGGAATGACGAACAAGCATCCGATAACCCCGATCACGAACATCCAGCTCATGACCCGAGCAAAAATCGCCACGAACAAATCGAACACTGTTCTACGCCCCGTTGCCAGCATTTTAGCTGCTTCGGTCGGGAGCGTAGAGAGTGTTTTATTCTTCGTAATGTCTCGCCATCGCTCCCTCTCTCGTATCGCAGCTTGACAGACCTAAGTAGCAGGGCCATGCTGACCGCGACAATCTCTTGAATCTTGCCCGCTTCGGAGTGAGTACCGGGGCGGGCGTTTTTTTGGCTAGTAAAAAAGCCCCGGCTCTCGATTAGGAAGATCGTGTCGGAGGGGAGCCAGGGCTGCCTTGTCTTGTAATCCTGAGATGCCGAAAAGGCCTTAAGCGGCGTCTCTGTCACGACCAAATGTGCGCGGGATTGTCTTGACCGCCATGGTGCGAATGTTCTGGATATACTCGGCGGTCGCTGCGGAGGCACGGCAGATCAGTTAATTCGGCGAGTTGTCGCGAATGAGTAGGCTCCGAAGAACGGGATCACAGTCACTGGATGTTTCGACTGGAAACGGCGACGAAGAACGGGGAGGGGGCGTGGGTTCCTACCCGATGGGACCGTCGTGAAGCGTAGCCACTAGCCTGATTTGAGAGTCTAACGAGCCCATGATTGAGTCCAATCACCGATCGAATTCGTAAAGCCTCCACACAACTATAGGCATTTCGCACTCGGCTGTTTTCGGAGCAATCGTGTTGCTTGAAATGGAGGCAGGAGTTACCTTCGTAATCAGCAGCCTTCAGATGCTTCTCCTTCCGTTCCCATACACCACACTGGATACCGGAAAACTCCTCATCTCTTTTGCTGCAAAAAGTTTCACTCTGTATTTCCGGGTAGCGGGAAAGCCTCGATTTGAGCCTAATGGCTGCACATTTAGGAACGGTGATGTGGCGGGCGATTTGCTGCTACAAGCCTGTGCAGAGCCACGATTTCCGTGATTCCGTGCAGCCGGCAGTGCTAAACCATTTCCGCTTGCGAGAGAACCCGTTCGGAGTTACCCCTGATCCGAAGTTTCTGTTTTTTAGCCAAACTCACCGCGAGGCTCTGGCTTCACTAATCAATGGCGTTGACTGGGGTTTTGGGTTCCAGGTCTTGGTCGCCCAACCTGGAATGGGTAAGACCACCCTTCTTCTCAATCTCCTCAGCAGGTTTCAGGACAAAGCCCATACAGCATTCCTTTTTCAACCTCAGATCTCTCCCACGGAATTGCTGCAGTCGCTGCTTTCTGAACTCGGGGTAAACTCGCAAGCTACGTCGATTCGAACTTTATGCGAAGACCTCAATCTGTTCCTTCTGGGCGCCGCCAACGCCAATAAGCGAGTAGTAATTATTCTGGATGAGGCCCAAAATCTCGATTTCACCTCGCTCGAAATGTTACGTCAACTGTCGAACTTTGAGACCTCAGATTCAAAACTGATGAACGTCATTCTCGCAGGCCAGCCGCAGCTGTTGAAGAACCTGTCCGCACCCGAGCAACAGCAATTACAGCAGCGCATCTCCGCTATCGGACGACTCAGCCCCTTATCAGTCGACGACACATCCTTATACATCGTTCATCGGCTCAATACCGCCGGTCAGGGTGGGCAGACACTTTTCCCGGCAAGCGTGATTCATGATATTTGGCAGAATAGCCAGGGCATACCGCGAAATATTAATCGACTTTGCCTTAATGCCATGTTGCTGGCTTTTACTGAACGTGTGAAACAGATCAGCAACAGCATTCTACGGGAAGCTATTCGCGACCTCGATCCCAATTATGTCTTCTCGCAAATGCAGCTAGGGGATCAAAGGACAACAGCCGTGGCCACTCGTGAAACGCTCGTTCTTCCAAGAACTCCTGCACCACCTGTTTCCGCACCTTCCACTACCTTGCACATTGAAGAAGGATCGATTGCAGCGAGTAAGAGCTCAATACCGCTCGTCGTGGGGGCTGTTGAAGATGCAGTCAGTGGCGCAAATTTGGAGTTCGCAAGTAAGGAAAAACCTTTTCAACCGATGCGGGAAAATACGAAAGTTGTAACGAGCACTCGCGCTTTACAAACTAATAAAAGCGCTCCGGTTCGACCGAACGCTCCGCGAGCTCTCCCGCAAAATCGGAGTGGCGGATTGGCTTCAGCGTCAAAGCGTGCAAAACAACGAAGCTTCAGCAGGCTTTGGTTCAATGCGCTTCTGACGATGGTCGTCATGGCCGTCTTACTCTGGCTTGTCATTGAAAGAGCTGCCTCGAATTCATGGCCGCAGCCACAGAGAGCAGGGCCTGGTCAGTCCCTTTCAAGTTCTTCGGCAGTATCAAATTCGGATCCGCAAGACTCAAACGGCGCGGTTGCACCTGCACCGATTGTCACCATCTATTTTGAGGAAGACAGCGCCATAATCGCTTCGCAATCCCGTGGCACCTTAGACGCAGTGCCGGATATGCTCGCCAGCAATCCCGAGCTCGATCTAGTGCTGGAAGGACACACGGACGATTCAGGACCTGAGGCCTACAATCTGGATCTCTCGAATCGTCGCTCATTGGCGGTTCGCGATGCGCTCACAAAAGACCTGCACGTTTCTCCGGAACGTCTCAAAGTCGCAGGTCTAGGATCCGCACAACCACTTCAGTCAAATGCGACTGCTTCAGGCCGGGCGTATAACCGCCGAGTCGAGATTCGTGTCGTCGAGCGTCGGCCTAATTCTAAATAACAAAATTTCTATCGTTTAATAACCTTTTGCTGCGTCGGGTGCGGCTACGCGCTGACTTTCCGGCTTCAAGGTTGTTCCGGCAAAATTCCATGCGTTCTCCTTTTAAAGGTATTTCGCGATCTCTCCGTCGCGTAGACTGAACGTGACGATAACCTCGCCTGAATCGGTAGGTTCAATGGAGATAATGTTTGCTGTGCTCATTTGTCCGTTTTCTGAACAACTTGTTAGGATCCTAGAAACACGTTGACGACACGGAGGCACCATGAATCGAGAACGTGTGCTGAAGATTGTTTTAGTATTCGCTGGGCTAATCTTCATCGCCTTTAGCTATCCCATAGCGTTGTACTTGTTGCACCCCGGCGAAGAAGAGCCTGCCGTGCCGATGCTGCTCAGCCTGTATGTCACGCTGGGCGTTTTCATGTTGCTGGCAGCTCGTAACCCACCTGTTCACCGCAGTCTGATCGCCTACGTTGCATGGTCGAGTTTTGCTCATGCCGCTGTGATGCTAGTCCAGTCATTTCAGCTTCACAACGAAGGCAGACACCTACTCTACGGTGTCGCATTGTTTTTAGTGATCGGCATTGCAGTATTGATGCTGCTCCCAAGGCGAACATTGGCACCCGGAGGAGTAGTGGATATTTCGAGAGCGAAAGCGTCGTAATTGCTAGGCAACTGCGGGCGGGATCGCGACCCATTAGCACGGCTGCCGCATTTGTCCGATTTTGTTGTAGAAAGTGTTCCCCCGCTACTGCCTCGAGTGGGACTCATTTCTGGGTGATGGCGCTCCTGAGCCGCCACTGGTGTCGCTTCCGCCTACACTGAGCAGGAAAGTCAATGAGTGAAATGGCATTTCTCGCCAATCAACCCGGGCGGCAAGCCGCCAGAGGAGGAGAAATCGCTGATCCAAGGCTGATTTATTGAACTTGATGAGAGTGTCTGTCCGGGTTCAGGATGTCCGCATTACAGATTGGGCAGAAGGGGATACAGGCCTTCCACTTTTTTCTAGTGCCGTAAATCCAGAACTGGCCCTTGAGAAAGTTCATCGGCGAACCACATTCCATGCATTTTTCTTTCGCCCACCTTGAAGACCGTGTCCTGAACAACTTTTCAATTGCGTGCAAAAGCCCGGTATTCGGTTCCATTCTCACTTCGGTACTGCACCCTGCGTCATGGGAACCTCCGCCTTTGCCACTCGGCCGCAGGCCACCACCCATACTTTGCAGCCAACTGTGCAATTCACTTCTGAGGGCAAACACCGGTGCTCGAAGCCCTTTACCGAGCCGCCGTATCGGCATTTTCAGCTCCCGTTCCCAACGCTGCACGGTTCTAACTCCACGATTAAATTCCGAAGCAATTTCTTTCCAGGATTGTAGGGTTGTAACCGGTACAGTCGTTTCGACTGCTGCTCGATCGGGCGAAGAGAGATTCGGTTTTATCGATTGGATTGTGCTCATTAGCATCTCACCTGGTTGACTGAAAAATAACGCTACCTCTGGAGATTGTCAGTCCGCTCCTTTACCGCTATATGTTCGGTTCCGCACAAAGCCTTTCGTTTCGTTCTCCCATTCCTTGAGTTGGTGTTGCACAATCTCATAGCAGTCACAAGCCGCCTCTTCGAGTTGTTTCCGCTCCAAGATGGCGACATTTCCGCGTGTGTACGAAATCAGCCCCGCCTTTTGCAGTATGCCCGCAGCTACCGTCACAGTGGCGCGGCGCGTGCCCAGCATCTGCGCCAAAAATTCCTGCGTCAACGGCAGGGTCTCTGAGAGAAGCCGGTCCTGCGTCATCAATATCCACCGTGCCAATCTTTCTTCTAAGTTATGCAGACGATTGCAGGCGGCAATCTGTGTAGTTTGCATCGCTAGTTGCTGACTAAAACGATGCAGTTGTTGCTGCAATTCAGGACACTCCCGCATAACACGGATGAGCGCCCGGGCATCACATCGATAGGCACTGCCATCGCCTTGGGTCACGATCCTGGTAGGGCTGGTGTGGTACCCGACCAAAAGTGGCAGACCGACGAACCCTTCTCGGCCAATCAGTCCGACCTCAATCGATTTCCCATCCGGTTGAACCGCGAGAACTGATATCAGGCCTGAGTTCACAAAGTAGCCGGACTTAATTGTTTCCCCGGCTTCGTGAATGACTTGGTGCAGTTTGAGACGAACCAATTCCAATTCCGCGAATATTTGGTTGTACTCTTTGCGCGGAAGGCTCAGCAGTATTCTGCTGCCAATCGGGTTGCCGTCACCATCGGCTGGGGATCTTGAAGAGACAGAAAGGTGTGGCTTTGCCATAAACGGCTCCTTGAACAGCGAAATGCTGTCTGATTGAGCAAGGAACCGTCGCCCAGAGGGCGCGGCGGAAAGATGCTAGAAGAGACCCTTACATTCTATTCTTGTTGCGTGCATCTGGAAAGCTCTTCGGCGAATCTCGTGTTTACCTTAATTCGTTGCGAGGTGCTCATCTTCTCCGCTGCTCCCAATAGCTGTCAAGCTAGAGAAAAAATGGATAGTTTTCTCTTGCCCAAATTGCGATTCGACACGGGAGCAACGAACAAAACAGTTCGGCCCGCCTGATTTAGATCGAGGCACAGGCCAAGAACATCGCTTCGCCCTCCCGAGAAACGAGCAGCTACATATTATTCCTGACTCCCGGTACGGGACCGAACTCACAAAAGTGCGGTAGCGTACAGTATCCAGGGTATTTACTTCCCTCACCTAAAGCGTACGGTGAAGGTGCCCTTCCTTGTCGCCGACCGTCGCCTGGTAAGACTTGACTCGGCCAGCAGCCTGCATTGGGCAGTTTGAGGCTGATTTTGTCACACACAATTATTATCGCGGATGACAGCGCCCTAATTCGTCGTCTTTTGCGCTCCACCATCGAGCAAAACAGTGATTGGGAAGTGTGCGGCGAGGCAGAGAACGGCAAAGTAGCTGTTGAGAAAGTAAAAGAGTTACATCCCGACGTTGTACTGCTCGATTTGCAAATGCCTGTGATGAACGGGCTTGAGGCAGCACGGCAAATTGCGACTTGCGCCCCGAAGACAGAAATGGTGATGTTTACGATGCAGAACTCCGAGCAACTTTTAACTGACGCTCACGCGGCTGGGATTAAAGACGTCATTTCAAAATCCGATAGGCCCCAAGATGAGCTGCTCGCTTCTCTGAAAGATGTGCGCAAGCGTTAGCCAAGGGACATGAGTTTTAAGACCGGTATTCCTTGGGTTCACCTCTGGAGGACGTCATGTGCAACATACATATTGAAAAAATCGGCAATATGACTGTCGTTGAATGTGAGGGCAGCATTGTACGAAGTGATGCCGCCTTTAGGTTACGCGACGCCGTCATGTCACAAGCGGATTCAGAAATCGTAGTACTCGATTTGTCAGAACTATATGCCCTTGAAGGTGGTGCTTTAGGCATACTGGTTTTCCTGCAACGCTGGGCGCGGGACCACGATGTTCAGTTAAAGATGTTTAATCCCTCATGCTCCGTTCGGGACATACTGGAAATTGCGAGCACCATTTCGGAGTTTGAGATTGCGACCTTGCACGAAATGATGGCGCTCTTAGCTCAAGCAGAATGCTCCAACTCAATTGCAGCATAAATTATTGCTTTCACTATTATTTTCGCTCTGTAGATTCACACTCTTGAGGGCATTCCGAGGCGGGCAAACTCAAGCGGAAAGTGAGCTGGCCTTTGACCTATATTTGACTTGAATTTGTTCTTCTAGGAAGCACAAACCCGCACATTTTCTGGTGCGAGATGCTGCTGGACCTGCTATAAGTTCGTGATTAAGTACGCTGTCAAATCAGAGCGCGTGCGATGTCCGGTTGCTGGTTGCGAATGTATCTATGAAATGTACGATTGCCAGTCCTCAAGTCGCGGCCGCGACATAACGACTCTCCAAGAACGGCTTAAACGAGAACATCCAGGGCACACCAGCGAAGTGTTGGCAGTGAATGCGTTCCGCAGGGTTCGCGGGTGAAGAGAGGGTCAATGA
>QHZY01000235.1 GCA_003224855.1 Acidobacteriota bacterium | reverse complement strand
GATGACAGTCACTCAATCTTCAGCAACGGGGGAACCTCGCTGGTGATCCATGCCAAAGCCGATGACATGAAGACCGATCCTTCCGGCAATTCCGGCGATCGCATCGCCTGCGGCGTGATTACAAAATAGGCAAGTCACACGTAGGAACCGCGCGCTCGGCTGTCCGGCCGAGCGAAGCTCCGCTTCCATAACAATTCGCCGATTGCCTCCCCTCAGGCCGGCGCGCTATCATGTGCCGCCCTGAAGGAGGCCTTATGTCCAGAATCCTTGCCCTGAGCCTGATTGCAGCCTGTTTTATTACGCCGGCGTTCGCCGCCAAACAGTATTCATATTTTCGCGTGGGCAACGCTAACGATGTAACAAGCACAACTACCGGCGGCACCGTTCTGATGGGCGGCGGCACCGATGTGGACGCCGCTTTTCAATGGATGTGCGGCCGGAGCGGCAACGGAGACTTCCTGATCATCCGCGCCACCGGCACCGACGCCTACAATCCCTATATCCAGCAGCTCTGCCCGAATGAGAATTCGGTGGCCACGCTCATCATTCCTAACCGTGCCGCGGCCAGCGATCCCTTTGTCATTTCCACCATTCAGAAGGCGGAGGCGCTTTGGATCGCAGGCGGTGATCAATCCAATTACATCAACTTCTGGAAGGGAACGCCGGTTGAAGACAATCTGAACACCCTGATCACGCGCAGCGTACCCATCGGCGGCACCAGCGCCGGCATGAACGTGCTTACCCAGTTTGTATACTCGGCGCTTGCCAGTCAGGGTGTAACTTCCAGCCAGGCCCTGGCCGATCCATTCACCCGCTATATCACCCTGGACCGCGACTTTGTGAATATATCGAGCCTGGCGGGGATCATCGGTGATCCGCACTTCGTCACTCGCGACCGCATGGGACGAGACCTGGCTTTCATGTGCCGCATCTCTCTCAACGGATGGTCGTCCGCTCCGCGCGACATTGCCATCGACGAACAGACCGCGCTGCTTATACTTCCAAATGCAACTGCAACGGTGGTAGGCAACAGCACGGTTTATTTCATGCAAGCGCCCGGGGCGCCTCAGGTGTGCTCGGCGAAAAGGGCGTATATTCCAGGCCCAGTTCGGAACCCGTCTCCCGACTTGGCCGGTGAATCTGCGCAAATTCCAGGCGAGGGAAGTTACCCGGCGATTCTCAAATTAGAATGAGCGGTAATTCCCCATCGGCTGGTACTTTTCTGGTTGTGAACTCGCGGTTTATTTGCGAAAGCGATCCTCACCCGAGTGGCCAGGCAGAGAGTTGAGACGGTATGGAAAACCATGAATACGACCTGGTAGTAATTGGCAGCGGTCCCGCCGGTCAGAAGGGCGCCATCTGCGCTGCCAAGCTGCGCAAAAAAGTCGCGATCATCGATCGCAAGCGGACCATCGGCGGCGTCTGTGTTCACACTGGCACCATTCCCAGCAAAACCCTGCGCGAGGCGGTTTTATACCTGAGCGGCTTTCGCCAACGAACGTTCTACGGGCGAGGTTATGTATTAAAGGACCGCATTTCGATGGCTGACCTGATCTTCCGGGCGCAGGCGGTTATGGCGCGCGAGATCGAGGTTATCAAGGCACAGCTTCGCCGTAATTACGTCACCACCTTCGAAGGCGATGCGCGCTTCACCGATCCGAATACGATTGAGGTCCAGGGCGAAGATGGCTCGCATGTCATTCATGGCAGTCACGTGCTGGTCGCCTGTGGCACCCGGCCCGCGCACAGCCAGGATATTCCGATCGATGGGCGCAGGATTTTCGATTCCGATCAGCTGCACAGCCTGGAGGAAGTCCCGCGAGAGCTGATCATCGTGGGAGCGGGAATCATCGGCCTGGAATATGCCTCAATGTTTGCCACCCTGGGAGTGAAAGTTACTTTGCTCGACCAGCGCCCGGTGCTGGTGGACTTCGCCGACCGGGAAATTATCGAAAGCCTCTGCTTCCAGCTGCGGCAGCTGGGCACCGTGTTCCGCTTAGGAGAGAAGGTGGTTTCGGTCGGCTTCGATGAGGAACGCGACCGGGTCTTTGCCAAGCTGGAGAGCGGAAAAAACATTCACGGCCAGGGTTTGCTCTATACCATCGGACGGCAGGCTAATAGCGATCAGCTGAATATTGAGTCAGCCGGCTTGGCTCCCGATGCACGCGGCAAACTGGCAGTGAATGATCACTTTCAGACGGCGGTGTCCCACATCTACGCCGCAGGGGATGTGATCGGCTTTCCCGCGCTGGCCAGCACCTCCATGGAGCAGGGCCGCCTGGCAAGCTGCCACATGTTTGGCAAGCCGGGCACGATGCCGGCCAACCTCATACCCTACGGAATCTACACCATCCCTGAAATCTCCATGGTTGGCCTTACCGAGGAGCAGTTAACTAAGGAAAAGATCCCTTACGAAGTCGGGTTGGCGCGGTACGCGGAACTGGCTAAAGCCCAGATGCTGGGCGATGAAGAGGGCCTGCTGAAACTGCTATTCGATCCTGATTCGCTTAAGCTGCTGGGCGTGCATATCATCGGCGACCGGGCCGCGGAGATTATTCATATCGGACAGGTGGTACTGACCATGGGAGGAACGATCCAATATTTTCGCGATGCGGTTTTCAATTACCCAACTTTGGCAGAGGCTTATAAGGTTGCGGCGCTGGATGGGCTGAACAAGCTGTAGCTAGTTCTTCTTGGGCGCCTTTCTTTCGGCGTTCATCTTCCGGGCAATCTCTTCTATCAGCTTGGGCTTGAGTTCGGCCAGAACGCTATCGACAATGCTCGCGATCGCGGCTGGTTCGCTGGATTGATCCGCGGCTGATTCTTGCTCACTTGCCTGCTCAGATTCCTGAGCGCTTTCCGCCCCAGTTCTGATCTCTGCCGCTGCCACTTCCGCGATCTGCTCGGTAAGATTGGAGCCGACGATTGAGTTGCGAATCTGCTTCCAGTTCTGCCAGGCCGCAGCCAATTCGGAATCCTTAGGCGGCATTTCAGGTGTAGCTTCCACTGGAGCCGGCGCAGAAACAGCGCTGGCAACTTCCTGTGCGCCCGCCCCTGCGGCTGCAGCGAAGGCTCCTTCCCTGATTTGAGTCTCACCGGCCTGATTCTCATCAACTTGAGTTTCAGTGATCTGAGGCTCGGTGATCTGAGTCTGAGTGATCTGAGCTTCAGTGATCTGACTTTCAACTTTCTCAATCGCTGGAGCGTACGCCGATTCGGCAAGCACTGCCGGTTCGCCAGATGATGCCGGCTGAGCTACGGCAGTTTCGGCCACCGCCATTGTTGCCACCGCATCCGTCGGCCCGGCTGATGTCTCTGCTGTTGCGGTCCGGTGTGCAGCCGCCATTTCGGCATGCAGATCGAGTGCGGCTTCTTCCGCAGTGACTTCGGCTGATTTCGCGAGCCAGCGTGGCCCGGTAAGCGCAGCTTCGCGTGATGCCGCACTTTCGGGTTGAACCGCTGGGGCAAGCGACGCAATCGCGGCCATCACATCCGAATCTTTTCCTGACAGAGCCGTTTGCTCCGGTTCTGCCTCCGAAACTTCGGCAGCGGCTTGCGCCAGAACTGTGGCCACGGCTTCTTCTGTTATGGCGGCCTGCGCTTCAACATGCGCCGGTTCCATGGATTCTTTGGCCGCGATCGAAGGGGTAGCTTCTACGCTTTCAGGCGCAAACACTTCGATCCCTGCCTGGCCCTGCGCGTTCTCTGACTCAGCAGCGGGCGAACCAACACTGGCAGCCGCTGCACTGATAGCGGCAATCTCGTCAGCGGTGATGTCCGCAGGAATTCCAGCTGGAAGTGGCCGCTCAAACTCCTTAACGGGTTCAACTACCGTTTCACGCGCTTCTTGAACCGTCTTCTGTTCCACCGGTTCCGGGCGTGCCTCCGGGGTATGCATTGCCGGCTCGGGAACTTCCAGGACTTGCGGCTCTTCAGATTTGTGCGCGCCAGTCGGGATGATCAGCCGGTTTTTCCATCCAGTCTCTCTATCACCGAACTGCTCGCCGTTGGCCTTATCCGCCTGGTCGAAAGCGGCCAGGGTTTTGGCGAAGCGGCCCGGTTTCTGAGGCTGTGGCTGAGGAACAATCTTGTCTTCCAGCTTGCTGAGTGCGCTCAGCAACTCGCTGGCTTCGAAGGGTTTTACGATGAACCCGTCCGCTTTAACCCGCCGCGCTTCGTCCGGCTTGAATGGTTCCAGTTTGCCAACTGTCAAAAGCACCGGTATGCGGGTGGTCTCTTTCACCCGCT
>QHZY01000234.1 GCA_003224855.1 Acidobacteriota bacterium | reverse complement strand
GTCGCCTTCCTGCATGATGTTGAACAAGCCCACCTGAATTTTTCCCGCCAGATCGGGCAGCTCATTGATGGCAAAAATTCCACGATTGGCTCGCGGCAGCAGCCCGTAATGGATGGTCAGCTCGCTGCCCAGTTCGTGTCCACTTCGCGCCGCCTTGATGGGATCGATGTCGCCGATCAGATCGGCAATGGTCACATCCGGAGTAGCGAGTTTTTCCACGTAACGCTGCTCCTGGGTCAGGTAAGCAATCGGCGTCTCGTCGCCGCGTTCGGCGATCAGTTCGCGACAGCGCCGGCAAATGGGGGCATAAGGATTATCGTGAATCTCGCACCCTGCCACGTAGGGCGTGAGCGGATCGAGCAGCGAGGTCAGCGCGCGCAAGATGCGGCTTTTCGCCTGCCCGCGGAGCCCGAGCAGGATGAAATTGTGTCGTGACAAAACCGCGTTAACGATCTGCGGAACGACGGTGTCTTCATAACCAACGATGCCGGGAAAAATGGTTGTGCCGGCACAGAGCTTCGCGGTCAGGTTCTCGCGCAACTCGTCTTTTACACGGCGAGGGCTTAAAAAGCTTTCGGAAAAAGGACTCTGGCGAAGCTCGCCAAGTGTGCGCGGAGAACTCATGAACGAAACCCCCGAAAAAACGAGCCTACAAGGCGGATTATACGCCGCTCAGTGTGCGTGGCCGTTTCCACTGGCCTTTTGGCGAACTCGCACCGAGTGTCGCAGGTTAGGAAGAACGGACTGGAGATAGGATATGAGGGATTGAATCCGCTCCGATTCTGACTTCATCCCGAGAAGGCTCTGTTTGAAATCCAGATCGAGCGGCAGCGAGCCCGCCAAAAAGTACGCAACTTGAGCAACATCTATATCTGCGATGCTGGCTGGCTGTGCGCCCGCCAAGCGCATGATCTCGCCATGAAGCTGTACCGCCTGGCCGACATCTTTTTCAGAAGCCTTTTCACCTTCGTCTTTGATGAGCATTATTTCAGCTTGCAGGAACGACCGCTCATGGTTCAGGCGCACGACCTCGAAACGCTCGCGGCCCTGGGTGACGATATCCATCCGCCCGTCAGGATATTTCTTTGTCACTGCAATGATCTCTGCTGTACATCCGACTTCGGCCATGGTCTCTTCTTTTGCCCGCAACACACCGAAGGTCTGGTTACGCTCCAGGCACTCGGAAATCATCTCGCGGTAGCGAGGCTCGAAGATGTGCAAGGGTAAAGGCGCGCCCGGCAGCAGGACAAGTTCGAGCGGAAAAACCGGAAGCAGAGAAGCCATAACGGGAAACCAATCTCGATTGTAAACGCCTGGCGCTTGACTCGCTTTGCGCAATAAGCATAAAAGCTCAACATGCCTTCGCCATCCGGCCTGGACGAAAAAGTAGTAGTCATAACCGGCGCCTCCATGGGCATTGGGGAAGCTCTGGCCCGGGTCTTTGCAGGTCAAGGCGCAAGAATTGTTCTGCTGTCACGGGACGCGGGTCGCGCCGAAGCCGCGCGTGCCCGCATCGGACATCTCGATCGCACTCTGGCGCTGGCATGCGACGTGCGCCATCGAGAGGAGATTGATCGCGTTCTCAGCCTGACCATGCATCATTTTCAGCGTGTCGATATTTGGATCAACAACGCAGGTGTGGGCTATCGCGATTCAGTGGTGGAGGCGGACCTGTCGTCAGTGCGCGACCTGTTTGAGATCAACTTCTTCGGCGCCCTTACCGCCATGCAGGCGGTGTTGCCGGTCATGACTCAGCAACGTGGCGGAGCGATCATCAACATTTCCAGCGTTGCGGGACATATTCCTCTTCCTTATCACGCCATGTACAGCGCCACCAAATTTGCGCTGAACGCGGCTGGAAAGGCTGCTCGTATCGAACTGCTGGGACGTGGCATTCACGTTATGACCGTCTGCCCGGGCTATGTGCGTACTGACTTTGGCAGGAATGTAAAACAGGGGAGGACAGTAAAGAACGTACGCCCTTCAAGCGTTCGCGGGGTCAGCGCAGAACGTGTTGCGCGCGCTGTTCTGGAAGGATATATGAAGCAGAAAAGAGAAGTAGTGGTCCCCTGGACCATGCACCCCATGGTGAAACTCTATCAACTGTTCCCGGGCCTGGTGGAATGGGGCATGGCGCGGATGTTGAAGTAAGATTCAACTCAGGTCGGAAAGCATGCCTTCCATTTCAGAACGCGCATGCTCATTCCCGGTTCGCTGCGCGGCCGCGATCCCCTGCTGCAACATCTTTTTGGCTTCGTCGCTCCGGCTGGCTTTGGACAGGGTTTGCGCTGCCATAAAGTACCCGGCGGTATAGTCCGGATGTTCCTTGAGCAGCGTCTCAAACTCATCCAACGCTTCCGGCAACTTCCCGCTATTTAGGTACTCCATAGCCAGCCCATAACGGGCGAATGAGTCACGCGGGTTCTGAGAAAGGATGTCCTTCAACATCGCGATTCGATCCATATACTTTCAGGTTACACAATAATGCGTTCGTTAGTTTGTTACGGCAGGCGCTCCTGAGTACAATGCACGCATCGGAGTTCCCAATTGGCCTGTCCGTTTTTTATGCCTGTTGAAATTCTGGAAGGCGGAGCCTGGATCCACCCTGCACGGCTGCCGCTTGGAGGCGGCTGGAGTGGCTTGTGTCAGGCGCCCGGCCACGAAGGGGTCCAACCTTCCCAGGAGGAATTGCATGACTCATGCAATCTGGGTTACGCGAAGTGCGCAAGAATTCCAGACGAGCGGGCGGGCGATGCCGTCCGTTTCGGAATTGCTTCCGACCGGGGCTCTGAAGTCGTCCTCAACTATGTTCTTGAGAAGTCTCATGCTCCCGTCTCTCATGGCATGCTGAGTTGCAATCTGCTTACCCGATACTGGGCGTTGAACCATCAGGATGAGCGTATCCAGAAGATGGCGGAGTGCTTTCTGCAGTGTTATCTTGTGCGCAGAACGCCGCAGGCTCCGGCAGCGAGCGTCACGTCATGAAGAACAACGAAGATCTTTCACAGCCGCGCTCGGTGCGCGACTCGCAATCTGAAATGAACGAAATCGTGTTGCCCAACGATGCCAATCCGCTGGGCGCATTGCTGGGCGGACGTCTGATGCATT
>QHZY01000091.1 GCA_003224855.1 Acidobacteriota bacterium | reverse complement strand
CTCCACGCGCAATTCGAAGCATATCACGCGAAGGGAGGTTAACCGGACGGCCAAGGCGCGCATGGTTAGTGGACGTTCGAAACTTCGGCTGGCTTGCTCTGCCGTGGAAGCACACTCGCGTCGACCGTTTTTCCCGTGCGCGAAATGGTCTGGAAGTACAGCTTGTCACGGCTGATTTCAATCAGCATAAACCCTTGATCGGTATCCAGGCCGGTTTGCATTTCAGACGAGGGCCGCAGATTGTGCACACGCAACTGGCCGGAGTTTCCTAAAACAAAATAATAGATTCCCCGTTCCGGCTTGATGCGTTCGTAGACGTGCTCGTGACCCGAAAGAACGACATTCACGCCATATTTCAAAAACAATGGTGTGAGCTGGCTGCGAAGGTTCGTATCCGGCCCGTGAAATTTCCCGTCAGAGTAGAGAGGGTGATGAAAGAAACATAGCTTCCAATCAGCATTCGAGTTGCGCAGCTCTTTTTCCAGCCACTCGAGCTGCTTGGGATCCATATAGGTGCTGTCCAGCGCAAAGAACGCCACATTGCCCTTCTTGAACGTGTAGTAACGTTCTCCGTTCATATTGAACGGTTTGTAGAGGCGCTCTTGGTTTGGATCGTCATGATTGCCCAGCGCTGCGTAAAACTTTACGCCCGCATCCAACAGGGGCTTGTAGGGCTGCTCGAATTTGCGTTCGAAATCGCGCGCGGAATGGCCGCCGTAGATATTGTCACCCAGCATCACTACAAAATCGAAGCCGGCAGCTTTACGGTAGGCTTCCATCTCCGCGGCTACTTCATACTGGGGAGCATCTCCCGTCCCGCTGTCACCGATTACAGCAAATCGGACTGACTTGCTCTCGAGTGGAAGGGTGAGATCCGGCCCGCTGCGGGATGACTTCGCAATCTCAGCCGGGGTGATGGATTGAGCTCTACTGGATGCCGGGCACAATACCAACGCTATCCACGCGGCAAACGCGACAATTTTATTGGGCAGCATTGACATGTTGTGACGGCATTGCATCGGGGATGATGTCGATGACCAGGTTTGCTTCCACGTCTCGCAATATCAGGTCATGATTGATGATGCGATAATCAAGACTTTGTGGGAGTTCGGGCAGGTTCTTCAGCAGAGTCGGCGGCATCGACTGCAGCGGCACGGCCCGCGGATAAGGGCGATTGACCTGAGCAGTTCCTCTCACCGGCTCAGAGTGTCGGAGGCTTTGGTGAATCTGCTTGCCCTGCTCAGCTTTTAATGACTGCCTGATTAACTGCCTGAATAGATCTGCAATTTGTGGGCTGAAAATATCGCCCTGTTTGGCCTGCGCACGCGCACTCTGAATTTTTTCTGCCACCGAATGCTCTCGTTGTGCAATTTCTTGTGGTGAATTGCTCTGCTTCGAAGCTGGAATTCCGGCATCAGCAGCTTTTCTCAGCTTCACATACTCCGTTACCCGACGCGAGAAATCGGCAAGAATAACGGAATTCTGATTGACTGCCTGCTGGCCGGACGCAAGCAAGCTGAACAAAATAAGTCCGACACCGCAGACCAGGCTCGCGCCTTGCCTCATGCCCGAGATTCCTCCACTGCATCCTCAACTATGCCCTGCACCGCTTCTTTCACCGCATCCTTCACGGCCTCCTTCACGGTCAATTCGACTTTCTTGAAATCGAGGTCGGCATCCGCATTCCCTTTCCCCGCCTCTGCGAGCGCCTGTTCCATGATTGGCGCAACCGGAGGAATCTTCTTGGCGATGCTGCGCGCTACGTGCTTGGCTGCCTTGGCGGGCGCAGCCGTGGTTGTATCTGCTGCGCCAAGCGTTGCAACGGCGCCTTTTTTCCAATCCTGGTCGAATACGTCAGCCATTTTGGAGATCACCTTAGGATCTCGAAACAGGATCCCGATTTCCCGGCGGCCATCCAGTTCCAGTTCGCGAAGACTCTGGCTGCCCATGAAAGCGTGCTTGCGATCACGGATTATTACGCGTGCGTGCAGCCGGATGCCCTGAAGTTTCTTGACTTCCACTTTGGAGTTCTTGCGAGTTAATTTGCCAATTACGCGCACTCGCACCCCCGCCTTCGCCCGTTCTTCTAACAGCCGAATCATCGTGCGATCGCTGATCTTCAGGTCGTATATAAGCAATTCCTGTTTTGCTGCGCGAATAAACGCAGTTAATTGCTTGCGGGCGTTTACCGGGCTCACCAAAAAATTCGGGCACCCGGATTCGTAACTCTGACGGCGGGTGTCGGAATCAAAAAGCTTGCCTGCTTCCTGCACCAGCTGCCGGTTTCGCGTTACCACCCCAAAGCTACGACTATGTTCTATGTCGAGGTGAGTCAGGTTGAAAGACAGAAGATATAACTCCTTCCGGTCAACAATCATCATTTTGCCGTGATAGCGGACCAGGTCGTCGGCCGTCCGCGCCACCGTGATTCCGTGGGAAAGAAATCTCATCTCCAATTTGCGCAGGATTTTTTCTCCCCCCCGGTTGGTGTAGGCGATGAGTGCGTGAACAAAGACACCGCGTTTGGCGGCGTTCACCATGGCACGTTCCAACTCAGTTCGATCGAAACGGAAGATCACCACCTCGACGCTCTTGCGCGCCTTTTCGATGCCACGCACAAGTGCGGTAATACCGTCGCCGGGCTGGATCAAAAGTTTCACTGGTTTTTAGGCTCCCAAGCACGAGAAATTTGCGCTACAAAGCAACCGCATACCCATTTCCATCAACTCAGATCAATGCTGAGATGCCGGATATCACACGAGTTTGCTTCCCTTAGCACCAATTTTTTCAATGTGATCGGATCGTTGAGTTTACAACCCTCCCTAACTGGAGCTGCTGATGACAACTAATAAGCTGGCGGTCCTGATGCTGCTCGTCGCGAGCAGCGTGCCCGCCGTGTGTCAGGGTTTGTCGAAGCAAGATACAGGCGGAACGTTGCCAATTCTCTGGAGTGAGCCCTCTGACATCCGATCAAGAAATCTCTCCTACGGCGCCGGCGGCTCTGAAGCTAAACCCCAACCACCTCTCAAGTTCGTCAAGGAAGACATGCAGGGCACTAATCCCAAGTTCACAGCGGAAGATCGAAATGGAGTTAAGTGGACAGTGAAGATGGGCGTTGAAGCCCAGCCCGAAACCGCCGCTGCGCATTTGCTTTGGGCGGTGGGCTACTTTACCGATGAAAATTATCTTCTCAAAGAATCGGACGTGTCCGATTTGCCAGTGCACCTGAAAAGAGGGCAGAAGTTTGTTACCGGCGGACAGCTCCACGATGTTCGTCTTAAACGCCATGCAAAAAAGATCGGCGAATGGCGATGGCGCAAGAACCCGTTTTCCAACCAGCGCGCGTTCAATGGCCTTCGAGTCATGATGGCACTTATCAACAATTGGGACCTCAAAGATACAAACAATGCCATCGAGCGCGACGATCACGGTTCTAAGTATCTGGTAAGCGATCTGGGCGCGAGCTTCGGAACCACCGGTTTCGGCTGGAGTTGGATGGGATCGAAAGGCGATCTCAAATCTTACCGGCAATCGAAATTCATCAGCAAAGCTACCCCAGGATATGTCGATTTCGGCACGCCGAGCCGTCCGGCGATTCTGTATTTCTTCAATCTGCCCGGATTGCTGAGGCGCCTGCGCATGCGATGGATTGGAAGGCATATTCCTCGTGAAGACGCAAAATGGATTGGATCGCTTCTCGCCCAGCTCTCGCCCGATCAGATACGCGATGCATTTCGATCGGCAGGGTTCTCACCCACTGAGGTCGAAGGGTTCACCGCCGTCGTGCAGCAGAGAATCAGCGATTTGAACAAGCTTTGATCGTGTTTAGCTGTTTGAGGTTTCCGGAACGCCTTCTTCCCCGTATTGCAGGCGATGAAGTTCGGAGTAGAGTCCGCCCTTTTCCATCAGCTCGTCGTGCCTTCCAAATTCAACAATTTGGCCATCCTTGATGACGTAAATCACGTCGGCCCGGCGTACGGTCGAGAGCCGATGGGCAATCACAATTGAGGTTTTTCCTTCCATCAATCGATCGAGAGCCTCGAACACCAGTTTCTCCGACGCAGAGTCCAGGCCTGAAGTGGGTTCGTCCAGGATCAGGATAGGTGTGTTGCGAATCACCGCTCGAGCAATGGCAATTCTCTGGCGCTGTCCTCCTGAGAGCGTCATCCCTCTTTCCCCAAGTACGGTGTTGTAACCTTCCGGCAGCTTCGCGATAAATTCGTGGGCATTTGCCGCTTCGGCGGCTTTAAGAATTTCGGTGCGCGTAGCCTCCGGCTTGCCGTAAGCGATGTTTTGCCAAACCGGGCCGTGAAACAGCACTGTTTCCTGCAAAACAAAGCTGATCTGCTGTCGTAATGATTTCTGCTTGAACGATTTCACGTCCATCCCATCTATCTTCACAACACCGGAAACAGGATCGTAGAAACGTGGTATCAGGCTGATGATCGTGCTCTTGCCGGCCCCGGTGGGTCCTACCAGCGCGGCGACCTGCCCCACCTTCACCTTCATAGTGAAATCTTGCAGAAGCGGCCTGCCGTCTTCGTATTCAAAGTCGACATGATCGAACTCGATATCGCCCTTGAAGCGGGGGGCTCGCCGAGATCTGGGTAAATCCTTCACCTCCCTGTCGGTCTGCATCACTTCCTGAATTCGCTCGTAGCCAACGGCAGCTTTCGAATAGGTATCCGTCATCTTCGAAAGCTCCTGCATGGGCTTGTACATCTTCCCGAGATACAGGATGAAGACGATCAGCGAGCCGGCCGAAAGCGCAGTGCTCAACACCATGCGGGTGCCATACCACAAAACCAGGCAAGTTCCCACAGCCACTATGATTTGCACGAGTGGCGCAAGCTTCGCCTTCAGACTTCGCGCCTGCAGCGCTATTTCCACGCCCTCCAGGCTTTCTTCCTCGAGCCTTCGCTGTTCGTACTCTTCACGCGCGAATGCTTTCACCACCCGGATGGATGAAAAGACCTCTTCAATCACTGACACGATCTCGCCTTCTTTTTTGCGGACCGCGCGCGAGGCCTTTTTGATTCGCCGCGTGTAGGAGAAAACTACTGCGAAAAGTATCGGGGCAACGGACAACGCGATAAGTGTGAACTTCCAGTTCAGATACAACATCACCCCGACCATACCCAGAAGAGTAATGACGTTGATCACGCCCCCCAGTAAGCCGGAAGTGATAAAGCTCTGGATGGAGTCGATGTCGCTGGTGACACGGCTGATCAGGTCGCCCGTCTTTTTCTGATCATGAAATGCCAGCGACAGCCGCTGGATGTGAAGATAAAGGGTACGGCGGAGATCATGCGTGACCCACTGTGCGACGCTGGTGGTGAAATATTTCTCTGCATACGAGCAGATTGCGTCGAATACCGCGATCACAATGACAAATGCGCACGCAAACTTAAGAACGGCAATTTTGTCATCACCCGCGGTGGAAAGCACAAACCGGTTCAGCCATCCGTGAATGGGCCGGGTCTTCAAAACGTTGTCCAGTACAATTTTCAACGGCCAGGGTTCAAGCAGGTTAGCAACGCTCTCGCCGATTACAGCAAGCAGACCCAGGCCTAAAGCCACGATGTGTGGCTTCAACAGTTCGCGGATACTAAGCTTCTTCGGGGTAGGCGCTTTTCGCAGGCCTTGCGGTTCCGTTTGACGCTTTTTCTCAATCGAATTCTGGGAATTCGCGATGTCGACCTTGGCACTGTCCGACGTGATGTGATTGTCCACCGGCATAAAACTCAAAAAGCCCCGAAAGCAACACGCTATCGGGGCCAGAGACAAATGTTCAACTAAACTGCCGTGCGTCGACCGCTCACCAGGTTAATGATCAATACGATCACTGCCAAAACCAGCAGTATGTGAATGAACCCACCCAGTGTGTAAGAACTGACCAGCCCCAGCAGCCACAAAACCAGCAGAATCACAAAAATTGTCCAAAGCATAAGCGCTCTCCTTGATTGATCATTTCACTTGCGATTCATGCAACATCTGAACCGGGCGCCGACATTTCTCCCGGAGTGCCGAGCATCGGAATCTGCACTATGTTGTTCCTTATTGCGAATAAAACCAGGGCGCTGACCGAGTGCAATCCGAGCTTGCGCATGATGTTGCTTCGATGCGTTTCCGCGGTCTTGACGCTCAGGTTTAAAGCCACTGCAACTTCTTTCGAGCTTTTTCCCTCTGCCAGCATTTGCACAATCTCCCGCTCACGCGACGTCAGGCTCGGGCCAGTAGCATTGTCTGCCGGGACGCCAGGCTCGCGACCGTTCAGAAACCCACTCAGTACCATTTGTCCGACCCGCGAGTTGAAAAATGTGCTGTTCCGCTGTAATGTCTCCACCGCCGCGATCAAGTCGCGCCCGGCATCGGATTTCAGCAGATAGCCGGTTGCCCCCGCCTTGAGTACCTCCACCACCACCTGTTCTGTATCTGTGATGGTTAAAATGAGGATGCGGTGGCGTGGATTATGACGATAAATTTGCCGAGCGGCCTCCAGGCCGTTAAGGTTCGGCATGCCGATGTCCAGTATTACGATGTCCGGATTCAGTTGCGTAGCCTTCTCCACCGCATCGCGTCCGTCCACGGCTTCGCCGCACACCTGCCAGCCAGGATGCGCTGACAGCATAGCTACCACACCACGACGTACCACCTCGTGATCGTCGGCCACCAGAATGCGAAGTGTTTGATTCGTAACCCACCTCCTGAATAGACGCTTTACTTAGCTCTAGGACGGTAGGGCAGGAACTCGCAACCTGTCTATCAGGAGAATTATGTACAGAGGGCACACCGGGCCAGTAGACCGGCAGCGCCTTATCAATTTGCGATAGAGAGAACCAGTTCGCGGTCGCGTGGCCCGTCTAACTCGACCAGAATGACCCGCTGCCAGGTGCCCAACACGAATCGCCTGTGCTCGAAGGGAATGCTGATGGAGGTGCCTATCATGGAAGACAAAATGTGATCCGGGACATGCTCAGGATCATGGGGATGCCGGTAGCGCAATCTCGGCATCATCGCCTCAAAAGCGTCCAACATGTCGAGGTCTGTCCCGGGATCCAGATCAGCAGTGGTCAATGCGGCAGTGGTGTGGAGAACGAAAAGATGGCAGATGCCGGTCTCGACCGGAAGTGCTTTCTGCGCTTTCTCCGTTATGTCGAGAACTTCACGTTTTTTGTGCGTTCGAATAGAGAGCCGTTGCATAAGTTCACGCTCTTGAGACGACGTTTGAGCATATCTGGTGGCTTCATGTATAAAATCGGCCATGAGGTCGTTCATCGCACTGTTCACACTTATCGTCCTGCTTGTGCCTTCGTTGGCCCAAACTGAAAAGCTCACCATCTCGTCGCGCACCGCAGGCCTTGAGAAACACGACGGTTTCTTCCCTTACTACTGGGACGAGAAGAAAGGTGAGATGCTCTTTGAACTTCCCCCCACCGTCCTCGGCCGGGAGTTCTTGTACTTTACTGGGCTTGGAAGCGGAATCGGATCGACCAACGTCTTTGCCGATCGCAGCACCTTTGGCGGTGCCGCTCTCTGCCGGTTTCGCCGCACCGGTAAAACTCTGCTGGTGATCCAGGAAAATACCGGCTTTCGCGCAAGCCAGGGCAGCCCTGACCTTAAGCGCTCGGTGGAATACAGCTTCCCTGCGTCGGTTTTAGCGGCGCTTCCCATCGAGGCTGATGAGAACGGAACTCTGCTTGTCAATGCGCAGAATCTTGTGATACGCGATGCTGTCGATCTTCTCTCGCAACTGCGGCGACCGACGCGCGCAGTCGGCGGTGCGCTAATTCGCGATTCATCTTCAAAACCGATCGATTGGCGCCTGGATAGCGGGCGCAGTGTGGTCGATCTTGAACAGTCCGGCAGCTTTCCGTTGAACACAGAAATTGAGGCGTTACTTACTTTCACCACCGACACTGAAAGCGATCTCAATCAACCTGATCCGCACGTCCTCTCAGTGCGTGAGCACCACTCTTTCCTGGCTCTTCCGCAGGCCGGATACGAGATTCGTGAGCAGGATCCCCGCGTGGGTTTTTTTGCGACTCCATTTCAAGACTTCGCCGAGCCCTATGATCGTCCTCTTAATCGCTATCTGGTAAACCGCTGGCGGCTGCAGAAGAAGAACCCCAATGCTGCTTTGAGTGAGCCGGTAAAACCACTTGTGTTCTATCTCGATAGAGCGATACCAGAACCTGTCCGTTCTGCCGCGCGCCGCGGAGCGCTTTGGTGGAACCAGGCTTTCGAGCAGGCGGGATTCAAAAATGCCTTACGCATTGAGGATCTCCCGGAAGGCGCGAGCCCGATGGACGTGCGCTATCCGACGATCCAGTGGACCAATCGGTCCGGACGCGGTTGGTCCGTAGGCCAGAGTCATGCCGATCCACGCACGGGTGAAATCCTGCATGCCGTGGTTCAACTCGATTCCCATCGCATGAGAACGGTCAATAACTATTGGCAAGCCGCTGTTCCTTCAGGTCGCGCGGGGGAAGACTCGTTCGACCTGTTTGCGGGCCTCGATCGCCTGGATCCAAAACTTGACGAGGAAAAGGTGATGCAGGCCCGGCTCGCACTGCTGACCTGCCACGAAATGGGACATGTGCTTGGGCTTGAGCATAATTTTGTCGCCAGCACCTATGGGCGCGGTTCGGTGATGGATTATTTTGCGCCCCGCATTGCCATTCGCCCTGACGGAACCGCCGATCTCTCTGACGCTTACATGCAGGGCGTCGGTAGCTATGACCGGTTTGCCATTCAGTGGGGATACAGTCAGGGGCAATCAGCTGAAACACTTGACCAGGAACGTGCCCGCCTGGACTCGATCGTCAAGGATTCGATCGCAAAGGGAATTGTGTGGGGGAACTACAACGATCCGCGCTGGAATTCGTACGATGACGGCCCTGATCCAGTCACCTGGCTTAAAGAAGTGCAGCCGGTTCGTGATGCGCTACTTGCAGGCTTTGGACCGCGCATGTTGCGTCCGGGAGAGCCAAATTCCGCTCTCACCTCTCGTTTTCCGCTCGTCTATTTATTTCA
>QHZY01000233.1 GCA_003224855.1 Acidobacteriota bacterium | reverse complement strand
CCCCGTACCCAACACCATTCCTCCAACCAAAAACAATGGGACGTCTGAACCGACCTCAGCTGCAATCCGCAATTTGTCCGGCCCTGACAGCCTTCTCTTAAGCGCGTGCTGCAGAGCAATCAACGCTGCTACTGCATTGCCCGATGCGCCACCTAACCCGCCTTGGACCGGCAATTTCTTTTCAATCGAAATTACGACCCGCGCTTTGGTCTTCAGAACTTTAAGCGCTTTTTCCACGATTCGATAACAGGTATTCGTCGAATCGCATGGCACAGCCGGATTGGAACACTGAATTTCAATCCCGCTGCCGCGTTTTGCTTGCAGCGTTATGAAGTCATGCAGCGCAATGGTCTGATACACCGTCCGCAGCTCATGGAATCCGTCTGCGTGCACTGCGCCGATACGCAATCCCAGATTGATCTTGGCGAACGAACGCACTCTGACCGCCATGGCCGGATGATTGTAAAGGAAGGTGCCAGGGAGGCACCTAAACCAAGGGGAATGGTGGGCGATCCATTAGCCTGGGGACTAATCATCAGAGAAACGATCGCTCTTCTACTCGTTTTTGTTTTTCAAAAGCGCGACGAGAATTCTGCGGCGGCTCTTCCACCGCCGCAGGCAGCTTCGCATTCCTGCGCTGTCGGCCAAGTTTAGTTCGACCCTGATTACGATTTACAAGGCCGAACGTCAGCGAACACCATTTTCAAATTGTGATTGATTAAGGCCTAACCCCGCCGCTTGTAGTACACCGCAAACTCAAATCCCGGATTCGCCGGAAACAGCTCCGCGACTTTTCTGAGTCGCTCAGCCATCGCGGTAGGCGCCAGCAATGGGTAGTCGCGTTCTCGCAGATCGTAATAATCCACGTCAATGTAAAGCGACAGCAGGTAGATGGAGATCGCATCCGCAAAGGCCGCGGTCAGAAATTCGTTTTTGTGCTTCTCTGAATCGGGCCCAGATGATGTAGCCAGCTTTCGCGCCTCCCAGGCATCGAGAGAAGTCTCGCCTTTCATCCCGCCTTCAGCCTGCTTCCACGCCAGATCGGCAAAGGCTTGTGATACGCCGGCACGATCGACCACGGCGTGTCCCACATTGATAAAAAACTCGAAAGCCACTGAAAACTTATCATCCATCAGCCGGGTGGAAATGAACACGCATTGCGAATCGCCCAGTTCCAGATTGCGATGGCAAACCGCGTTATCGCTCAGAGCGATGTCGTAGCGATCGGCGATCATGGTTTCATCGCCCTGGTTTACGGTTAGAGGAACAAAATAATAAGCCTTGCGCTGCAGCGCTGCAGCCGCGGCATCGGGAACCGCCGAAACCATGCGGGCTATTTCGTTTTCTGAAACCGTAGTTTCGCCCGAAATTGCGTAACAAATTCCGTTAGGAGCCTGCGAAACCGGTGTGTGGCGAACCACTTCAGACGGGGGACGGGTAATAGCAGGTGCAGCCTGCGACATGAAAAGTATTCTATCTCACAGGCTTACAATAACTAGCATGGATTCTCGATCATCGAGAGAGCGCAGCCCCCGCTGGTATCTGATTCCGGTGCGCGTAGTACTGGTAACACTGGTAGTGACGAGTCTCACGTTTGCGGTGTGTCTTTTTCTGGGGATCGCCAGCTTGCTGGCCGGCGCCAAACTGCACGGCAGCCACCCCGATATGTCCATGGCGTACCGGCTGATAGCCCTTCCGGCTGCACTGATCGTGTGCGCCGTGGTACTGATATCGAGCACAGCGCTCGAATTGCGACACTACCGCCGTGCCAAAACACTGGAGGGTATCGCGCGCGCCAGCCGGTAGAGGTTGACCTTTTCTCTCCGACCTTTGGAGGCTTTTCGCTGCGAGCTCTGCGATTTAAGATTTTTATTCGGTTCAATGAACACCGCCGATTTCCGACGCATCGCCCTGAGCTTTGAAGGGGCCGAAGAAGGCTCCCACATGGGATCGCCCGATTTTCGCGTGGGCGGCCGAATTTTCGCTACCCTCGCTGCTCAGAAGCAGGGCTACGGAAACCTGCTGCTTACACCCGAGCAGCAGGCCGATTTCGTAAGTGAATTGCCTGAAATCTTCCTACCTGTACCTGGCGGATGGGGGAGAATGGGAGCAACTCACGTTCGTCTGGCTGCAGCCAACGAGGACGTCCTCACCGGCGCGCTGCGAACCGCCTGGAATCGCCGAGTCGAGAAGAACAAAAGCACAAAGAAAGCTCGATCCCCAGGTGCCAAGCGCCGGTAAAACACGGTGCAGTAAAATTGAAGTAATGCCTCCTCGCATCGCCATACCCGTTCCCCACTCAGGCGACCCCGACTACGCTGCGCGGGCCCTGCCGCAATATGAGCAAGCAGTCGCAATGGCAGGTGGCGAACCGGTGGCCATTCCGCTGGATAAGTCGCCTGGGGAAGTCATGAAACTGATGGAGAAATGCGACGCAATACTTCTGCCAGGCAGCCGGGCAGACGTAAATCCCGAAACCTACGACCAGGCCAGGCAATCACATACGGCTGACGCCGACAACAAACGCTATACAGTAGACGCTCTGCTTCTGCAGGATGCCTACAAGATGCGCAAGCCGGTGCTGGGGATTTGCTACGGCCTGCAGATGCTAAACGTGCACCGCTCAGGGACCCTGGTCCAGCACATTCCTGATTACCTATCGCTGCCCAAGCGCGAACTGGTGAATCACTCGGCAGGGCGAGTTGTACGGTTGGCACACAAGGTAGACATTGACTCGGTTTCAAGGCTTGCGGAAATCATCGGCACGAACCAGGCCGGCAATAGCAAGCTCACAATCCCGGTAAACTCGAGCCACCATCAATCGGCCGACGTCATTGGCCACGGATTACGCGTTTCGGCCCGATGCACCGAAGATGGGATTATCGAAGCCGTGGAAGGGGTTTCCCCGGACCACTTCGTTCTGGCCGTGCAATGGCACCCGGAACGATCGGTCGAGGATGATGAGCCGTCGCGGGCGATATTCAGAGCGTTTGTGGAAGCGGCACGTAGTTCACGCAAGGCGCTCGCGGGACGATTCGACTCCGTCTAGGTTTTCGGGCTGGCAGCTT
>QHZY01000090.1 GCA_003224855.1 Acidobacteriota bacterium | reverse complement strand
GCTGGGCAGCGGATCTATGCTGGCGCTGGAAGGCGGACTGGTCCGTTTCGTGCGGCGGTCTTCTGGAGGCGTGCCGCGCAGCACTACCGGAGGTGGAGCAGCATCGGCGGCGGCGGCGCAGCAGGCTTCGACCCGCACGCCGGGCGCTCACGTGAGGGTGACATTTGATCGTCCTGACCATCCGATTGCGTATGGGTATCCAGCGCGCACTCACGTTTTCCGCCAGAATTTTCCGCTTTACGACGCCCCGCGCCACTGGATGCGCATGGCTTATTGCACCACCTGTCTGGATGGTCCTGAAGACCGTAGTGGAATTGTGATGGAGTGGGGGGACACCGAAGGCAAGCCGTTTGTGATCAGTGGCCAGGCATGGGGAGAGGAAAACCTTGTGCGCCGGCCCGCGATTCTCGACATGCCGGTCGGCCGTGGGCATGTAGTCAGTTTTAACTTCAATCCCATGCACCGCGATCTTAATCGCGGCGATCAACGTATGTTATGGAATGCGATCATCAACTGGGAAGCGATAGTGGCCGGGGAGCCTAAACATCAGGTTTCCCCGGCACCTACCGATGAACCTTAACGAAGCGCTTGCAGGTTCAGGATGGAGGAAAGTATGTTGCCGAGCACTCCGTACTGGCCGTCAGCATAATAGCCGTACTGGAAGCGCCCGTAGTATCCGTCTTCATAACCCCGTTGAAATCCCTGGCGGAAGTAGTATTGGTAGTCGTCCATGCCGGTGTAGTAACCGTCATAGCCGTAGGTTGCGTCCTGAAATGCATAGTTGTCCTGGTAATCAGCCCGCCAGCCATCCTGTCGGTCTGCTTCGCCGGCCCGGAATCCTTCTTCGTAACCGGCATTTATCGCGCGCCGCAAGACCTCTGCCCCGTACTGATTGGTCTCGTAATAATTTCCAGCGCGGTAGTAGCGATAAGCGGGTGCGGTGTAGAAGTAAGGATCGTTGTAGTAGTCAATACGCTGCGATCTGATCCGAGCTTCCTGCTCCCGTAACCGGTCCAGGTAGGCCTGCTGGAAGCGGTACTGCGACATGCGTCGCTGCTGCTCCAGTTGGGCGGTTTGACTAGCTAAGCGGCGCTGCTGCTCATCCAGCCTGCGCTGATAATTAGCGACCTGTTGCTGCTGCTGCTGAATCAACTGCTGCTGGCGTTGCTGCGAGACGCGCTGCTGATTGGAACGCTGCAGCTCCTGCCGCGCCCGTTCCTGCTGCTGCTGCCATTGCTGCTGCGCCGCCTGCTGACGCTGACGGTTGATCTGTTCCTGTTGCGCGGAAATTGCCCGACGCTGCTCCGCCTGGTTTGCCTGTTCACGCCGTTGCTGTTCCTGCTGACCGCGCTGCTGTTCTTGTTGCGCCCGCTGCTGTTCCTGCCGCTGTTGTTCCTGGCGCTGTTGCTGAGTGCGGTCCTGCTGCTCACGCTGCTGGTTAGCGCGTTGCTGTTCCTGCTGCTGACGCTCTTGCTGCTGGCGCTGCTGCTGAGTGCGGTCCTGCTGCTCACGCTGCTGATTTGCGCGTTGCTGTTCCTGCTGCTGGCGTTCTTGTTGCTGCCGCTGCTGCTGAGTGCGGTCTTGCTCCTGGCGGGCGCGGTTTTCCTGCTGCTGTTGCCGCTGTTGTTCCTGCTGGCGTTGTTCCTGCGCCCTCTGCTGTTCAGCCCGTTGCTGCTGCGTCCGCTGTTGCTGTTGCTCCTGCTGCTGCTGTCTCTGTTGTTCCTGCCGTTGCTCCTGAGCCCGGTTCTGCTGCTGTTCACGTTGTTGTTGCTGCCTTTGCGGCTCCTGCGGCGGACGTTGTGGTTGCGGGCGCGGCTTCGCCGGTTCTTCCTGCTTCGGCGGTTTCTCTTTTTTTTCGTTCTCCGGTTCCTGCTGTGCCCACGCCCCGCCTGTTCCCAAAGCTGCGGCCAGCAATGCCGCTATCAATGTTTTGCTTAGTCTCATAAACGCAAGCCTCCAAGCCAGAGGATAGGATGTCATTCTGCGCTTCAAAGCTGTGTGCAACCGCCTGCATGAAATCCCTGATTTTGCGAGCGGAAACACCTCAGCCCGTGGTGCTCGAACCTATAGGTATCTAACCCCGGCGGAGGTGGTTAGTCGCGCGGGAAATTGCGTGAACACGTAGCCCGGATCGGCGATCCGGACCGGGCGGATCTTAGATGCGCCCCTGGGTAGTTCGATTTCCCGGAAGTTTGCCCGTCTGACCAGAGCGGGATAAACTTTGAACTTAGACAGAAAGGAAGTAGACCCCGTGCTTATTGTCATGCAGGCGCACGCCACCGTAGAACAGATAACAGCAGTGTGCAAGCGAGTTGAGTCGCTGGGTTATCGCGCGCATGCCATGCCCGGAGCGCAGCGCACCGCCATTGGGGTGACCGGCAACAAAAGCGAGGTCGAACCGGGCGCGATCGAGGAAATGCCGGGAGTGCAGGAACTGATCCGGGTCAGCAAACCCTACAAACTGGTGAGCCGGGACGTTAAACAGGAAAATACTGTGGTGCGGTTTGCGGGAACTGACGCGACGTTCGGCGGGCCGGGGCTGGCAATCATCGCGGGACCGTGCTCGATTGAAAGCCGTGAGCAAGGTTGAACAGTACGCCGATGTAATCCAGATTGGCGCGCGCAACATGCAGAATTTCTCGCTCTTGAAGCGCGCCGGACGGGCGAAGAAGCCGGTCATGGTGAAGCGCGGCATGTCGGCGACGCTCGAAGAATTCCTGATGGCTGCCGAGTACGTAATGAGCGAGGGCAACTACAACGTGATTCTCTGCGAGCGCGGGGTGCGGACGTTTGCCGATCACACTCGCAACACCCTGGATTTGAGCGTTGTTCCCGCAGTGCAGCGGCTGAGCCATTTACCGATAGTGGTTGATCCAAGCCACGGCACCGGCAAGCGCAACAAAGTCACCCCGCTTTCGCGCGCCGCGGTTGCGGTGGGGGCCGATGGTTTGATGGTTGAGGTCCATCATGATCCGGATCGCGCGCTTTCGGATGGGATGCAGTCACTTTACCCCGATCAGTTCGACGATCTGATGGTGCAGTTGAGGCAGATTGCACCGGTCCTAGGGCGTACCATTCCCACCCTTCGAATCCCTCTGCTTGCAAACAGTTCGAGCACATGGGACGCAACCACACGCACCACGACTGCCGGTTCATTGTGAAAAGGGACAGGTTCTTTTGCTGATCGTTGTGGAGGAAGGCGGTTCCGTGGGCGATGTTCAGGTATCGAAAACCTGGGGCGCAGATGTAGACAACAGGGCCATTGCAGAAGTGAAAAAATGGCGTTTTCGCCCGCAACTCAAGGACGGAAAACCCGTTGCGGTTCAGGTACGTAAAAACCAATCTGACTCGATATTGATACCGGATTGATACCGGGCGAGCCGATTCTCTGTTGTGCTTACTCTTGGCTCTGACACTTTCATGCTTCTGTGTTCATCGTCTCTGAAAACTCAAATGCCGTACACTTTTTAATCGGTGCGCAAGCTCCTTCTCATCATCGTCGCGATTCCCCTGATGGGTGCTCTTGGCTGGTGGTATTTCCATGAGCGGCAACTCACAGATCTCGGCCCTTCCTATCGCGAGTACGCTTACGTTACCAACGGCAAAAGTAACACTGTCACAGTGATTGATCTGCGCACATTTCAACCCGCAAAGACCATTCGAGTAGGCACGGAACCGACGGGCGTAACTGTCAACCCCAGGCGAAATGAAGTTTATGTAGTCAACAGCGGATCGGGATCGGTAAATGTTATCGATGCCGAGAGCAACGCCGTCACAGCAACCATTACCACTCAATCCAAACCGTTTTTCATTTCCGTTTCCGATGACGGAAAGCGCGGCTATGTAGCCAATTCCGCCTCAAACACGGTATCGGTCATCGACCTCGACCGGCACGCGGTGAATCAGAACATTCGGGTCGGCTCCGCGCCCGGCTTGGCGCGGATTTCGCCGGATGGCCGCAACCTGGTGGTGAGTAATCGCGGGGACGACACCGCAACTCTGATTGACGCGCTGGCGCTACGGGTCAGAGGCACGGTTTCGATTTGCCATCAACCGGAAGACATCGCCATTCTCCCCGATAGCAGCAAAGGATTTATCGCGTGTTCCGGCTCCGGGCAAGTAGCGGTTATCGATTTGAAGTCCGACAAGCTGCTGACGCTTCTGGACGTTGCAAAAACTCCCGTCAGCCTGGCGCTAAAGCCGGATAGCGGAGAACTGATGGTCATCAACTTCGATTCAGACAATATATCGGTCATCGAAACCACTACCAACGAAGTGAGCGGCAGCTATCTGATCGGCACCCATCCCTCGCGGGGAGTAGTCTCGTCGGACAACTCGCGCCTGTATGTAAGCAACTTTGGATCGAACACAGTCGCGGTCTATGACATCGACAGTGGGAAAGTTCTCGCTTCCATACCGGTAGGGAGTCATCCCGATGCTCTGGCGCTTTCAAAAAGTGAAAATTACCTGCTGGTTCTGGATTCGCAATCGGGTGACGTGACGGTGATTCAAAAACGCAGGCCCAAGAAGCTGGAGCCATCTGAGTATTCGCTTCTGACCATGATTCCGGTGGGAGTTCAGCCCAACAACATCGCCGTGAAATCGTTCATGGCAACTACACATTAGTGGGTGACTTGCGCGCTGCTCAATTGCTTCTGTTCTGGGTGTTGCCCAGTCTGTTCGAGTTCGTAGCCTTGAATCGCGAAGCACAGGGCTTGATCAAAGAACTGGTCCAGCAAGCGAAGCAGCTCTAACTCGCCATAAAGCTCAACCGCATTCAACAAAAACCCCTGGCGCTGCAGAAAGGCCCAAAGGTGTTCTTTGGTGCGCATGAATGCCCATGAGAAGTCGGACAAAGACACGCCTTGTGCAGACCGGCGGGTACCCAATGCAACGTACTTCGATTCGATGTCACCAGTGGTTTTTGTCAGCAGCCACTCGCTGAGGTGTTGCAGGAGCTCGTGAATACGACCGCGCAGCTCGTTGACTGGAATTTTCCGCAAATCGCTGGTGCGCGAATCAGCTAACAGCTTCTCGACCAGGTTTTCACTTAATTCATCGCAATGACTTTCAATCAGACGTACCAATCGAATAGCAATCATTCCTCTACCTGCTTTTTTTATTGTCTAGTTATTTAGATGCGATGCGGACCGAGATAGATGGAACGAACATCTTTAAAAGCAGGATGTCAGCCTTTTGCGCCGCAGCATTTCTTGTACTTGTTGCCTGATCCGCATGGGCAGGGATCATTGCGCCCTACCTTGGCTGCGCCGCGAACAACCTGTTGCACTTTTTGCATTTCACCGGAACCGGCCATGCGCGCCTGCTCGAGCTCGCGCCGTTTTTTGCGCTGAAAGGCTTCTTCAAGATCGTCGACCGAAGTGGCCACCCCGCGTGGTGGGCGGCTGCCATTGCCGCCATTGCCTGCGGAGCCAAGAGCCGGCACACCTGCTTCCGGACCGGCTTGCCCTTCAGGGCCACCGTGAGGTCCCATGGTTCCGGAATCGCCAGGCCGTTCGAGAATCTGCATCAGGTAAAGATAGCGAACTGTCTCTTCCTGCGATCGCTGCATCATGGCTTCGAACATGTCGAATGATTCGCGCTTGTACTCGACCAGAGGATCATGCTGCGCGTACCCGCGCAGTCCAATACCCTCTTTCAAGTGGTCCATGCTGAGCAGATGGTCTTTCCATTGCGCGTCCAGCACGCTGAGCATGATCATGCGCTCGTGATAACGCATGGCATCGGGGCCGATCAACTTCTCCTTTGAGTCATACCGCTCTTTCAGCTTCTCAAAGATCGCGTCCCCAAGTTCCTGCCGATTCAGTTCCTCCATCTTTACGCCTTCGGCGGCGACATCAACTCCGAAGCGGGTAAAGATGGCATCTTTCATGGCTTTTAAATCCCAGTCAGCAGGATGAACCTTGGGATCGCAATACTGATCAAGAAGCGAGCCAAGAATTCCAGCCACGTACTCTTCGAGAATCAGATCTTTTTGATCGACGCCTTCCAGCAACTGGCGGCGCAGGCCGTAAACCGCCTCACGCTGCTTGTTCATCACGTCGTCATACTCAAGCAGGTGTTTGCGAGCTTCGAAGTTCTGGCCTTCGACTGCCTGCTGCGCCTTTTCGATTCGGCGTGTGATCAGGCCGGATTCGATCGGAATTCCCTCTTCCATTCCGAGCCGCTGCAGTAGTTTTGAGACCCACTCTTTGGCGAAGATGCGCATCAAGTCATCTTCCAGGGACAGATAAAATCGTGATGCTCCGGGGTCGCCCTGGCGGCCGGCACGTCCGCGCAGCTGATTGTCGATGCGCCTAGACTCATGGCGCTCGGTGCCGAGAATGAAAAGCCCGCCGGTGGCAGTTACGTCGTCGTGTTCTTTGTCGGTTTGCGATTTGTGACGGATGAAGATTTCATTCCACTGGTCGGTTGGAACCACGTATTCATTTCCGGCGTAATACCAGACCGTACTCTTGCTGTCGTCCACTTCGGTCTGAATTTGGCCCTGAGCGGCGCGCAATGGCTGGGCAATTCCCTTTTTGACGCATTCCTGCTTGGCCGTGAACTCGGGATTGCCGCCCAGAAGAATGTCGGTTCCGCGGCCCGCCATGTTAGTGGCAATCGTGACCATGCCTTTACGGCCGGCCTGCGCAACGATCTCCGCCTCACGCTCGTGATATTTGGCGTTCAGGACGACGTGCCTGATATTTTTTTTCTTCAGCAGTTCGGAAAGCCGCTCAGATTTTTCGATGGAGGTGGTGCCCACCAGAACCGGCTGCCCGGTCTGGTTGAGTTTTTGGATCTCATCCGAGGCCGCGAAATATTTTTCCTTCTCTGTCCGGTAAACCACATCCGGATTTTCTTTCCTCAGTAGTGTCCGGTTGGTGGGAATGACGGTAACTTCCAGGCGGTAGATGCTGTCGAACTCAGGGGCCTCGGTTTCGGCGGTCCCGGTCATGCCCGCCAGCTTTTTATACATGCGGAAGTAGTTCTGAAAGGTGATGGTAGCAAGTGTCTGGTTCTCGCGTTCGATCTTGACGTTCTCTTTGGCTTCCACCGCCTGGTGCAGACCGTCAGACCAGCGGCGGCCGGGCATCAACCGGCCGGTAAACTCGTCGACGATAATTACTTCTCCGTCTTTTACAACGTACTCCACATCGCGGCGATAAAGCGCGTGAGCTTTTATGCCGGTCTCAACGTGATGCTTCAGGTCCCAGTTCTCGGGATCAGCGATGTTGCCAATTCCCAACAGCTTTTCGACTTTCTCCCAGCCTTCATCGGTAACGGTGATGGAACGGTGTTTTTCATCGACCACGAAGTCGCCGGTCAATTGCTTAGGCTCGCCGGGCGCAGTATCGAGCTCCTCGCCTTTTTCGAGCTTGGGAATAATGCGATTGACCTTGAAGTATTTGTCGGTGGATTCTTCGCTGGCTCCGGAGATAATGAGCGGGGTACGCGCTTCATCGATCAGGATCGAATCGACTTCGTCGACGATCGCGAAGTTATGACCGCGCTGGACACAATCGCGCAGATCGAACTTCATGTTGTCTCGCAGGTAATCGAAGCCGAACTCGTTGTTGGTGCCATAGGTGACGTCGGAGGCATAGGCTTCGCGTCGCTCTTCGTCGTCCAGATCGTGCACGATGACGCCGACGGTTAACCCCAGAAAGCGATAAAGCTTGCCCATCCACTCGGAGTCGCGTTTCGCGAGGTAATCATTGACGGTGATGACGTGTACGCCGCGCCCGGTGAGCGCATTCAGATATACGGGCAGGGTTGCAACCAGGGTTTTTCCTTCGCCGGTTTTCATTTCAGCGATCTGGCCGCGATGAAGCACCATACCGCCGATCAGCTGCACGTCGAAGTGCCGCATATTCAGGACGCGGCGGCCAGCCTCGCGAACCACCGCGAAAGCTTCGACCAGAATTTCACCCAGAATTTCGTTGGTCGCCTGCAGACGTTCCTGATCTAACTGCTTGCGGCGTGCCGGGTCGGCTTCTGGTTCCTCGGGCAGTTGCGCCAGTCTCTGCTGGACACGAGCGCGGAATTCTGCCGTCTTTTCGCGCAACTGCTCGTCTGAGAGCTTCTGCATCTCAGGCTCGAGCGCGTTGATGGCCTCAACCTGAGGCATCAGGCGCTTAACTTCGCGCTCGTTTCTGGTTCCGAAGATCTTGGCTGCAAGTGACTGAATCAAAATCTATCCTTGAGGAAGGCGCACACCCGCCCGTTGTTTAAAGCCTAGCATATTAGATGCGGAGCCCGGATGTAAGTCGCTGGCTGGTGGCCGGCTCGGGAGATTTCAGGTTTTGCGACATCCCATGTAAGATTTCGCTGCTCGATTCCCGCTCACTCATGGCGACCTTCTACGATTTCTTCAGGCAGTGTGCCGAACGCTGGCCGCAAAACGCCTGTCTGGAAATTCAACACCAGGACAAGCTGGAAAGTTACAGCTATGCCGAAACGCGGCGCATGGCCGAATCGGTCGGCCGCTGGCTGGGCGAACAAGGCTATCGCGATGGCGCGCGCATCGCCATCCTTGCGGCGAATCATCCCCGCTGGGTAGCGATTTACCTGGGCGTAGTTGCCTCCGGATGTACGGCGGTGCCGCTGGATACTGCTCTGAATCAAGAACAAGTGAAGAAGCTGCTAAAGGACAGCGGCACGTCAATGGTGTTTTGCGATTCCAAGAACCTACCCAATGCGAAATTTGGCGCGGGCGAATCGATTCCGTTAATCACCATCGATCAGGCAGGCACAGAAAACAACAAGAATCTGGACGCAATACTTGCTGAAGGGCCCGGTAAATTTGCCGCGGTGTCGACCGCCCCGGATTCTGTCGCTTCGCTGCTCTACACGTCAGGAACGACTGCCGATCCAAAAGGGGTGATGCTGACGCAAGCAAACCTGCTGGCGGAAACCGAAGCGGTTTTCGACTGGATTGAGATTGGCCCATCAGACGCTGTGCTCGGCATACTGCCGATGTTCCACGTGCTCGCACAAATGGCCAATCTTATGCTGCCACTGGCACGCGGGGCGCGCGTCGTCTATCTGGAAACTCTGAATACGACCGAACTTCTGCGTGCGTTGCAGGAACGCGGAATCACCGTTTTTGCGGTGGTTCCGCAGTTTTTTTATCTCATCCACGAGCGCATCTTCAAGGAAGCCGCCAAACGGGGTGCAGTTGCGGTGCGTGCTTTCAGGATCATGATGCAGGTAAATCGCGGGCTGCGCAAAATCGGGATCAATGGCGGAGGTCTTCTTTTTGGCAGGATCCACCAGACGTTCGGCAAACGCATGCGCTTTCTTGTAACCGGTGGCTCGCGTTTTGACCCCGCGATCGGCAACGACTTTTATGCGCTCGGAATCGATATTCTGCAGGCATACGGCCTGACAGAAACGACCGGCGCCGCCTGTGCCACTCCGCTGAAAGAAAACGTAATCGGGTCGGTTGGCAAGCCGCTGAAAGGCCTGGAGGCGCGCATCAGCGACTACGAACCGGCTGAGCCGGGAACGACACCATCGGGCGAAATTGCACTTCGTGGCGGACTCATAATGAAGGGTTACTGGAACCGCCCGGATGCTACCGAAGCCGTGATGAAGGACGGCTGGTTCCATACTGGCGACCTGGGCTACTTCGATTCACGGGGCAATCTGTTCATCACAGGACGCAAGAAAGAAATCATCGTCCTCAGCAATGGAAAGAACATTTACCCGGAAGAGATTGAGGGCCACTATCTGCAATCGAAAGCGATCAAGGAAATTTGCGTTCTGGGCATGGAGGGCGCACCGGGAAATCCATCTTCCGAGCGACTGCACGCCGTAGTGGTTCCGGATTTCGAATACCTGAAGCGCCAGAAAGTGGTGAATGCCAAGGAAGTGATCCGGTTCGATATTGAAACGCTCTCTGCCAAGCTGCCCTCGACCAAACGGGTTGGGAGCTATGAAATCTGGCAAACCGATCTGCCGCGCACCACCACCCGTAAGCTGAAACGATTCGAAATCGAAAAACAGGTCAAGGCAAATTCGGCTAAAGGCAGCACGGGAGCAGCCGACGTGGCTGCGGAACGGCCGCTGACGGATGGAGAAAGAAAATGGCTCGACATTTCGGAAGTGCAGAAGGCGATCAGCGTGATTCGCGATTCGTCCCGGGACAAACCTGCGACGATTCGACCCGCCGACAACCTGGAGCTTGATCTCGGCTTTGACTCCATGCAGCGCATCGAGTTGCTGGTAGCGCTCGAGGAGCAACTTGGGGGCGATGTTGAGGAGTCGCATTTAGGAGAGATCTATACCGTCCGCGATCTGGTGGATGCAGTGCGCGAGAGCGCTGCCGGAGGCAAAAAACGTGAGCCGGCACTGATCGGGGGATGGCAGAAGCTATTAAGAGAAGAGCCAAACGAGCCGGAGGTGCTGGCCATAACAAGAAGTCGGCCGCTGGCTGACGCGCTCTGGTTTTTGTTCGGGCGCGTGGTGCAGATCATTGCAGTCGATCGATTCCCGCTCAAAGTCACCGGAGTAGAAAATTTGCCCAAGCAAGGGCCGTACATAATTTCTTCAAACCACCAAAGCTTTCTTGATCCGCTGATGCTCGCCTGCTTGTTTCCGTGGAATATCTTCCGCAACAGCTTTGCCGTAGGCACCAGCGAAATTTTCGGATCAGGAATCATGCGAACCCTGGGGCGCTGGTTGCGCGTGATCTCCGTTGATCCCGACGCCAATCTGGTTCCAGCCATGCGAGCGGGAGCGTACGGGCTGCGTAACGGTAGGGTGCTTGTACTTTATCCGGAAGGCGCGCGCAGCATCGACGGCTCACCGCAGGTTTTCCGAAAAGGAGTTGCCATCCTGGCGATTCACATGCAGGTTCCAGTTGTCCCGGTCGCAATCGACGGTTTCTATAAGGCCTGGCCGCGGGACAAATCCTTTCAAGGTTTTGTTCCGCTGAAAATGGAGATTGGAAAACCGATCAATCCGCCACCAGAATCGGCAGCATCGGAGGAGACTTATCAGCAGTTCACTGATTTGCTGAAGACGCGGATTGTCGCGATGTGGAATGCCTTACGCGAAACTTCATTACACCGCGACTGAGGGCCGCTGCGCTCTGCGCATCATCTGTATAACCATCGTTCCTGAATCCATAGTTAAAGACCAGGTCTGTTAAAATCGAGATTTCTCAGCGCCCCGCGTCAGCTGGTCTGAAAGCCCCATGCCGGTTAAGCAAATCCCCGAAACACTGCCTCTTCCCAAAGCCACCGAAAAGCTCAAGAATCTCGCGGACGTCATTGTTATAGGTGCGGGGCCGACCGGCCTGGCATGCGCAATTGAGGCCCAGCGAGCCGGGTTCAAAGTCATCACCATCGATAAAGGCTGCCTGGTCAATTCCATCTATAACTATCCAGCCAATATGAGTTTTTTCACCACTCCCGAGCTGCTGGAGATTGGCGATATTCCGTTCAGCACATCACGGCAGAAGCCAACCCGCGAGGAAGCGCTGGAGTATTACCGCAAGGTGGCGGAACATTACCGTGTGGACGTCAGCCAATACGAGAGGGTCAAGACAGTGAACGGGGGCGACAATGCTTTTCACATAACCGCTACCGACCGGCTGCAACGAATCTACGACTATCAGGCGCGCAAGGTGATCGTCTCAACCGGGTACTACGACATGGCCAACATGATGAAGATTCCGGGCGAGGACATGGCCAAAGTGTTCCACTACTACCGCGAGCCGCATCCTTTCTTTGACACCGATGTGCTGGTGATCGGCGGAAAAAATTCGGCGGCCATTTCTGCGCTCGATCTGTGGAGGCATGGCGCCCGGGTTACGCTGGTGCATCGCGGCCCTAAGATGCACAGTCACGTGAAATATTGGATCCTGCCGGATATCGAAAATAGGATCAAAAACCAAGAGATTGCAGGGTACTTCAACAGTTTCGTCACAGCGATTGAAGCGGATTTTGTGCTGCTGGAGACTCCGGAAGGAGAGATTCGCCTGCCCAACGATTTCGTCTTTGCGATGACCGGGTAAGAATGGCCGCTTCCACGGCCAGCAGATCGCGGCAGACCTGAAGCAGAAGCTGAGAGGCGCGTGAGACCGCTCTTCTGCCTCCTGCACGAACATCACGGTCGCGCAGAACTGGAAAACCTGTCGGCAAAAGAAAACCCCGGGTTCAGAACCCGGGGCCGGTGGAAGGAACTGAAGATTGCTAGTTGCGGAATTTGCGCCGTGCTAAACCAGCCAAGCCGATCAAACCGCTACCGAGCAGAGTCATCGTCCCTGGCTCAGGAACTACCGAACTCGGCGCATTGGAAGCGAACCCGGTCTGAGGACCGCAGTTTGAGCCCGAAGCAGTGCAGAAGTGGATTGCGAAGCCACTGAACTGGCTTGCGTTCAAGCCTGTTCCGCTCAGTGTGAAACTCAACTGGTTCGCGCTTACCACGCCACCGGGCTGCCCCTTCACATTTGTGAAGTCATACGCAAAACTCCCGAACTGGCTCACATTCTGGTTGTCTTTGAAATTCTGGAAAGTCAATCCGCTTGTGCCATCAGCCGTCAAATTGCTGGCGGTGATCGTGCCGGTCGGTCCGTTGAAGGCAATCTGTCCGCCGTTCAGCTTGACGGAAAAATCAGCATTCATGGTTATCGTGACTGTAACCTGGCCAGTCCCTGAATCTGTCACTTGCACAGTTCCAACCGAACCTGAAACTCCTAAATTGTTCGCGGTCAGATCAAAACTTACTGAACTGGCGGATGCGAACGGAGCGGCTGCAATCAGCAAGCACAACACGGTGAGGGCGAGTACTGAGAACTTCAAGGCCCGTAGCATGGTGAAGAAATTCCTCCGGGCCACTCAGATGCACGCTCCTTTCCAGAGTTTGGCAGGTAAGCTGTGGGAAAAATGTTATTTAATATCTTTTAGAATCAGGGGCTTGCATTTGAGCCTCAGGGTTGCGGACCGGATGTAAGTACCCTTGTAAGTACCTAACATGCAAAAGCCTTCACACCTCGCGCAATCGCGCACATACAGTCAATTTGGTAGGCGTCCTAAGGTCTACTGAGATGGATCCGCAGCCCGAGGGACCGGCCACATCGATTTCGGTTCTTGCCTACCTGCGGCTGTTACGCGAGAACCGGAACTTTCGCCGACTGTGGCTGGCGCAGATTATCAGCGAAGTCGGCGACTGGTTTTACACGCTCGCGATTTACAGTCTGCTGCTTCAACTCACTGGCCGTGCCGGCTCGGTCGCGCTGGCGCTGGTGCTGCAGGTGCTTCCTCAGACGCTGGTGGGCCCCGCCGCGGGGATCGTGAACGATCGCATCAGCCGCAAGAAAGTAATGATCGCGGCTGACGTCTTACGCACCGTGATCGTGTTTGCGATGTTGCTGGTGCGCTCACGGTCGATGGTTTGGCTGGTTTATCCGCTGCTGTTGCTGGAGACGATTATGGCGGCATTTTTTGAGCCGGCCCGCAATGCGGTCATCCCAAGTGTGACTGCGCGAGAAGATGTGCTGGTGGCCAATACGCTCTCTTCCGCAACCTGGTCTGTGAACCTGCTGATCGGCGCATCCGCCGGCGGGGTGGTCATGGCATTGCTGGGTCGGGATGCGGTGTTCGTGCTCAATGCGTTGTCATTCCTGTTTTCTGCATTTCTGATCAAAGGAATGCATTTCAACGAACCGCATGCCGATGCCTCGCATCCACTCGGCGTTAGTGATCTGTTCGACTTCTCGCCGATTTTTGACGGCATCCGCTATGTAAGAGAACATCCGCGCTTGCGGACGGTAGTTTTCGTCAAGGCCGGCGAGTTGATGATCGGCCCCAGTTGGGTGCTGTTCACCGTCATGGGGCTGCGTTACTTCCCAGTACATCTTCGTGGTATTGATCCCGAGCGGGGAGCCGTCCTGGGCATGAGCCTTCTGTTAGGTGCACGCGGCGCAGGGGCCGTCATAGGACCGTTAATTGCGGCGCGTTGGGCGAGCGATTCTGAAGACCGTCTTAGCCTCGGAATTTTTCTAGGCTATCTCGGAGTGGCGGTAGGCTATGGATTGTTGGGCGCCGCTCCCAACGTCTGGCTCGCTTGCCTTTGCGTGATGATTGGGCACTGTGGCGGTTCCACGGTGTGGGTATTTTCTACCACTCTTCTGCAGCTGAACACCGACGATCGATTTCGCGGCCGGGTGTTTGCGGCGGATCTGGGTTTTTCTATGTTTACCATCGCCGTTGGCGCGTATGTGTGCGGTATTTTTCTGGACTCAGGCCATTCGGCGCGCATTATCGCCAGTACGACTGGACTCCTGATGCTGGTGCCTGCCGGGCTATGGTTCCTCTCTATCCGCCGCCGCAATGCCTCGAACGAGATCAGGAACGTGAAACCGGCATGACCTGATCGATTTTGGCCGCCATAATGAAGTCGCTCTCAGTAAGTCCGTTCACTGCGTGGGTCCACAAAGTTGCTTCCACTTTCCCCCACGCCAGGAAAATGTCGGGATGATGGCCCTGTTCCTCTGCCAGTTCGCCCACCCGGTTCACAAACGCGAGCGCCTGCTTGAAATCAGGGAACTTGAAAACCCGAGTGATGTGGTGCTCATCCACCACATTCCAGTTCGGCAGTTGATGGCTGAAGGAGTGAAGCGCTTCTCCTTTAAGTGCCGGCACGTCACCACGGCAAGGCACACAAGATTTGGATGCAAGGGTGGTCATAATGGCTCCTTCTCTCAGAAATCAAACTGGACTTAGTATCAGCAAGGATACTTGGGTCTGCTTGATTCGTCAGCAATACTTAAGGAAGGTGGCCTCAGAATCAAATTCGGAAGCTTTGCGCGCCTTTTGCGATTTTCTCAGAATCGAAAAAGGGTTGGCGACTTCAACCGTCTCGGCGTACACCATTGATGTCGAACAGTTCGCAGAGTTCTTGAGCAAAACCCGCCGCAATCTGCTGGAAGCAAACCGGCAAGACGTCAAGGATTTCCTGCAACACTTGTTCTCAAATTCTCTGGATGGGCGTTCTGTAGCGCGCAAGCTCTCGGCACTTCGTCATCTGTATCGATATCTACTGCTGGATCGGCGCGTCAAAAGCGACCCCACACTCAACCTTGACTCGCCCAGGCAGTGGCGTGTGCTTCCCAAGGCGTTGACCCGGGAAGAAGTGGCTACCATGTTGAACCCTGGTGACTCGCATATCCATTCTCAGATTCCGAAGTCACTGGCTCTTCGAGATCGGGCGATGCTCGAGGTGCTGTACGCGGGTGCGCTCCGAGTGTCGGAGCTGGTTGGTGTGAAGCTGGAAGACTTGAAACTGGAGCTCGGCTACGTGCTGGTGCGGGGCAAGGGCGACAAAGAAAGAATTGTGCCTTTGGGCGCATCCGCTCAAAACGCAATCTCCGCATATTTGAAGCATAGGCGGGAAAGCAAGCCTGACATCAGGTCCTCATCTTATCTGTTTCCTGGAACCCGTGGCCGGAAGCTTACACGGCAGCGGGCATGGCAAATTGTGCAGCGCGCTTCTCATGCCACCGGCAGGCACGCGAGTCCGCATATGCTGCGCCACAGTTGCGCCACTCACCTGGTGGAAAATGGGGCTGACTTGCGTACGGTGCAGACTATTCTCGGGCACGCGGATATCTCTACCACCCAGATTTACACTCACGTTGCTCTTGATCGCTTGAAAAGCGTTTACCAGAAGCACCATCCGCGGGCGAAAACCAGATGAGCCGGCGCAGAGCTGAGACCAATGCTTTTCGGGAGTCGCGGATTGCTCATGACGTTGAGCTATTCTTGTGTGCGTTGCGCGAACGCAACGTCTCTCCGCACACTATCAAGGCCTACGCCGGAGACCTCTCGGTGTTCGCCAGCCATGCCGGCTTGCGATCGTGGGACAGCGTCGACCACATCACAATTCGGGGTTTTCTTTCCGTGCTTTACGAAAAAGGCCTGAGCAAGACCTCGGTCGCACGGGCGCTGGCGGCTGTGCGATCTCTGTTTCGCTGGCTCGCTCAGGAAGGGCTGGTGCAGCAGAATCCGGCAAGCTTAGTTTCCACCCCGAAGATCCCTAAGAAGCTTCCACGTGTCCCCACTATCGAAGAGATGAATGCGGTTCTCGAAGGTGGACTGGCGGAAGCTGCAGCTTTTCCGGAGCGGGACCGGCTGATGATGGAACTGCTCTATGGGTGCGGCATCCGAAATTCCGAGCTGGTCGGAATCAATCTCGATGACATCCGGATGAGCGCCGACGCTGTGTTGATCCGCGGTAAAGGAAAAAAAGAGCGCATTGTGCCCTTCGGAGACGCGGTTCGTGAGGCCTATATGCGTTATATGCCAGCCCGCCAGCGATTGCTGGTACTGCAGAAGAGGACATCCTCGGCGCTCCTGCTGAATATGCGCGGAGGGCGGTTGACCACTCGCAGTGTAGGCAGGATTGTAAAGAGGATCGCGGTGGCAAAAGGCCTGCCTCGCGATGTTCATCCGCACACCCTTCGGCATGCCTTCGGAACTCATCTGCTCGAGGAAGGAGCCGACCTTCGTGCCATTCAGGAGATGCTGGGGCACGAGCGTTTGGCAACCACCCAGCGTTACACGCAGCTTTCCATGAAGCACGTTCTCGAAGTTTACGATCGCACCCATCCGCGAGCGAAATGACCCTGTAAGTTCAATTACTTCCGTAATTTGGCCGGCATAACTAATTGACCGACCATAGATGCGGCGGAAATCATTGTGCGAAAAATCACCAAAGAGCTTCTTTTACTTCTGTTTCTGGTATTGATCGCTGCGTTGATCAATTATCTGGTTGCATCCCAGCGCATGGCGCTGGTTTTCTACTTTCTTCCTACGCTTTACTCGGCTTATTGTTTCGGCCGCCGCCATGCGGTCCTGACCGCGTGTGCCAGCGTTCTGCTGGTGGTGGGTCTGACCGTCAGCAACCCCGGAATGCTGACGCGTCATGCGGAGATAGTGCTTCCCTTCGACACCCGTTGGTTGGACTTAACCGTTTGGGGTGGTGTCCTGGTGATTGCCGCCTATTTGATGGGCACACTGTATGAGCGCAACCAGAAAAGTATGCACGAAATGAAAGATGGCTATGAGGGTATGCTGGTCCTGCTGCAGCAGTTTCTCTGCAGCCAGAAATACAGCGAAGCACACTCCTATCGCATCTCGATGTACGCGACAAAAATTGCCGAAGCGCTCGGATTGGACAGACAAAGCGCGGAAGACGTCCGCCTGGCGGCGATGCTGCGTAACGTGAATGAGATGGGGGTGACTAACGACATTCTGTTCAAGGCTGCAAATCTCTCCGAGAGCGACGTCGATAGCCTTCACAAAGATAGCGTCAGGAGCGATTCGAAGACGCGGGCAATGAGCAGCACATTGCAGCGCGCAATTCCCATCATGATGATGGCGCAACAATTGAACAAGACTGGAGCTACTCCGGCCGATGCCAATTTAGAAGTACAAGTACTCACCCTGGCAGAGAAGTTCGACTCGCTGATCTCGGATTCTCGCGGCGGAAAGATGTCACCCGCACAAGCGGCCGAGTCCATCGTCAAAGGATTTGGCGCCAAATACGATTCGATGGTGGTGGACGCCTTTGCCAGAGCTTTCGGAGAACAGGGGCGAAGCGCTGGCGCATAGTCCGTTGTACAGAATCCGTCTTTAGCGGGCATTCTTTAACGGGCATAAGGTTGGACTGTGGTAACCGCTATTCCACATTGACCCAACATATTCAGGGTAGTACGATTTTTGATGCAAGTTGCCTCGTATTTAAGCGTAAGTCATAGAGATCATGGGAATTAAGCAGATATCGACCTTTGCCGTGCTAGCTTCTGCTTCTTTGCTGAGCGTTGGCTGCCACTCCGGGCAGCGCGTGACGTCGTTTGCCCCGCAAGCCGCGGTTCCACCCACCATCCAGAATGTTCAGCGCCCAGCGGCGGCTACTCCGCCCAAGCCGATCGAGGCGCCCGCACAATCCACAGTGGCTGTTGCGCCACAAAAAGCTGATGCTCAACCGCCCATTGCAAGGCCTAATCCGCCGAGTACTGACAGTGTCTCTGAGTTGCTGGCGAACGTGCTGAAGGAACATCAGGCTGCGCTTGAAAGTTTCAAAGCTGGCAATCTGGAGGGCGCGAAACAGCATTTCGATCGGACCTTCGAATTAATGCTCAAGGCGCCTCCTGAAGTGGGCGCGGACGAGCGAATCAAAGAAGAGTTCGACAAGATTCTGGAAGAAGTTAACAGTCCGCAGATGGCTGCAATGCAGCAGGTTGACACTACCGACCAAAAAGCCGAACCGGCCCCCATCGATGAGGTCAATGAAGTAACGCCGCCGGTGGATGCGAATGTTAAAGCCAAGGCTGAAGCAGAGGTGAAGTCGACCCATTCCGACCTGCCGCTCATGCTCACCGACCAGGTCGCCGGATATATCAACTTTTTCTCCGGCCGGGGTCGAGGCGTACTGGAGCGCGGGCTGGCGCGCAGTGGACGCTACCATGACATGATCGAGACCGTGCTGGCGCAGGAAGGCGTTCCGCTCGACCTGATTTACCTTGCGCAAGCCGAATCAGGATTTCATCCGCAGGCGCTTTCCCGATCCGGTGCTCGCGGACTGTGGCAGTTCATGGCCAGCCGCGGCAGAGGCTATGGCCTGCAGCGCAGCTATTTTATCGATGAACGACAGGATCCGGAGAAAGCGACCCGCGCTGCCGCCCGTCACTTGAAGGATCTTTATAACCAGTTTGGAGACTGGTACCTGGCCATGGCCGCCTATAACTCCGGGCCCGGGACCGTGCAACAGGCTGTAAAACGAACGGGGTACGCGGACTTTTGGGAGCTGTACCGTCGCAACGTGCTGCCCAAAGAGACCCGCAATTACGTGCCAATCATCGTGGCCGTTACCATCATGGCAAAAAATCCCGGACAGTACGGTCTGGATGACATTAACTTTGAAACGCCTACACCTTACGAGACAGTGAAGATCGATTATCCGGTCGACTTGCGGCTGGTGGCGCAGTGCATCGACGTGCCGCTTTCCGATCTGCAGGACCTGAATCCCAGCCTGCTGCGACTGATAACGCCTAAGGACCAGCCATTCGAACTCCGACTGCCGGTCGGAAGCAGCGGCAAGTATCTGGCTGCCATCGAACCCATTCCGCCCAACATGCGGCTATGGTGGAGATATCACAAGGTTGCGCCGGGAGATACCGTCTCTTCCTTAGCGCGTCTTTATCACGTTTCTACAAAGTC
>QHZY01000232.1 GCA_003224855.1 Acidobacteriota bacterium | reverse complement strand
TAAAACCTCTCAGAATTGTTCTGAACTATTCCAAAAGCTTTTTGTTATAGAGACGCGTGAAGGCTATTCAGAAAGCAATTGCGTCACCATGCCCAGCCAATTGGGGTCGTCCTGATGGGTAAGGGAGTTATCGCGGGTAAGCCGAATATCGGATTCCAACTTTTGAATCACGAGCGGTTGTAGGTTGTGGAATATTGAAGCGAGCGCTCCGGCAGCTCAACATAACGCGCGATGACAGGCGGCAGTCAGCCGTTCCTATCAGAAGATGCAGGAAGTTTTTGCGAAGAGCGCACGGGGCGATTCCATGAGAGATAGGCGGCGCATATTAGCCGGACCGAGGTAATCCGAATGTTATAATTTTGATGAAGACTGAGTTCGCTGGATGATGTTTGATCGACTCAGTTTCTTTCCACCGTCGGGGAGTGGCTCAGCCTGGTAGAGCACCTGGTTCGGGACCAGGGGGTCGGAGGTTCAAATCCTCTCTCCCCGACCATATCAAAATAGTGTCCTGCTTTCAGAGGGTTGCGGCCATATCCCATCCTGCACTTTTGAACCGGAGCGATTCGTTGTTGGTGAAATCGCCTGGTTTCGCCAACTGACACGTGTAGCCTATACTTGCACCGTGCTCAGTACATCCACAAAGTGGGTACTCGCGCTGCTGTTTCTGGCTGCCAACCTCTCTGCTCAGGTGAGAGTCGTCATTCCCAAGCGGCAATATCAATCGCAAGAGCAGATTCCGGCAAAGCTCGAAAACCAAACCTCCCGACCGATAACCGTGTGTGTCCAGTTTGGTCAATGGTCTCCAAAGGGAGATACGATTGAGAGCACTCCATTTCCGTTCTTTGTGGAACGGAACGACAATGGCAAGTGGACCGTTCTACTAAATGGTCCTGATGTTGGCAGCAATTCGCAGCCTGTAGAGGTGGATCCTGGCAAGTCGATGGAGTTTCCCTTCAGGTTGAATGGAGAAGGAACAATGCGGCTTCGGCTCGACTACTGGATTGGTTCCAGCCCGGATGTGAAGTGTAATGGCACGACCACGGGCACAAAACACTTACGTTCCGCGACCTTCACACTCAGCCGGTTGGCGTAACATCGCGATTACACCAACTACGGGCCGGGTCGGCGTTCTGAGTGTGATCGCCTGATTTCGCCAATCATCGTGGAACTTAGCTGGAATTCCGCGTAGAGTGCTCGCGTAATCAAGAAATCCAAGCGGATTCTGATTGCGACATTTGCAGTCTTAGCAGTGATACTGGTGGTGGGCTACGTTCTGTTCGGCTGGATGTCTTACCGCTATCAGAGCACCGATTGTAAAGAACGAGGAAAGGCGTATGGAATACGTGTCGAGAGGCTAAAGCGCGATGCCCGCATCACGCTCAGAATCGGCACGCATCAGGAAGATGTAATCCGGTTTTTTCAAGAAAACGGGTTGCCCGTTTCGTTTGACAAGGGCCTTAGCGAGTACGAGGGAACGATTTATACGAAGGGATGTGGACCCGCTGGCTGCGGCTCCGACGACGCTCTTCTCGGTCTGCGCGTTAAGGTGGATAGTACCGGCACAGTTGTCGGCGAACCAGTTGTGGGTGCGCTTTATACGAACTGCCTGTAAGGTGCAAAATCGAGTAGTTGGCGAAATTGATTCCATGACAATGTCGGCTCCCAGACCCGAGTAGAGTTGGTGGTGCGTAAGCCAACCAACAGGCTCGGGAGAAAGGAGCCGAACAATGATCATTATAGGAGTCGATTACCATCCCGAGTTTCAGCAAATCGCGTTGTTGGACCAAGACACTGGAGAGTTGCAGGAGAAACGGCTTTCCCATCCAGGAGAGGCAGAGAAGTTTTATCGTGCTTTAGCGGTCAGTCAGAAGGTGCGTGTGGGCATGGAAGCCAGCGGACATGCCCGCTGGTTCGAGCGACTGCTAGGAGAGTTGCAATTTGAGTTGTGGATAGGGGACGCGGCCGCTATTCAAAGCAAGCGAGGCCGCAAACAGAAGACGGATCGGCAAGATGCAGAGCACATTCTGAAACTCATGCTGAAGGACGACTTTCCGCGGATCTGGGTGCCGAGTGGGGAGAACCGGGATCTGCGGCAACTGCTATGGCATCGACATCGCATGGTGCAGGCCCGCACCCGGATCATGAACCAACTGCAAGCTGTGGCCATCAACGAAGGGCTACGTTGTAAGAAAAGACTATGGCGAACCGGACGGCAGCAACTGGCATTGTTGCGGTTGGCTCCTTGGGCAAGCCGGCGTCGGCACGATCTGCTGGAGTTGCTGGATCGACTGAATCCGACGATCGCGGAGTTGAGCCAGGCGATCGAGCAAGAAGCCGCGAAGTGCGCGGAGGCGCGACGACTGATGACGCATCCGGGTGTGGGTGCGCTGACCGCACTGGCTTTCGTTCTGATTATCGGCGATACGGAACGCTTTCAGTGCGGGAAGCAAGTGGCGAGTTATCTCGGATTGGTGCCGCTGGAAAAGTCCAGCGGGAATCGGCGACGGCTGGGCCACATCACCAAACAAGGAAATTCGCTGTTGCGCTTCCTGCTGGTGGAAGCGGCCCAAGTCACGGTGCGGAGCCTGCCAGAATGGCGCAGCCAGTATTTCCATCTGCTCATGCGGCGGGGACGGAAGACAGCGAAAGTGGCGATGGCGCGCCGCCTGGGGGTTGATTTGTACTGGATGTGGCGTGAGCAACGAGATTACCAGTCGAAAAGTTCGGTTCGCACGCAGGACAGCCCGGAACAGGCGATGGTGTGCAATAGAACACCGAGAAATTGATTGGGCATCCTGCTCCCCTTCACGGGGAGTCTGAATTAGTAATCATGATCGGAGTAGCGACCGAAGAGACGAATGGGTCGGACCGAGTTCCTGACCTGAAACGATTACGATGCGAGCCTTTGGTTGGAACGGCACTTTTTTCAACGAGAGCGAAATGGCGCTCTTCTCTGAGTGCATGCTGCAGTGTGCTCGAAACCGTCTTGACACCGCCGACATTGTCAGAGACGCCTGTTTTCAACAGTCATCGGCTACAATCGCGTCTCAGTTCACAAAAGATATGCCCCTATTTCGCCCATTGAAACATGGAATTGAGATCGAGGTTTTGTGGTCAGATCAGGACGTGCTTGAGTGTCAATTTAGCTGCTCAAATGGGTGGTTTTCTGGTGCCGTCAGTATTTACATTGGCCACGACGACCTCAGCAAAATGGTGGATCAACTGAACGGCTTCCCGTTCAACGTTGGCGACTCCCGTGATTTTGAGCTTGGAACATTCGA
>QHZY01000231.1 GCA_003224855.1 Acidobacteriota bacterium | reverse complement strand
GGAAGCGTGGTCAGCACCTGACGGCTGAAAGCGCGATACCCAGTGTGATATTCGGAAAGCTTCACCCTCAGGAAGAGGTTTTGAAAGGCAGTGAGCATGCGGTTGAAAACATATTTGTAATAGGGCATTCCACCCCGCAGCGCCTGACCCCCGATAATGCGGGACCCCAGCACAACGTCATAAATCCCGTAGGCCACCATGCTGGCCATTGCCGTAACCAGCAAGGGCGTGTACTGGTAATCCGGGTGGACCATGATGACTACATCCGCATTTTCTGACAACGCCTCGCGATAACAGGTCTGCTGATTGCGTCCGTACCCGTAATTCTGGTCGTGAACGTAAACGTGCAATCCCAGGCGTTGTGCGACTTCGACCGTCTTGTCTGAGCTGTGATCGTCGACCAGAATGCAGGTATCCACGATCTCCGGAAGCTCGCGAATGGTGGCTTCCAGGGTCTTTTCGGCGTTGTAAGCCGGAAGTACAACAGCTACGCGCTTGCCATTGATCATGTAAGTTGAGGCTTGCCATTATCATAACGTAGCGTTTCCTTAGAGCGCCCTTTTTGTGAAAAACGCTGGTAACCAATTCAAAACGGGGACTACCGCCCTGGCGCACGCCGGCTTTGTCATAACTGGCGTCATGACGACCCTGTTGCTTCTAGTGCGGGCAAACTGGGCTTTAGGAACATTTGCGATCTGCGTTTATGGCTGTGGGCAGGGGCTCACCATTCCCGCATCGAATTTGCTTATATCAAACTTGAATCCGCAGTCCCGTGCCGCAGCGCTGAACCTGCTGAACTTTTCGTGGGGCATCGGGGCAGTCGGATGCCCATTTGCGATTGCTGCATTGCAGCCGTCACACCAAATACATTGGTTCCTCTATGGTGTTGCAGCGTCAGCAGTAATCCTGGCAGTCGCTTTTGGCATGGCTCCTCTCCGAGCTGCGGGGCAGGATTCGACGGCAGAGGCGCGAAGAGTTGAACAAGGTTTCTGGGTCAGGCGACTGGTCGTCGTACTTGGACTGCTGTTTTTTATTTACGTGGGGGTCGAGAACTCGATCGGGGGATGGATTTCTTCGTATGCGCGGCGAATAAGTCATGGTCAGGGATCAGTGTGGGCGGTAACTCCCTCGTTCTTCTGGGGCGCTTTGCTGGCGGGGCGCGCATTAGCACCGGTAGTTCTTCGAAAAGCTCGCGAGACGAATGTGGCTGTGGCTGGACTGATTCTGGCAACCTCTGCAGTGGCATTGCTTTTGAGCGCGCACAATATGTCGTGGGTTCTGATGGCGGCGAGTCTTGCCGGCCTGGGGTTATCAGCGGTGTTCCCTATCACTATCGCAATGATCCCACTCTGGCTGGGGAAACCTGGGGAGCGAGCAGCAGGGGTAATGTTTGCGCTTTCAAGCATGGGCGGAGCGACATTGCCCTGGATGGTGGGCGCCATTTCTAATCGCTTCCAGAGCCTTTCTATCGGATTGTGGGTGCCGCTCGTAGGCAGTATGGCAATGTTGGGTCTGTACTATGGGCATCGCAACTCGAAGGCGGATGCCGCAGCCGCTTGAAACAGGCTAATTGATACAATCGTCAGTGATCAGGCTTGAACGTAGGGCACCCTTGAAGACGCGTACTCTCTTCGAAAAAGTGTGGGACCAGCATGTGGTAAGCGAGGCTGAGGGACAGCCGCCGCTTTTGTACATCGACCTCCACCTGATACACGAGGTAACCTCGCCCCAGGCATTTGATGGTTTGCGAACTGCAGGGCGGAAGGTGCGCCGGCCGGAACGAACCGTGGCCACTGTAGACCACAATGTGCCCACCGAACCACGTGGAACTCCGATTACGGATGCGATTGCCGCCAAACAAATAGAAGCGCTTCAGCAAAACTGCCGCGAATTCGGCGTGCGGTTGTTTGATATTGACTCGGCAGATCAGGGAATTGTTCACGTTATCGGGCCTGAACTGGGGTTTACGCAGCCAGGGATGACGATCGTGTGCGGCGACAGTCACACCAGTACACACGGAGCATTCGGAGCGCTCGCATTCGGGATTGGAACCTCTGAGGTAGAGCACGTTCTGGCGACCCAGTGTCTACCGCAGAGAAAGCCAAAGTCGATGCTTATCAAGGTCGCCGGCGAACTGGGCCCGGGGGTGAGCGCCAAAGACCTGGCGCTGGGAATCATCGCTAAAATCGGAACTGATGGTGCTACCGGACATGTCATCGAATATGCGGGGCAAGCCGTGCGCAGTTTGAGCATGGAAGGCAGAATGACGCTCTGCAACATGAGCATCGAGGCAGGCGCTCGCGCCGGGATGGTTGCTCCCGACGAAACAACCTATGCTTACGTTAAAGGCCGTCGATTCGCTCCCCGAGATTGGGATTCCGCGATAGAAAGATGGAAGGCTCTGCCTTCGGACGCGAATGCCGGCTATGACGCGGTGGTCGAGCTGGATGCGGCTCAACTCTCTCCGTTCGTCACCTGGGGCACGAATCCAGGAATGGTTGTTCCCGTGAGCGAGCGGGTCCCCGAATTAAGCGCGATGAAAACGGACGCGGAGCGCAACGCCGCAAGACGGATGTTCGAGTATATGGGCCTGGAACCGGGCAAGCGGATCGAGCACATAACCGTTGATCGTGTCTTTATCGGCTCATGCACGAATTCGCGCATCGAGGACCTGCGTGCAGCTGCAAAAGTCGCACGGGGGCATCGAGTAAGTTCAAAGGTGCGAGCGATGGTGGTTCCCGGATCGCAAGCCGTGAAGCGGGCCGCTGAGAAAGAAGGTCTGGACCAGGTATTCCGCGATGCCGGCTTTGAATGGAGAGAGTCGGGATGCTCCATGTGCCTGGGCATGAATCCGGACATTCTGCAGCCGGGTGAGCGCTGCGCTTCAACCAGCAACCGCAACTTTGAAGGGCGGCAGGGGCGTGGTGGACGGACACACCTTGTCAGCCCAATGATGGCGGCCGCGGCGGCTATTGCGGGCCATTTTATCGACGTGCGGAATTGGGAGTTCAGGAACTGAGCGGATTTGCGGCTGATTCAAAATGAAAGCCTTCAAGGTACACAAAGGGAAAGTCGCGCCTTTGCATCGGGCGAATATAGACACCGACCAGATCGTGCCGAAGCAGTTTCTGAAAAGGATTGAGCGAACTGGATTTGGCGAGTTTTTGTTTTACGACTGGAGGCGAGACCAGAACGGCCAGCTCGATCCCGGCTTTCCGCTTAACCATTCGCGTCACAAGGGCGCCAGCATCCTGGTTACAGGGAAGAATTTTGGATGCGGATCATCCCGGGAGCATGCAGTCTGGGCGCTTGATGATTTCGGCTTTCGCGCGGTGATTGCGCCATCTTTTGCCGATATCTTTGCGAATAACTGCGTGAAAAATGGCGTGCTCACCATCGTACTGAGCGAGGCAGAGGTCGCCCAACTGGTCGAGCGCGCAACCAAACATGAAGATTATCAGCTCACGATCGATCTGCAGGATTGCGAAGTCCGAGACGAGCACGGATTTTCCGCCGGCTTCCAGGTTGATGAATTTACCCGCCATTGTTTGCTGAATGGCCTGGATGATATCGGGCTCACGCTCCAGCACGAGCGCGAGATAACGGCGTACGAAGCCGTGCATCCAGCTCCCGTCCGTCTAGTCTCCTGAACTGTGCGTTCCTAAACCGGCGGACCCGGAGGCGCTCCGGAAGTCTTCAGCTTAGGTGTGTTCTGCTGAGGGTTCTCCAGGAACAGTTTTATCTCGTGCACGATCTGTCTCGAAATTGGGCTGCTGAGTTGGCCTGATTCCAAAATGCCCCTTATGTCTGAAACTCCGGCCAGTGCATCGGCTCGCACTTCCGCTGTTGCGTCAGAGTTCGCGGCGAGAATCATCAGTCGCTCAGCGATGTCCTGTCGAACAACGTCGCTCAGGGTCCAAGGCTGATGAGATAAAGAGA
>QHZY01000230.1 GCA_003224855.1 Acidobacteriota bacterium | reverse complement strand
CGGCGATTCATCATTTCCGGGCGGCGTCAGCAACTCGCGCTGGGAAAACATCTATGGCGGTGATGGCTTTTGGACGTTCGTCGATACCTCCGACCCCACTTACATCTACACCGAAGCGCAGGGCGGCACCATCGGCCGCGTAAACCGTATTACCCACGAAATTCGCAGTATTCAGCCACTGCCCCTGTACAAAGAGAAGAAGCTGCGCTTCAACTGGAACGCGCCCATTCACATGAGTCCCAACGAGAAAGGGACTCTCTACATTGGCGCGGAGTTCCTGTTCCGCTCCCGCGACCACGGTGACACTTGGGAGCGTATCTCGCCCGATCTCACCACCAACGATCCTGAAAAGCAGAAGCAGGAAGAATCCGGCGGCGTCACCATCGATAACTCCGCCGCCGAGATGCACACCTCGATCTACTCGATTTCTGAATCGCCCAAAAACGGCCAGGTGATCTGGGTCGGTACCGACGATGGCAACGTGCAACTCACCCGCGACGGCGCAAAAACCTGGACCAACGTTGTCGGAAACATACCCGATCTGCCGAAATTCTCCTGGGTGTCAACTGTCGAGGCCAGCCGCTTTGACGAAGGCACCGCCTACGCGACTTTTGATCGTCACACCTTCGGCGACGTAAAACCCTATCTCTATAAGACCACTGACTTCGGCAAGACCTGGACAGCCCTGCCCGTTCAGCAAAGCGACGTTCGCGGTTACGCGCACGTAATCAAAGAAGACACGGTCGAGCCGAACCTGTTATTTCTCGGCACCGAGTTCGGTCTTTGGATTACCGCTGATGGTGGCCAGCGCTGGGCGCAATACAAGGGCAGCGACTTTCCTGCGGTCGCGGTCCGCGACATTGTCGTGCATCCGCGCGAGTCAGATCTTGTACTCGCCACTCACGGCCGCGGCATCTGGATCATTGACGACATCACTCCTCTGCGCGCGCTCAAGCCCGAGCTGATGGAAAAAGACGCCGCCGTGGTTGAGGGCCCGCCCGCCATCCAGTATTTCAACTCGCAGGGTGGATGGGCCGAGGGCGACGAAACCTTCATCGGCCAGAGCCGCCCCACCGATGCCTTCATTACCTATTATCAGAAGCGCCGTCACATCTTCGGCGACCTGAAGATCGAAATCCTCGATCAGGATGGCAAAGTCCTGGACACGGTGTCACCCACCAAGCATCGCGGGCTGAACCGCGCCGCCTGGAGCATGCGCCTTAAGCCCCCGGTCGTCCCCCCGGCCGCCAGCCTGCTGTTTGAAGCTACCCAGGGCCCCCGTATCCTGCCTGGAACTTATACGGTGAAGATCACCAAAGGCGATCAGGTTTATACCGGTCCGCTGAAGATCGTGCTTGATCCGCGCGCCAAGTTCACGCTCGAAGACCGCAAAGCCCAGTACGACCTGGTCACGAAGCTCTACAAGTCGATCGAGCATATGGCCTACGCGGAAAACGCAATCGTAACTGTGCGCGATTCCGCTGCCGCCCGTGCTGCAAAACTGAGCGAAAAAGATCCGCTGCGGGGGCGTTTGCAGCAACTGTCAGAGCAAGCCGGCGCGCTTCGCTCCAAAATCGTCGCCACCAAAGAAGGCGGCATGATCACCGGAGAAGAGCGCATTCGTGAACTGATGGGCAAAGTTTATGGCGACGTGAACAACTACGAAGGCCGTCCGACCGAATACCAGGCGCGCCGCGCTGACGACCTGGCCCATGAACTGGAAGATGTGATTACTGAATTCCGGGCGCTGACTGACAAATCACTTTCAACCATCAACGCCAGCCTGGCTAAGAAGAAGCTGGAAAAAATCGTGGTTCCCAGTGAAGCCGATTGGCAGAAAGAGCATACAGGTGGTGGCGGCGGTGCAGCGAAAGTGTCCGGATTCAGGCGCGTGGCATTGAACAGGGAAGAGTAAACGGGTTGCAGCTTGTAGTAGTTGCTATTCTCTGTTTTTCGTCTCTCATCGCTACCGGGCAGGAGACTGCCTGGCCGTTCGATAAACATTCTGTCCCGTTACTCCACCTGACTACTAGCGTCAGACATTTAAATTGTCTTCTTCCCGACCGCCTTGCCCTGCGTGAACAGATACAGATAATCCGGGCCGCCCGACTTTGAGTCCGTCCCTGACATGTTGAAGCCACCGAAGGGATGGCATCCCACGGTCGCGCCGGTGCACTTGCGATTGATGTACAGATTGCCCTCGTGAAATTCCTCAATCGCGCGTTCAATCTTATCTTTTGACTTGGTGTAGACAGCGCCCGTCAGACCAAACTCGGTATCATTAGCGATCTGCAGCGCATGATCGTAATTCTTCGATTTGATCACCGCCAGCACCGGCCCAAAAATTTCCTCCTGCTCCAGCTTCGACTTGGGCTGAATGTCGGCAATGACCGTCGGTTGCAGATAGAAACCGTTGCCCGGGCCGCTGGCGCGTCCTCCACCGGTAATCACCCGCCCATCTTTCTTTCCTTGCTCGATATATTCCAGAATTGAATTCATCGAACCTTCGTTAATCACTGCACCCATCTGCGCATTCTCGGCCGGATCGCCCACCTGGATCTTCTCTACCCGCGCCTTCAATTTTTGCAGGAACGAATCGTAAATTCGCTCATCCACAATCGCCCGCGAACAGGCCGAACACTTCTGACCCTGGAAGCCGAACGCCGAACCCGCAACTCCCTCCACTGCAGAATCGATGTCCGCGTCCGCATCAACCACAATGGCGTCCTTGCCCCCCATTTCAAGAATTGTTCGCTTGATCCAGACCTGGCCCGGAGCATTGTCTGCCGCGACTTTGTTGATGCGCAATCCAACTTCACGCGATCCGGTAAAGGCTATGTAGCGCGTCTTGGGATGCGCGACAATCGCGTCTCCGAAGCTTGCGCCCGCGCCCGGACAAAAGTTCACCACCCCTTCCGGCATCCCGCACTCTTCCAGCAGTTCCACAAACTTCGCCGCAATGGTCGGAGAGTCGCTCGAAGGCTTCAGCACCACTGTGTTACCGGATACGATCGACGCCAATGTCATCCCAGCCATAATCGCGCACGGGAAATTCCATGGCGGAATCACCGCTCCTACGCCCAGTGGAATGTAATGCAGCGTGTCTTTCTGTTCCTCAACCGTGGTCCGCTTCCAATGCTCGAAAGTTTCCAGCGCCGACTTCATCGCCGGCTCAACATGTTCCTTCCCGGCCTTCTGATGAATTCCTACAACCTGGCCCGGATTCGCCGGGTTGATCGATCGAATCTTCTCCGCCGTTTTTAAACGCTGGCCGCCGATGATCAGGTCGTACTCACGCCCGAGCTGGCCGCGCACTTTCTCGATCGCGCTGCGCATCTTTCGCGCGTTTTCTTCTTTGGTGAAATCGGTCAACGGCTCATTGACAAAGGTGCCGGTGTGCAACCGGATTTGCGGGCGAATAGTAGCTTCAACAGTAGCCATGCTTGCACCTCAAGAAATAGATCAAAAAGGGACGCCAAGCGGACTACTTATTTTAACACCGCAAATCGCCTAGGGCACTTTGACCGAATCGCGGGCTTCGGCTGGCCGGAAGCTTAAGGCGGCAGTGCGTTCCAGCTTGTCCCACGCAAACCGCTGGCCTTCCAGAGCACGCTTCAGGGTCCGGAAGAGCACCACCGAAAACAGCTGCCGGTAGGCGAACCGCTGCAACCATACCTGGCTCAGGAGCCACATGTCTTCCTGCTCATCCGGACGGCTGCGCTCCAGCGCGAAAGCGATGGCCGACGCAATAAAGTCAATCACCAGAAATGCCGTAAAGAAAATCACCAGTCGCACGAAACTCGCCGGATCAGTCGATTCCGGATGGAACCACTTCTGCACCGCATACCACAACGCCCCTACCGAAAACATGATATCGATGAAGGGAGAAACCAGCGGCAGCACGATCTGGAAGATAAAGATATTCGGCAGTGCGACCCAGCCCAGCACTCCCTTTCTTACAAAGGCTCCACGATGTTTCCAGACCGATTGCAGAATTCCAAATGACCAGCGAAAGCGCTGCCGCATCAGGCCATTCGCGTTGGTAGGCGCCTCGGTGTACGCCAGCGCCATGTCTTCATATCCAACCTTGTATCCCAGTTGCAACAGGGCCATGGTCAGGTCGGCGTCTTCTGCCACTGTATCAGTATGGTATCCGCCGGCTTGGCGCACTGCCGATGTTCGCCATGCGCCGATCGCGCCCGGCACTACGCTCACCGCGCCCATGGTGTTCAGCGCGCGCCGCTCAAAATTCTGGCTGGTGATGTACTCCAGCGCCTGCCACCG
>QHZY01000229.1 GCA_003224855.1 Acidobacteriota bacterium | reverse complement strand
CGTGCTGTCCGCCACGTCTCCTGAGATATCACCCGTCACCGTCTGTGCCCAAACCACGCCTGTGAGCATCTGCGCCGCGAGAAAAAACACCAATAACACCGTCAAGCCACGGTTTTCCTTCATACGCCCCCTCGTTAGCGTCGCCATCTCAACCGCACGCAGTCGTAGCATGCAACAGCGACGATTGCCGCGAAGTGTAGTGCTGCGCAACCAGAACTATCAAGAAAATTGTGAAGGGGAAAACGCTTCTTCGGAAGATGACTCCCAGTCACTCACGCCAACATCAACTTTGACGCGAGTCCGTGCCTATCCCAGCGGCGAGTCGCTCATGCGGAAGCGCGTCCGCACGTGTTCGGAGAGTAGTTCGATGGCTCCCCGGTTTGATACCGGGTCCGCTTTTGCCAGGTACTTCATGGCCTCGACCAGCAATCGCTGCCCGTCAACGTATCGCGGATCAGACGTCCGCTCCCGTTGTTTGCGGCCCAATTTGGGAACTACAGGAATGGTGAATACTTTAGCCATGAATACCCAATTTCATACCGCAGAATTCGCATCTCGGCTTCCAAAAAAAGTATAACAACAGCCCGCCTGATTTCAGCCGCAAATCTTTTCACCGCCCCAGGCTCTCCATCCGCTCTCATCCCTGGGTCGAAACTGTCTTGGTCTTCCCGGTCGTCTTCAGCTTGAAAACATTGTCCGGCAGCTTCTGATTGATCTGAATGTCCGAATACTTGGCCAGCCGGTAATCCCCTGATGGCTCAAACAGTTGCTGCTGCAATGTGACCCCTCGCCCGGTGTCGATCCATAAAATAATATGGGCCAGATTGTTGCGCACTTTTTCCGACTTCGGAACCAGGTCCAGTTTGGCGGTCTCCGTTCCGCCTATGTCCTCTTTTCCTAGATACTTCATTTCAAAAGACTTCAGCAGCGCATGCCCCGATCCCCCGAACCCCAGCGTCATAAACGATTCCACTTCCTCCCGGTTCCCCGGCGTGTACACCGTCACCTGGTCGATTTGCGGCTGGTAAATCTGGATCTTGCCCTCGTTCAGCAGCACGTACTTGCGATCAGGCTCGGTAATCTCCGCCATCATCTGCATATCTTTTCCTGACCGCCGCAGATACACTTTTCCCTTCTGCGTATCCGTCTCGTTTACCACCTTTTGATATTGGTCCCACACGAAGCTCGCTTCCGCCATGCGAAACTTCGTTGCCGCGTTGTCCAGGTCGGTCAGCACAGCCTCCAGCGCCCTGTCGTTCTGCGCCCACGCCGGCGTGCAAAACAGAAGCGCACTCACCGCCAGCAACCAGCCGCGCATTTTCGGCCTATTGTTTATCAACCGTCACCTTATATATCTGCACGTGCCCAAAGCGGTCCCGGACTGTTTCAACCTTGGTAATGTTCACTTCTCCCGCAATCGGCTCGATGATCCTCAACAGCTGCTGCTGCGCGTCAGCTTCGTCGCGCGCCGAAATCGCCGTACCATCGATCTGATAGATAAATCCGCCGTTGCCGTCCGGACTTACCGCTACCGCAGTTTGATGCGGGCTGCGCTCCACCGGTTTATCTTTGAAATTGATCCAGACAGGAGAAAGGAAGACGAAAAGTAATATCAGCGTAACCATTACATCGTATTGCAGAGTGCCACGCTCGTAAGACCACAGAATGTAGCCGCGGATTGTCCGCCAGATGCGCGTGGTAGGCTCTTCCGTTCCGCTCGGAACCACAGCTCTTTCAGTCGCGCCCAAGTCTAGATTGTGACCTGCCATCTTGCAATGCCTGAGAAAAGCGCTCGCGCTTCGATCAGAACTTCTTCGCCGTAATCCGCTCCGCTCCCATGTATGGCCGCAGCGCCTCAGGTATCAGCACGCTCCCGTCCGCCTGCTGATAATTTTCGAGCACCGCCAGCCAGGTGCGGCCTACCGCCAGCCCGCTCCCATTCAGGGTATGCACCAGTTCCGTCTTGTTCTTGCCTTCCGGACGGAATCGGATGTTCGCCCGCCGTGCCTGAAACGCTTCAAAGTTCGAACACGATGAGATCTCACGGAACAGCTGCTGCCCCGGCAACCACACCTCTATATCGTAAGTCTTGGCCGATGAAAAGCCCATATCGCCCGTACTCAATGCCATTACCCGGTAATGCAGCCCCAGTTTCTGCAGTACCTCTTCCGCATTCCGCGTCAACTTCTCCAGTTCATCGTATGAACTCTGCGGATGCGCGAACTTTACCAGTTCCACTTTTTGAAACTGATGCTGCCGGATAATCCCGCGCACATCTTTTCCATACGAGCCCGCCTCACTCCGAAAACATGAGGTGTATGCGGTAAGCGAAACCGGCAGCCGCGCCTGCTCCAGCACTTCATCGCGATACAAATTCGTTACCGGAACTTCCGCCGTCGGAATCAGCCACAGGTCCTTTTCCCCGTGCGGCACGCGAAATGAATCCGCGGCAAACTTCGGCAGTTGCCCCGTGCCATACATCGAATCCGAATTCACCAGAGACGGCGGCAACACCTCCGTGTACCCATGCTCGCGGGTGTGCAGATCGAGCATAAAGTTCGCCAGCGCCCGCTCCATGCGCGCCCCCAGATCCCAGTACACTGCAAAGCGCGCCCCGGTAAGCTTTGCCGCCCGCTCTAAATCCAGCACTCCCAGCTGCTCACCCAGTTCCCAGTGCGGCTTGGGAGTGAAATCCAACTTCGGTGCTGTTCCCCAGCGCCGCACTTCCACGTTCTGCTCCGCGCCCTCCCCGACCGGAACGCTCTCATGCGGAATGTTGGGGATCCCCGCCAGCATCTCCTGCAGCCTCTGCTCCAGCTCCGCCGCGACCTTCTCTTTTTCAGGAATCTGCTCCCGCAGCGCCTTCGTGCGCGCGATATTGTCCGTCGCGTCCTGCCCGGCCTTCTTCAGCTTCGAAATCTCTTCCGAAGCGCGATTGCGCTCCGCCTTCATGGTCTCGACTTGCGTAATCGCTTCCCGTCG
>QHZY01000228.1 GCA_003224855.1 Acidobacteriota bacterium | reverse complement strand
TGCCGGTGAGCAGAACATCCACACGCGTGCCCGGCACCACGAATCCAGCCACACCGATCACTTCGTTTGCTCGTACCGACACTGCGCGCATTCCGGGCGGAATCAGCGACGGTAAGCCAAAACCGGCATTCTCGCCCGCCAGTTTATTGGGCAGGAAGAATTCGCCTCGCGCGATCGGAACCACAGCTCCCCGGCCGACTACCGAGCTTTTGAGGTGATAACAATTTGCCGGTAATTCGGCCACAGAAAAGCGGACGGCGCGAACGTCTTTGTCTTCGATCTTCGCGCCTATCGGAATATCGTTGGCCGCCACCAGCACTTCCGCCGTCTGCTGGTTCGCACCACTGCCTGCCAGCAACGCTCGATACACCTTAAAAGCCACGAACGCAGCCAAGCCCAGCGCAACCACTCCGATCATCAGCAGCCGCGTGCGATTCATTTACTCTCCTGGATGCACAACCCTCACCTGCGTGCGATGAGGATGAATTTGCCGGCATTACCCCCGGACGCGATTTTGTTACTGCACCGCACTCGCGACCGAAGAGAATACGTTATTGGCGTTAGACCCGATCAGGCGGATCGTTCCTACCACGATCACCAGAATTACCGCCAGCATCACTGCGTATTCGGCAATGTCCTGGGCTTCGTCCTGGGTCCATAATTTTCTGAATGTTTGCATGCTGATTATCCTTCCTGCCCTGGACACAAGATGGCATCCTGGGTAAGCGTGTACTGCGCACGTGCAGCGCCAGCCAGCTTCAATATCGAATCAATATCTTAGAAGGGAAAAGCGGAGCGCGCACCAAATTGGAACGGCTCAGCTCAAGAAATCCCTGCTCGACGTGACAGAGCCATTCTATCCGGAATTTTGTTACCGGGAGCAGATTGTTTTGCGGTAAATCGGCCAAAACCCAGGCTATTTTATAGAGCTGGCTACATCCGAGAACACGTTGTTGGCACTTGACCCGATCAGCCGGATGGTCCCAACAACTACCGCCAGCACGACTGCCAGCATGACCGCGTACTCTGCGATGTCCTGTCCTTCTTCCGCCCACAACTGCGTGAAAACACTGGCCATATCTGACCTCAGTATAGGTATTGAAGGGAGGGGTTCTTGGGGTGTCGACAGGAGGAGAGTACGATTCTTAAACGCCCCAGCCTTTTACTATAATCCAGAGCTGGACTGAGTGCAACAGATTTCTCACCTTTGAAGCTGAGAACTGCGGTTGGGGACCGGATGCCCTCAGTTCAATCCGGCTTTGCAATGATCGTTGCCTGCTCATCGCAATAAACCACGCGCCAATGCCTTAAGGTTTTAAGTCCGGTGACCAGGGGGGTATCGGCCGGCAAAACCACCGCCGGCACATCATATTGCTTAAGCAATTCATCCCAATCTCCGGTCAGATAATAGGCATACCCGTAGCGCTCTAAAAAGTCGTCGCCGTAAACATCGGCCCCGCCATCTACAAAGACTTGGTACTCCGGATACAACTGCCAAATCATGTATCCGCCCCAATTGTAATAGTTCAGAGTGCGCTGAGGCAGCGGGTTGGCTTTCACAAATTGCACCAGCTTTTCGGGAAAGTGCGCCGACTCGGCGGTGTGCTGCGCCTTAACCACATACTCGATCCGCAATATCGCGAACAAAACCAGTCCGGCGACCAGTAAAGCATTAAGTGCTGGTTTGCCTTTCTGGTCAGACGGTGATCGCAGACGGTTGAAAATCTGCGTGCTTGAGCGCGCGAGCACCGGGACTGCCACCAGCACAAAGAAGTAAATATGGCGGGCAGAGATTAGCGCCCCAAGGGTTGCTGGAACCAGCAAAAACAGCTCGCGCAGTCGCATGCGCGCAGAGACCAGCGCAAACCCAGCAACCAGGCCCAACAAAATCAGCAGTAGAAAAATATATTCCTTACGATGGAAGTCCGGTGACGCCCACTCGGCGATGAACTCCTGCATTGCGTCCGACGAGAGAGTCTGCAAGGGATAAGCGATCAAGCGAAAGCCGTAAGGGTTCAGCGGCGCCACTGCGATCGAGGCCACCAGCACAGTCGCGAGGCTCGTAAGCCGCGCGCGGGCCGTCTTCCACGCCCCGCGCAACCAGGCCGACGCTGACTCCGCCGCCAGAAATGCCGCAATCAGCACCATCCCCACGGGAAACGAGCCGTGCGAATTCGCCCATAGCCAGATCAGCGGAACCGTCCACCAGACCAGTTTTGGTCTCAACTCGGAACGTTCCAACAGCAGCAGCAAAAAACTCGCCAGCAGGAAGGCCAGCATTTGCGGACGCACTCCCCATGACGGAAGCGCTGCCAGCGCCCCCAGCAGCGTGCATATTCCCGCCCCAAACGGTTTGCCCGGGGAACGCCAGTACAGCAGCATGAAGGCGGCTGCAATCACCACCGCGAACGCCCCGATCAGCCCGGTGAATCCCGCAACCTGGTAAATTTTGAAAATCAGCAGATCGGGCAGCCACTCATGATTGATCCAGGGTCGCCCATTTCTTGTGGATGAGAACGGATCCGTATAGAAGAGTTTCTGATTCTGCGCAATCAACTGCCCGGTCTTCAGGTGCCACCAAACGTCCGGATCGCTTACTTTGCGCGCGGCCATCGCAAACAGCCCCAGGGCCAGAATCAACGTGAATGTCCGTGAGGTGGTCAGCAGGTCGCGCATAGATGCGACCATCACTATAATTCGGCCCTTGTCGAAATCCACCCAGAAGAAACTGGCGCTCTACCTGGCCGCCATGTTGTTCCTGAACTGCTGCCTGTTGTGGCGCACCCGCCACTTGATCACCCAGGGGCTGCCCGATTTCACCATCTTCTACACCGCGGGCCAGATACTGCGTCAGCACAACGGGATGCGGCTCTATGACGATCGCCTTCAGGAAAATACTCAAGCTTCTTTCTCGCCTCGTGGCACGGAACTTCGCGGATCGCTGCTCCCTTACAATCACCCGCCATTCGAAGCCTTACTGTTCGTTCCGCTTGCCCGCTTTTCTTACGCCACCGCGTACCTGCTTTGGCTGGCAATCAATCTGTTCCTGCTCAGCGCACTGCCGTTTCTCTTGCGCCCGCAACTGCCGGGTTTACGAAATTTGCCGCTCTTCCTGTGGATGCTCGCCGGCCTTTCCTTCTTTCCTATCTTTGCTTCTCTCATTAAAGGACAGGATTCAGTCCTGCTTCTCTTTCTCTACTCGCTTGCATTCGCCGCCCTGCGCCGAAATCAACCACGGCTAGCCGGAGTTTGCGTTGCCTTTGGCCTGTTTAAATACAATCTCA
>QHZY01000227.1 GCA_003224855.1 Acidobacteriota bacterium | reverse complement strand
CCAGGGGTAAACATCACAGGAGTCGGCGGTATGGCCTGTTTCGACTGGTGTTCGGGGCAGCCGGTTCCCGGGGACACTGTGATATTTACTACCCAAATATTCATCACACAGTTTTTCAGCGCGACCATCGGAGGAATCAAGTACAACCCCGACCTCCTCATGTTCGATTCCCTTTTTGACGATAGCGGCGGCCTGAATGCATTATCCAGCGGATATGTGGGAGCAGACGTCGACTTCATACAATTCAACATGACCGCACCCCATAATGGGAGCTGGAGCTTTGATTTTGAACCCGTGATGGATGAAAACGGAAATCTCGCTTACGTTTTTCGGGAGGCGGAGTTCAGCGCTTCTGCGCCATTGCCAACTCCTGAACCGGCTACGGTCGGCTTGATGCTGACGGGCTTGGCCGGGATCGGGGCGATCTCTAAGAGAAGAAGAAAATTCCGCCGCCCGCGAAACCGAGGAACTGGAAGAACAGCCAGCTGTTGAGCGCTTGCTCGCCGCCATGCGAGACCTCAACCTCTCCGATCTCAACACTGCCTGCGCCACTCTGAGCCGGGGCATCCGGCGGCAGCACTGCTATCCTTGCGTAGCAGAATTCGTCTATCTGCACGCTGTTTCTTACGAGGAGCGATATGAGATCACCAGCGATCTGCGGTCTGGTATTTATTTTTGCCTGCGCGCTTTCACTTGCGGCGCAGGATCAGAAAGAGCAAAAGAAGCCTACGACATTGCGGGGCGTGCTGCTCGAGCAGCTGCACACCACTCATGACCAGAACGACTGGTTTGTTTCGGTCAAGACTGCGGTGGATGGCGTGACCACGGAGCAGGCCAACTGGAAGCAGGGCGCGGGCAACCATTCGGTCGGGCAGCTGACCTACCATCTGCTGTTCTGGAACCGGCACACGCTGAACGAGCTTAAGGGCCAGCCGCAGCCGAAGTTCAGCGGCAACAACGAAGAGACGTTCGACAACTTTGACAGCAAGCAGTGGGCAGACACGGTGAGCCAGCTCGACCAGGTGCTGACCGAACTTGAAAAATTTGTCGAGACCGCTGACGAGCAGAAGCTGCAGGCTTCGGCTTCGACCCTGGCGCATATCGGCACCCACAATGCTTATCACGTGGGACAGATTGTGGTGGTGCGCAAGCTGCAGGGCAGCTGGAATCCGGACAAGGGAGTGAAGTAGGTGAAGTAGGGAGTGAAGTCGGTGAAGTAAAGACCGGCCGTTCCCCCCAAGCGGCTAAAGCCGCACCCCATTGGCAGGGCCGAATCGCCGCGCTAAAGCGCTGCGCCAGCCGTCGGAAAGCGCTGCGAGAACTACTCTTTCGCTTTCGCCCCTCCGGGCTGGTTGGCTTTGCACTCTCACCCACGCCTTACGCCGTGGGCTGCATTCTTACGCCGCTAGCCGGCTCAAAGCATAACCCGCAGATGGAAGCGCGCCGGAAGCGAGCAGCCAGGAGTTTCTGCCACTCAGGCGGCGCCGAGGGTCGAGAGCGCGCGATCGAGCGAAGGTCGATCGAGCAGCAGGCGGCGGCCGTGAGCGAGCAGGTCTTCCACTTCATCGAACGCTTCAAACAGGCGCAGCTTGACTGCGCCATACTGCTCGGCGGCGCTCAGGTTGCGATGATGGGCAGCTTCCCAGGCGCTGATCACGGCTGCGGGTAACAGAATGCTCACGGCAAAGGTGGTCTTGCGGTCGGAGGTGACATCGAAAATATATTCGCTGGCGGGCGCAGCGGGGTCAGCGACAAGGGCCTCGCGCTGGCCCACGAAGTAGTACTGATACACGTATCCCTGCGCGCCAGTGTAGGTCTTGAGGCGGCGCAAGGTCATAGGTCAGCGGCTGCTGTTGGCGGGTGAAACCACGCGCCCGTATTGGCTGGCGCGGCTGAGGCGATCGAACATGCGCCAGGCGGCGAGCGAGATTCTGCTGATGGCCTGTTCGCCATCGCGCTCGCGGCGCAGATAGGTGGTCATGACGCACAGGATGTAGGGGCGGTTTGCGAGAAAGATGATGCCGGAATCGTTGCGCACGCCTTCGAGCGAGCCGGGCTTGTTGGCGATCTTGAGATCGTCCGGCAGTTCGCGCGGGATCCATGAGTCTTTGGGGGTGGAGAGCACTTTGAAGAGATCCTCGGTGAGCGCGGCATCGAAGAATTTTTTCTGGTAGACAGCCCGCAGCAGCCCCGCCATTTCATTGGGGGTGGAAATATTCTCGCGGCCTTCGGCGGCGGCTTTGATGTCCATCATTTTGCGGCGCAGGCGGGTGTGAGGCAGGTTGAGAGAATCGAGCAGCGCGTTGACATTCTCGATGCCCACCCGATCGATCAGCACGTTGGTGGCGCTGTTATCAGAGACGGCCACCATCATAGTGGCGAGATCGCGCAAGGTAATGCGGGTGACGCCGGGGGTGAGGCCGTTCATGATATAGCTGTCGGCCACCAGATCGGCGGAGTTGACGGTGTAGAGGTCGGTCAGTTTGAGCTTGCCCTGCGCGGCCTGACGGTAGAGCTCGGCCAGAACCGCGATTTTGATGGAGCTGGCCTGGGGAAAAACTTCATCGCCATGCAGCGAGAACTGTTCACCGCTGGAGAGATCCTGAATGGAAACGCCCAGTATGCCATCGAGCTCGCGGTCGGTGCCGGCAATGGAGACTTGAAGCTTCTGCCAGAGCAGCTGCTGCTTGAGGGGGGTTTCGGCGAGAGCGGCCGAAGCCACAGCAATCATGAATATGAATAGCGAGATCGGGACCAAGAGCGACTGCTCAGGACGGATCGTTAAGCGTTCGATCGAGCGGATCATTAAGCGGATCATCGAGCGATTGATCGAGCGGATCACTAAGCGTTCGATCGAACGGTTGATCGAGAGATTGATCGGGCGCTTCATCGCGGGGCTGACATTATACCCGCCCGCCTGCACCGGAAGCGCCGAACTCATTGCGTGACGCGGGCGTTGCGCAGGCGCTTGACCGCGGTCTCGGAGCTGACCGGGGAATAATAGACTTCTTTGAAAGTGTAAGACTTGGCGCGGGCGGAAACGATGGGCAGGATCTCGATGTGCCAGTGGTAGTCGTCGTCGATAGTCTTCCAGTAGCCGAGGCTCTCCGAGCGATGCAGGGTGTTGGGAGCGGAATGCAGC
>QHZY01000226.1 GCA_003224855.1 Acidobacteriota bacterium | reverse complement strand
TTGCGACTGCGAGTAGCAAAACTGCGCATAGCAGCGCGCTGCCGGTCACAATCTTTGGTCTCCATTGCTTATGTGGTCCGGAGGGCAGACTGGGCACTCCCGACGACTCCGTGTCCCGTTTGACTCGCTTGAGGTCTGTGCGCAGCTCAGCTGCGGTTTGATACCGGAGCTTGCGGTCCTTCTCTAGAAGCTTGCTGATAATCCAGCCGATATCGGGGACCAGATCAGGATTTAGACGATTGGCCGGAAGCGGCGCACGGTTGAGAATCGCGTCAAATGTAACTGCTGTAGTTACGCCAATGAATGCAATGCGGCCAGTTGCCATTTCGTACAGAACTGAACCCAACGAGAAAAGATCGCTACGCGCGTCCAACTCCTCTCCGCGGGCCTGTTCAGGAGACATGTATGCCACTGTCCCCAGAGAAACGCCGGTACTGGTGAGGTCATGTGTATCGATGGTCGGCATGGACGACACCGCCACTTCCTCAGCGACGGTGCGCGGCATGGACACCAGCTTGGCTAACCCAAAGTCGAGAATCTTCGCCTGTTCGCGCCGCGTCAGGAAAATATTGCCCGGCTTCAGATCGCGATGGATGATCCCCGATTCGTGTGCCGCATCAAGGCCCTCCACTATCTGAATCGCGATATCAAGAAGTTGGCCCATTGGCAGGGCTCGTCCCGTGATTAGCTGTTTCAGACTCTGGCCTTCCAGCAACTCCATCACGATAAAAGGCTGGTTCTCCCACTCATCAATCTCATGAATGGTGCAGATATTAGGATGGCTTAAAGCCGACGCAGTCCGCGCTTCCCTCTGAAAGCGCTCTAAGGCGAGACGGTCTGATACCAGGGTAGCTGGCAAGAATTTAATGGCAACATTTCTTCCCAGCCTCAAATCCTGCGCGCGATATACGACGCCCATCCCGCCGCCGCCCAGGCGTGATTCGATCTGGTAGTGCGAAACCGTGCTGCCAATCATGCTGGTGAGCCCATCCGATGTTAGGGCGGACCCAGGAGCAAGTCAACGCATGTAGCGAATTGCAAGAATCTTCTTGTGAACCGCACGTTCGACCATCGCAGGTCACGCCGCTTACAATCCTTTTTAGAAGCGGACCGACAATTTTTTGGCGAGGTGAGAATTTGAGAATTTCCGTCTCAGTTCGGAATCTACTGGTAGCCACATGTCTCGCGTTCAGCCCACTCGCCACGACTGCCCAAAGATTATCCGACCCGGAGATTACTGATCCTGTCCTGTTTGACGCCAACCGCCCCCTTTCGAATGAGCTCCATACCTCAGTGCTGGACGGATTCACGCTGGCGGCGGTTGGTGATTGCATCATTTCACGTCCCCTCTCGCACTACGCGGCGCGTGAGCCCAAATTTGCTGAGTCATTGAATATCTTGAAAAGTGCCGACGCCACATATGGCAATCTGGAGACTTCCCTGATAGACATACGTACGTTTAAGGGATTTCCATATACGGGTGTCGATGATGTGCCGCTGCTTAGCGAGCCGGGGGTTGCGGCCGATCTAGTCACAATGGGATTTAAGCTTATGTCACGCGCCAATAATCATTCCCTCGACTGGGGGCTCGAAGGCATGCGCGAAACCACATATTGGACGAGCAAGGCAGGCCTTGTCACCGCCGGTGTTGGAGAAACTCAAGGATTGGCGCGCGCGGCTCAATATTTTGAGAGCTCCAAGGGACGCATCGGTATCGTGTCTATCGCGTCGACTTATCGTGCGACTTCCGATGCCTTGCCTGAGCGCGGCGCTGCTCCAGGCCGTCCCGGTTTAAATGCCTTGTCCTTGAAAAAGACTGTGGTGGTCCCTGCGAACGTGATGCAAGAGCTGCAGAAGCTTGCTAAGGACATGTACGGGCCGTCCTCCGGCCCTGGCAAGAATACAGATCAGCAAGGCAAATTGACTTTGTTCGATACCAAATTCGAATCAGGGCCAATCCGCAAAATAAAATACGAAATAAATGACAACGAGCAGTCTGGGATCTTGAAAGCAGTTCGGCAAGGCAAGCAGCATTCGGACTTCTTGTTGGTTACGCTTCATTCTCATGAACCCGCCGACAGAACCCGCAGCGACCCGAAGACCGATTTCGATGACACTCCGGCCGATTTTGTGCATGAACTTGCGAAAGCAGCCATCGATTCCGGTGCAGATGCATTTCTGACAACCGGCATTCATCATCTTGGGCCCATTGAAATCTATAAAGGCCGGCCCATCTTCTATGGCCTCGGCGACTTTTTCTGGAGCGACATCCAGGAACCCATGCCAGCCGACTTTTACGCACAATACCGCGAGTCAATACAAGCGGCCTTCAAAAAGCCTGAAAGGGCCACTGACGCAGATATCGCAGGTGCTTTGAACAGCCAATACTTCGCGGGCGATCTACCATTTGAGTCAGTGATCACGCAAAGCCGTTTCGAACATGGCCGACTCACCATGATCCGACTTTACGCGGTCGATCTGGGTTATGGAATGAAGCTTACAGAGAGTGGCATACCTCGAGCAGCTAGCGCCGAAAAGGCGCAAACAATCCTAAACCGAATGCAGCGACTTTCTGAGCCATACGGGACCCGGATCGATATCGAGCCTGAAAAGGATTGGCACTACGTAGGTGTAATCCGCGTGAACGAGAATCTGTGAGCTCGCTGACGGGAGCATTCCGGGACGCATTAAAGCTCTGAAGCGATCAACATGCCACGCATGGTCGTGAACAGCTGGAGCAAAAACGTTGTAACTGAACCGATGCACCAGGTGCTCGCCGACCACTGGGTGAACGTCGATCGCTCGGACCTGGCTTGGTTAGAGTGGAGCCAAAGCCTCAATGATGGCAAGTTGCTGGCTTGGAGTGCTTCAAACGGATAATGCCTGGGCTTGTGTTGGACGGAAACCCATTTCAGAGTGGTGAACTCCTCAAGAGCCCACTTTCCGTTCAAACGGCCGACTCCCGAGGCCTTTTCGCCTCCAAAGGCGACCAACGGCTCATCATTGATGGTTCCGTCGTTGATATGAATCGCGCCAGAATCGATTTGCTTGGCGAGTTCAGCTCCGAGCTCAATGTTGCGGGTATGAATCGCTCCGCTGAGCCCAAATGCGCTCTGATTGGCGATTTGCACGGCTTCCTCCGCGCTATCAAAAGCCATGACACACACCGCCGGCCCGAACATTTCGTTCTGCGCAATTGACATTTCAGGGCGGACATCGGCAAAAATCGTGGGCGAGATGAGATTGCCTTCCACCTTTCCACGCAGAACCACCCGAGCTCCCTCCTCGCAACCCTTTTCAACTTGCTTG
>QHZY01000089.1 GCA_003224855.1 Acidobacteriota bacterium | reverse complement strand
TGCGGTCACTGACGGCGCTGGTCAATCTGGTTAGCCGGAGTGGATCAGGGTGTCCTCTTCTCCTTTTGCCACTCCGCTCGAACCCATGCTAACGTCACCACTGGCCTTAAGCGATTTCCCAGCTGTGGATCTTTCGCGCTCATGATTTCCCGCATTCGATTGCTTATCACGACGGCATTCGTTTGTCATCTGCTACTGACGCCGGCTTTAGTTACCAGCCAGTTGCTTTCCTCCACTGTCCTTGAGAAAACCAACCCCATTTCACAATCAGGAGAAGACGTTACTATCCGCGCAACCGAACGCCAGGAGAAAGATGGGCCGGTTTATAAGCTGAGAGGCCATACCGAAATTCACTATAGGAACTATGTTCTTTACGCTGATTCCATGGACTACAACTCCGATACCGGGGAAGTCGCTGCTGATGGTCACGTTGTGCTGGATGGTGGTTTTAATGACGAACACGTAGAGGCGTCCCATGCGGCCTACAACATCAATAGCGAAGCCGGCCGGTTCGAAAACGTCCGCGGAACGGTTGGCATTCGCTTGCATCGCAAGCGCACCATGCTCACGACGTCGAATCCATTTGCCTTTACCGGCAAGGTCGTCCAGAAGACTGGCCCCGATCACTACGTTGTTTTCGACGGAACCATCACCACCTGCGAGTTGCCGAAACCGAAATGGGAGTTCAACGCACACAAAGTCTCGGTTGAAGCTGGAGGCAACGCGACCATTTACCGCAGCACCTTTCGGCTGTGGCGCGTTCCCATTTTTTATTTTCCATTTGCGACCCATCCCGTAGAACGCGAGCCGCGGGCAACCGGCTTTCTTATTCCGAACTTCGGACGCTCATCCACCAAGGGGACCATCCTGGGGGAATCCGTGTACTGGGCAATCAACCCGAGTATGGACGCCACTTTCGGCACGGAATACTTTTCGACGCGTGGATGGGCTCCCCATGGCGAATTTCGGGCCCGCCCAAGCGAAGCGTCGTATCTCGACGTGACCTATTTCGGCGTGCTGGATCGCGGTTTCGGCCGAAGCCACACTGAGCAGGGCGGGCATGAGATCCATCTGAACGGCGATGCAAGCTTCAAAAACGGCATTCGTGCTGTCGCCAACATCGATTATTTAAGTTCGTTTGTTTTCCGCCTCGCCTTCAATGACATTTTCACGCAGGCGGTCAACTCGGAAGTGAAGTCGCAGGCCTTTCTTTCGGGATCGACCGATGGCTATTTCTACAACGCGGATGTGCAGCGCTATCAAAATTTCGAGAGTACCAACTCTGGCGACGTCATAACCATTCTGCACGCTCCAGGGGTGGAAAGCTCAGCAACCGATCATGCTATCGGGCATTTGCCTTTGTTATGGTCTTATGATGCCGCGCTGGAAGGGGTCTCCCGCAGCGAACCCCTGTTTCGCACCGCGGCTCTGGTGGGACGGCTCGATGTGAATCCGCAATTCTCACTGCCATTGAATTGGCACGGATGGTCGATTCGTCCTGAGCTTTCGCTGCGCGACACGCTCTACACGCAACGTTTGGTGGCCCCCAATGGGGCGATCGGGTTTGCCAGCAGCGATCTGGTGAATCGCAAGGTCCTGGGCACGTCCCTTGAAGTCGAGCCGCCCCCACTCGAAAAAATCTTCGCTCGCGAGTTCCTGGGACGTAAGTGGAAGCACGTCATCGAGCCTCGCGTCACCTACCGCTACGTGGCAGGCATTCACGACTTTGCGGAGGTGCTGCGTTTTGACGAGCGCGACATCCTCAGCAACACCAGCGAGATCGAGTACCGGTTGATTAACCGGCTGTACTCGAAGCGCACTTCGCCTGATTCGAAGCCGTGTTCCGGACGCACCATGACCGGCCTTGTCGTAGGCAGGCCGCAGCCGCAAAAGCGAATACCCTGGGAGCGCGATGACCAAACTCAGACGACGTGTCCGGCCGAACCGGCGGTGCGCGAGGTTCTCACCTGGGAGCTTGCCCAGAAATATTACTTCGATCCCACCTTCGGGGGCGCCCTGATTCCCGGACAGCGAAATGTGTTCACCACCTCGGCCGACTTTACCGGTATCGCATTTCTCACCGACCAGCGACGGTTCTCGCCCATCATCTCGCGCCTGAAGTTTCAACCAGCGGCGCGTACTGAGGCGGAGTGGGACCTGGACTACGACTTAAAGAAAGGCCGCATAAACACCAGCACTGCGTTCGTGAACTACCGTTTCGGATTGTTCACCATTGGCGGTGGAGACGCATATCTCCAGGCTCCCGGTGACGCTATCAATCCCACCACTAATGCTACTCAGGCATTCAATCAGTTTCGGGTCTTGTTCGGGTATGGAGAACTGAACAAGCGCGGTTTCAGTGGCGCGACCAATCTCGGATTCGACGCGAATCTCGCTTTCCTTCAATACTCCGCCGTGCAGTTAGCCTATAACTGGGATTGTTGCGGGCTGAGTCTCGAATACCGGCGTTTTGCTCTGGGTTCGGTGCGCAATGAGAACCAGTTTCGTTTCAATTTCGCTCTCGCCAACCTGGGAGCATTCGGCAATCTGCGGCGCCAGGAAAAGCTGTTCTGAAATGCAGATGCGGCAGGTTCGCTGCCATCGGCTTAAAATAGCTGAATGAGCACTCCGCTCAGCCCGAAGCTGCTTCACGAAAAATACGCTCAGCTGCGCGACCAGCTTGCCTCGCTGCAGAAACCGCTGATTGCCTATTCAGGCGGAGTCGATTCAGCATTTCTCGCCTGGGTGGCTCACCAGGTACGTCGGGACGATATGCTGGCCGTAATCGCCGATTCGCCAAGCCTGGCGCGCTCCCAGTTCAATGACGCTATCGCCTTTGCGCGAGAGCATGCGATTCCCCTGGAAGTCATTACTACCAGCGAACTGGAGGATCCCGATTACGTTCGCAACGACGGTTCACGCTGCTTTCACTGTAAAGACGAGCTGTTTGCAGTGATGGAGAAATTTCAGGTCGAACATGGGTTCGGTTCAATCGCTTACGGTGTCAATCTGGATGACCAGCGAGACTTCCGCCCCGGCCAGGCTGCGGCTCAGCAACATAATGTTGCGGCCCCGCTGCGCGACGCCGGTCTGCGCAAGGCTGAAATCCGGCAGCTTGCGCGTGATGCCGGTTTGCGCATCTGGGACAAACCCGCCGCCGCGTGTCTCTCGTCGCGAATCGAATATGGCCGCCCGGTAACGCGCCAGGCGTTGTCTACGATTGAGCAGGGGGAGGACGCTGTACGAGCCCTCGGTTTCCGGCAATTCCGCGTGCGGCATCACGGTGACATCGTTCGCATAGAAATCGATCAAGGCGAGATGCCCGCAGCACTAACCCCGGAAATGGCCTCTCGCTTCACTCAGATTTTCAAGGGCCTCGGATTTAAGTTCATTACCCTCGATCTGGAAGGATTTCGGTCCGGCTCAATGAACCAGTTGCTTTCGCCGGAAACACTGCTTCGCGGTATTCGCTAACATGCTTACCTTTCTTGCACGTGTGCGATAATTGCTGTTTATCCTCATGTTAAGGCGGTTTTTAGTGGCGCTTTTCCGGCGTGTTTTTGTGCTGTTCCTGCTCGTGTGCCTGGGTTGCTCTGCACAGCCCGTTTCCAATGACCTTTCGGTTCGTGTAGAGCGGCAGGTGCGCTCCTATTACAAGGTTCCTTCGGACGTGAAAATCAGCATGAGTCCGATGAAAGGCAGCGAGTTTCCCAACTACGACTCTTTCACTATCACCTTCGATACCGGCAGTAAGCAGCAGCAGTACGATTTTCTTCTCTCGAAAGACGGCAAGACGCTGGTCCGTCTGACCAAGCTGGACATGACCAAAGATCCTTATGCAGAAGTCATGAATAAAATCGACGTGAGCGGCCGCCCAACCCGCGGTAACAAAGATGCCAAAGTAGTCGCGATCAACTATGACGACTTTGAATGCCCCTACTGCTCGCGCATGCACCAGAACCTATTCCCCGGCCTGGTGAAGGAGTACGGCGATCGCGTCTTGTTCGTTTACAAAGACTTTCCTCTCTCTGAAATCCACCCCTGGGCATCACGCGCCGCGGTGGATGCGAACTGCCTTGCCATGCAAAACACCGACGCCTACTGGAGTTTCGCTGACTACGTTCACGCCAATCAGGCGGAAATCAACAAGGAAAAGGGCAAAGATGCGCAGTTTGCCGCTGTCGATCGGCTAGTGTCAGAACAGGGCAAGAAGAGCAATCTCGATTCCGCAAAGCTGGACGCATGCATAAAAGCCCAGCAGGATGAAAAGGTAAAGGCCTCGGTAAAGGAAGGCGAATCTCTTGGGGTTGAGGCCACGCCGACTTTGTTCATAAATGGCGAAAAAGTGGATGGCGCCGTTCCCGTGGAACAGCTCCGGGCAGTGCTTGATCGGGCGCTCCAACAGGCTGGCGTCACGCCGCCACCGCACCCCGCGACACCCAGTCCGGCGGGTGCTGCATCTCCTTCAGCTAAGTGAATATTCCTGCGTTCCGGAAAATTGAGGTGATAATAAAACTGGTGAGAACCGCCACTGACCTTGAATGCAAGCTGATCTTCGTACCAGTCCTGGTCTTCTCGTTTATAGCCATTACCGGCTGTGGTTCGCGGCAACAGGGTGACGATGTAGCCGCTTCTGTTGACGGACGGAAGATCTACACCGCCGATGTGGAGAAGTACTATCAGAACCAGACTGCGGGGTCCTCACAACAGCCAGTCGGAGAGCAATCCACCAGCTTGCGCCTAAGTATTCTGCGCGAGCTGATCGACAACGAAATCCTGATGCGCAGGGCCGAAAAGCTCGGCTTGCTGGCCACCGATGAAGAAGTGGAAGCCAAGCTGAATGAAATCAAGTCCCCTTATACGAAGGAAGAATTCGACGCCCGGCTCAAAGAGAAGAAGCTGACGCTGGACGACTTCAAGCGTGATCTTCGCCGCTCACTTACCGTTGACAAGGTGATGAACAAAGAAGTTTCCTCGAAGATCAACGTCACCGATCAGGACATTACGGACTACTACAATGCACACCGTGCCGAGTTCAATCTGATCGAGCCGCAATATCACCTGGCACGCATCCTGGTGACAACCACGCCCAATCCCCAGGTCCACAACCTGAAGAACGACAAGGCCCGCAATGAGGCGGATGCGCGCAAGAAAATTCAGATGCTGCTCAACCGTCTGGACAGCGGGGACGATTTCGGCACGCTGGCCATGAACTATTCAGAAGATACAGATACCGCTGCCAACGGCGGCGATCTGGGATTCCAGCCCGAGTCTTCGCTGCATACCGAGACTGGTAGCGGAATTATGAAGCTGAAACCTGGCCAGTACAGCGCGATTATTCCGGTTGGCAATCCGGCCACCAAGCAGCTGTTCGGATTTCAGATCGTTAAACTTGTGGCTAAGGAGCCGGCCGGCCAGCGTGACCTCGCTGATCCGCGCGTGAAACAGGCCATTCGGGCCCAAATGCAGGACCGCCGCGAGCAGCTCTTAAAGGCGGCCTACTATGAGGTTTTGCGTGATCAGGCCAAGGTCACGAATTATCTCGCCCAGAAGATCCTGGAGACCACCGGCACTTCCAAATAGTGGAGTTTATTCGACAGTTGCCAGCACATCGCCGGCATTGACCGATGCGCCTTCTTTGGCCGCCATCTTGCGGACACGCCCACTCTTGGGAGACTTCACTTCATTCTGCATCTTCATGGCCTCAACCACGACGATGCCCTGGCCTGCTTCGATGCTGGTATTTTCACTCACCAGCACGCGTACGATCTTGCCAGGCATAGGCGCGACCAGCGAGATCGGCCCGTCAGAAGGTCCTCGCAGCGATCTTTTTCCGCGAAGCGACCGAGGATCGCTGACATCCACCGCGAAGCGCTCTGTGCCAACCCACACAAAATTCGCGCCTGCCAGCTGTTCTCGCCTGACCCGGTAACTCTTCCCGCCCATCCTTACTGACAAAAAATCGCGGCCGATAAACGCGGCATCGATTTCGAAGGGCTGGCCGTCCAGCTCGCATTGGTAGCCGTTCTCGGAGCGGTCAAGCTTGACCCGGTGTAACCGGCCATCAACCTGAATGTCGTAGATCATTGTCGACTTAGCTGAGTGCTTCGGTGCGGGAGGCGCGCTTCCAGCGCCCCTTACCATAATCGCCAGGACCAACAACTTCCTTGTGACTCTGCTCGGTTTGCAATTGAAACAGAGCGGCTGCCAACATAGCAATCTGGTGATTGTCGGTGCTGGATCTCAAGCCGTGCTCTGCCAACATCCGTCCGAGATACCCTGTGTCGACGTCGCCGGCCACAAAGTTTTTGTCTTGCACGATCCTGCGAAAGAGCGGCAAGTTGGTTTTGATACCGCCCACGTAGTATTCGTCAAGAGCGCGTCTCAGGCGATCAATCGATTGCTTACGGTCGCCTCCGAAAACGATCAGCTTTGCAAGCAGGGGATCGTAGTCCAACGGGACAGTCCAGCCCTGGTACATACCACTGTCGTGGCGTATTCCGGGACCTTCCGGGACGCTCAGATTAGAAATCTTTCCTGGGCTCGGAAGGAAATTATTCTCTGTATCTTCCGCATAGATGCGGCACTCTATGGCGTGTCCACCAAGCGCGATGTCTTCCTGGCGAAATGGCAGTCTATCTCCTGCCGCGATCTGCAACTGCAGCTGTACCAGATCCAGACCGGTGACCGCCTCCGTGACCGGGTGCTCCACCTGCAGGCGGGTATTCATTTCGAGAAAGTAGAAATTTCGTTGTTCGTCTACCAGGAACTCGATGGTTCCAGCATTGGTATATTCCGCGGCCTTGGCCACGCGCACAGCGGCGTCTCCCATGCGGTGGCGCATGTCGTCGTTTACCACTGTTGAGGGCGATTCCTCCACTACCTTTTGATGACGGCGCTGAATGGAACAGTCTCGTTCACCCAGCGAGACCACATTCCCATGCTCATCCGCCAGCACCTGAATTTCAATATGGCGAGGATTTATGATCGCCTTTTCCAGGTAGACTTCACCGTTTCCAAAAGCACGCTTTGCTTCGCTGGAGGCGGTGGCCAAGGCTGACTGAAGGTCTTGTTCGCGCTCCACCAGGCGCATGCCCTTGCCTCCGCCGCCGGCTGCGGCCTTCAGCATGACCGGGTAACCGATCCGCGCCGCCTCGCTGGCCGCCTGTTCGGGAGTGATTCCTCGCAACGTGCCGGGTACGATGGGGACAGCCGCTCGCTGCATCTGCTCGCGCGCCGTGGTCTTGAAGCCCATTTTCTGCATGGCAGCCGCTGACGGGCCGATAAACTTTATGCCTGCATCTGCGCAAGCGCCAGCGAACTGCGCGTTTTCTGAGAGGAAGCCGTAGCCCGGATGGATCGCCTCAGCGCCGCTTTTTCTGGCAGCATCCAGCACTTTCTCCATGTTCAAGTACGATTCAGTGGCGGCCGCTGGGCCGATGCAATAAGCCTGATCGGCCATAAGCACGTGTAACGCGGTGCGGTCTACCTCGGAATACACCGCCACGGGAGAGATGCCCAGATCTCGGCAGGCACGTATCACTCTCACGGCAATCTCGCCCCGGTTGGCAATCAAAACTTTCTTGAACATTTTCGCCGTCCCATTCACGCGCACAAACAAAACCCCTTCCATCTCGGAAGGGGTTCAACGAAAAATCCTGACGCTTACTTTGGCTGGTCCATCGTGATCCCGGTGGCTCCAGGCTGTTTGGCCGCCTTCGCCTTCTTGACCTCCAGAGTTTTATCCACCCATTGATCGGCGGTCTTCAGATCGGCCGCACGCGCTGCCGGATCGTCGCACTCCAGATCGGCTTTCTCGCGATACATCAGGTTCATATAGGCCATTGCATCGTCATAATCGGGCCGCAACTGAAGCGCTTTGTTGAGCGTCTCGATGCCATCTGGAATCACGCTTCCGCTCTTCTCCTTCAAACTGGCGCAGACCTTTTTGTCTTTAAGCGGTTCTTCCGGTTTCAAGCCCAACTTGGCTCTTTCTTCCATGCGCGGCTGATACGACTGTGTCCAGTCGATGACGCCTATCGAGTAGTAAACCTCGGGGTCGTTGGGATCCATCTCCGCAGCTTTGCGGTAATAATTCTTGGCGTCATCGAACTTTTTCATCTGCAGATAAAGATAGGCAATGCCTTTGGTGCTGTTGATCTGCTGGTCTTTACCGGTGTTCGAATCGATCACGCGCTTGTACTGCTCGATGGCCTGCTGGGCGAAGCGATTGTTGTCTTCAGCGTCTACCCCAGGAATGTACTGCTGGGCAAAAGCAGTAGCCAGGTACATATGGGCGACGATCAGGTTCGGATCAAGAGACACGGCTTTTTGAAAATGATCAATCGCCTCTTCGTAGCGGTTGCTCTTGTACGACTGCACTCCCTTGTTCAACTGGTCGCGTGCCTGCAGTTTGTTGCAGCCGGTCGTGGCCAGCAGAGTGAGTGCGGTCGCCAGCACGGCCAGAATTCTTGCGCTCGTTTTCATCTGCTTGCGAATCTCCCTTTTAACAAGGTCGGGGTACGCTGAATGCGTAGAAGCGGGGCATCACAGCCCCGCTTCCGGCAAACAATGTGTCGAAGAACTTTAGCCGCCGGCCTCAATCTTGGCTGTAATCAGGCCCACTTTATCTACTCCGGCAGCGTGGGCAATGTCAATCACATTAGCTACGTCGGCGAACGGAACGTTATCGTCACCTTTCACAAACATGACTTTTTCTGCCCGTGTCTTAAAAATGTCAGTCAGCCGGCCCTGCAGGTTCTCCCAGGTGGTGTCTTCCGAGTTGATCTTCACTCCTGGCTCCTGGCCTGCCCCCCGGTCAATCAGCTGAACCACAACCGTCCGGTCAGGGGTATTATTTTTCGGGGCATTGGGCGGCGGTGGCTGCGGCACCAGCGCATCAAGTCCTTTCGGCGTAAGAGGTGTAATCACCATAAAGATGATCAGTAGAACCAGCAATACGTCGATCAGCGGCGTCACATTGATGTCAGCGTTCTGGCCCCCGCCGGGGCCAACTGCCATTCCCATAAGAGTCTCCTGTGCCTGTCGAGGCTACTACTGCCCGGTTCCTGCCGGCGCGCCACCTGCCGGTGGTGGATTTTGTCCCGGTGTTTTCTTCTGTTCGGTCAACAAGCCCAACTGATCTACGCCTGCGGACCGGACGTTGTCCACCACTGCGACCACCGCGCCGAATTTGGCGCGCGCATCCGCCTTTACATAAACCGTCTTGTTCTGGCGGTTCGCGATCCGGTCTTTGATCTTGCCGGTAAGCTGGTCCGGCTGGATCTGGCCTTCGTTTCCGAAATACACCTTGCCGTCTCGCATCACCGCCACCAGCAGTGCGTCTTCCTTGTCGGCATCGTTCATTGGCTGCGGGTTGTTGACCTTGGCCAGATCGACACTGACGCCCTTCTGCAACATCGGAGTGATCACCATAAAGATGATCAGCAGCACCAGCATCACGTCCACCATGGGTGTGACATTGATGTTGGAGTTGACGTTTGCGCCTTCGTTTCTTTTCGCTAATGCCATATGTTTGCCTTTGCTTGCCGCTGCAGGGAGGTTGTCCGGACGCCATCCGGCGCCCGGACTCACAACTCAGCAACTGCTGCCTAGCGCCGTCCGCGCTGCTTCAGGAAATAATCGATCAGTTCGCTCGAGGAGTTATCC
>QHZY01000225.1 GCA_003224855.1 Acidobacteriota bacterium | reverse complement strand
TTCACGCGCGCCAGTACTCGCAACCGGATATCAGGAGACCGGCCCGCTCCGGTGCTGAAAAACCCTGCTGGGGAACGAGGCGCGTTCATCGCCGTGCATTCGGCATTACTGATCACAATCTTCACTCTGTTCGTGGTTCTGGTGATGAGCATAGTAACCGGAGCAAAGGTCGGCGGCATCAGTTCGAAGAATCCGGTCACGATTCAGATCACCGGGCACCAATGGTGGTGGGAAGTTACCTATCCCAATTCGCAAGCCGACCAAACCGTCATCACCGCCAACGAAATTCACGTTCCGGTTGGGACACCGGTGGTCGTACTCACCAGTTCAGCTGATGTGATCCATAGTTTTTGGGCGCCGAACATAAACGGAAAACGCGACCTGCTCCCGGGATATCAAAATGCAGTCTGGATGCAAGTCGACAAGCCCGGAATTTATCGCGGGCAATGTGCCGAGTTCTGCGGCTATCAGCACGCGCATATGGGTTTTGAGATTGTTGCCCAAAGCACAGAAGAGTTTTCGAAGTGGCTTGAGCAACAGCGCAAGCCTGCGGAACCGCCGCGGGATCCCGACGCAGCGCAGGGGTTGCAGGTATTCATGTCGCACGCCTGTGTAATGTGCCACACCATTCGGGGCACTGACGCGGGCTCGCGGATGGGGCCGGACCTTACGCACATTGCCAGCAGACACATGATCGCGGCAGAAACCCTCCCCAATACTCGGGGAGCGCTCGCGGGCTGGATCGTCGATCCGCAGAGTACGAAACCAGGAAGCCAGATGGCGGCAAACCCGCTTCCGCCCGATGATCTGAATGCGCTGATCGCATATTTGCAGAGTTTGCAGTAGGAGTTAGTCCCTGATGGCTGTGGCCGATCCGATCATCGTGAGTGCAGGCGAAAGCGAAGAACGCCTCGAGCGCACCTGGAGTGAGCGGCGAGGAATCTATCGCTGGTTCGCGCCTGTTCATCACACCACCATCGGCAAGATGTACTTCGTGACCGCGGGCATATTTTTTCTATTGGGCGGAATTCTGGCGGCGCTGATAAGGATTCAGCTGTCGCGACCGGAAAACAATTTCCTCGGACCCGACAGGTACAACCAGTTCTTCACCGTGCACGGCAGCACCATGATTTTCTTATTTGAGGGAAACGCGTCGACTTCTGGGCGCAGATGATTACTTTTACGGAGCTTTCCGCACTTGCAGTCGCGGTTTGCCTGATTGTAACCATCTTGAAGTATCGCGCCCCGGGAATGACTCTTAACCGTATGCCGCTGCTCGTCTGGGAGAAGCTGGTGCTTTCTTTCATGGTGATCTTCGCGATGCCAGCCGTGATGTTGGTGAGCACCATGCTGTTGATGGACCGAACGGCCAACACGCATTTCTTTAATCCCGCAGAAGGCGGAGATGTGCTGCTTTATCAGCACCTTTTCTGGTTTTTTGGACATCCTGACGTTTACATCATTTTTCTGCCAGGCGCCGCGATCATTTCGACGCTGGTGGCCACCTTCTCGCGCCGCCACATCTTCGGCTACCCAGGCATTGTGGTCGCGACCATTGCCACCGGCTTTCTTGGGTTTGGGGTATGGGTCCATCATATGTTCGCCACCGGCATTCCCCAGCTGAGCGAAAGCTTTTTTACGGCTGCGACGCTGATGATTGTCATCCCGACCGCTTACCAGTTTTTTTGCTGGATCGCGACACTGTGGAACGGCAAGCCGCAACTCCGCCTGCCCATGCTGTGGGTGGGTGGTTTCTTTTTCGTTTTCATGATCGGGGGCCTGTCGGGGCTGATGCTGGCGTCGGTGCCGGTCGACCTTCAAGTGCACGACACATTTTTTGTGGTCGCACACTTTCATTACGTGCTGATCGGCGGCGCGATGTTTCCGATGTTCGCGGGAATCTATTACTGGTTCCCCAAAGTAGTTGGGCGAATGGCCCACGAGGCGCTCGCCAAGGTTCACTTCTGGCTGTTCTTCATTGGTTTTAATCTCACCTTCTTCACCATGCACTTTCTTGGTCTGCGGGGAATGCCACGGCGCATTTACACCTACCTGCCCGAGATGCATTGGACGGGCTTGAACCAGATTGCCACCGCCGGCGCGGGTTTCATGACCCTTGGGATTCTGGTGTTCCTGATCAACCTTTTTTGGAGCATAAAGCGCGGTACCATTGCAGGCCCGAACCCGTGGGGAGCAGGCTCGCTCGAATGGAGTGTTCCATCGCCTCCCCCGCCCTACAACTTCGTTCACATTCCAACCGTAGACGGACGAGAGGCGATATGGGACGCACCGCCGAATCCGGTGTTCGTTTCTGGAATTCGCGACGAAGTACGCGAAGTGCTTTTGACCAACAGCCTTGATGCCGAACCAGAGGCGAAAGAAGAGCAACCGGCCCCCAGCGTCTGGCCTTTTCTGACTGCGGTAGTGGTCTCCGCGGTCCTGATCGGCTCGATTTTCACTCTGAAAGCAGTTTCATATGGAGCGCTGCCGATTGCGTTCTCAATTATCGCGTGGATCTGGCCTAAAGAACACGAAGTGGAGGAACGCCGAGAGCACGAGAAGTGGCGAGCAGCGTAAGTATGGAACGAACAACAGACATTCCGGTTCTGGATGTTTCGGGCCTTCCCACTGTGGTTTTCCGTGAGCCCAACCCAATCTTCTGGGGCAATCTGCTCTACATGCTGATTGAAGGCGCGATGTTCGCGATGATTTTTGCGAGCTACTTCTATCTGCGCACACGCTCAACCGAATGGCCGCCGGGATTAGCGCCTCCATATCTGTGGTATGGCGTAGCCAACACGATTTTGTTTTTGACAAGCGTAGTTCCTGCTCGAAGCATTCAACTGCGCGCGCGAGCCGGAGACCTCGCCGGCTCCCTTACTGGACTGATCGGCCTGGCGGCGTTTGGCCTGATATGCCTGGTCATCCGTGGTTTCGAATTCAAAGGCCTGAACTGCCGTTGGGATGCTAATGCCTATGGCTCTATGGTATGGGCCCTGCTGGTGCTTCATACCGGGCACTTGCTGACGGAGTGGATTGAAACACTGGTGATGGTTGCGTTTGCGTCGAGCCGGAAAATGGAAGGCAAGCGCTTTCCGGACTTCGACGTGAACTCGGATTACTGGTACTTCGTAGTGGGTTGGGCCGTGATCATGAACATCGTGCTCTACGGAACCACGAGGCTCTTGTGAGGCACCATTGAGCACCCAGGAACAACTCGCGCGTGAAACCAGGTTCGAGTTCTATGGCTGGTGGGGAATTTTCGCCGGTCCGGTCGCTTGGGCAATGGATGAAGGCTTCAGCTACTCAGTAGTTCAGCACGCGTGTTCAACGGGCCATTTTTACGTTCTGTACGCTGCCACTGCTGTTTTTATATCGGTCGCACTGAGCGGGTTCTTCGTGGCCTTGAAATCGTATCTGCGATTTCCCCAAGGCGAGCTGGATGGCGGCAAGCCTCACGACCGGGCACAGTTTCAGGGGATTCTGGGGATGATTTTCAGCCTCGGTTTCCTGGTCGTGATTCTTGCATTAGGCGTACCGCGCTGGTTGCTGAGCCCGTGCTCATAAAAACATGGTTCACCTGCTACATAACGGTACTCTGAGCAGCCAGGCGTTGACGACTCGCACTGCCGGGTGGTCATGGGATGTTTACTACACGGTTCCTATCGCACTGACTGCTTGTCTGTTTCTGATTGGATTTTTGCGAATGAACAGGCGACTCGGTCCATCACGTGCTCGCTGGGTTCCTTTTACGAGTTTTGTGCTCGGTTGGTTTTCGCTGGTGATAGCGCTGAATTCGCCTATCCACGAAATTGGCGAGCAGCTGTTCTGGGTTCATATGACGCAGCATGAAATCCTGGTGCTGATCTCAGCGCCATTACTTGTATTGTCGCGCCCTATTGCAGTTTTCTTGTGGTCGCTGCCACGCTCGTGGCGCGTGCAGCTGGGAAACTTTTCAAAAACCGGGCCTGTCCGAAGTTCATGGTTGTTTATTTCCGCGCCGTTGGTGGCCTGGACTCTGCATGCTGCTGCATTGTGGGCTTGGCATGTGCCTGCACTCTTTTCCGCTACTGTGGATCACGCATGGATTCACGGGTTGCAGCACATAAGTTTTTTGGGCAGCGCCTTGCTGTTTTGGTGGGCATTGCTTCACGGCGATGGCGCCAGACTGAGCCAGGGTGCAGCCATCCTATATGTATTCACCACCGCAGCACACACCAGCGCACTGGGAGCGCTGCTGACTTTCGCACCTCGGGCCTGGTACGCGCCTTATCTCCTTACGGCCAATTCCTGGGGACTCAGTCCGCTGCAGGACCAGCAAATGGGAGGCCTCATCATGTGGATCCCGTCGGGGACGGTGCTGGTCATTATCGGATTGATGATGGTGCTCTCTTGGATGCGCACATCCCAGCAACGCTGGGAGTACACGCATACGGCAGCTGTTTTGCGCGACGCACGAGGCGTTCATGAAATGTAGCGGCAAAGGAGCCA
>QHZY01000224.1 GCA_003224855.1 Acidobacteriota bacterium | reverse complement strand
ATGCCACCGTATCCGTGCCATATGCACGAGAATTGCCCGATTCAATCGCCGTAGCGTTCGGTGTGTCCTTCGAAGCATTTGCAACTGTTGCTCGCTAAAGGACGATGGATTTATCTGCGGAGTCTGAGGCATTTATGTGTCAAGATGACCATTATTCCAGCAATCCATGGGCCGAAAGTCTCGATGTCGTGAGTTTATCGTTCACGATTGCTGCACGTGCAGATTACGCAAGGACTCGTCCTTCCGTTAGGACCTCTCAGCAGGAGCCAATGCATGATGCGCTAAGAGAGCGCTCCGGAGCCGATCTAACGACCTAGCGATCGTTTGTTTCAAAGCGTTATATTGTGGTTCAGAGAAATCAAGCTCTACGCGCGGCAAAATCAGCTGCTTAGATTTGTGGGGCGGAGAATTTTGGTCGCCGTAGCGGCTCCAGGTTGGGACAAGTGTGGGCGCTCACAAGGTCGAAAGCTCCGGGATAATTCCCCTACTCGAAATTCGGGGCCTGCCATGAAGCGTGCTGTGGCACCTCATACAAAGCGTGATCAAGTTCTCATCGGAATCAGCGCCACCCCGACTACGGAATTTTTGATGGTGAACTTCCAGATTCGACATGGAGCCGCAACTTTGGCATCTCCAACGGTCGCGAGTTAATACTTGATGTCGCAGGCGATCGTATGACTCAGGATTCAGTTGCAAATGGTGGGTCTTCGGAAAAATCCGGGTCACGATGCCTTCTCAGAGATTCCATTGACCAACATTTGCCGCTGCTCGCAGGACACAAACTTCAAGTAATGCGCGATTGAATTGAGCAGCAGGTCCGGGCTGCCATTATCCAAGCTCGCTCCAGCCAGAAAGTCCGCACAGATCATTTCCAGACAGTACCCTCGAGATTTATCACTCCCAAGCATCAAAGCAGCCGTCTCAATCGCCCGTTCGATGACCGGTATTTGGCTTTTGTAGAATTTAAAGGAGAGAATTTCCCACGCTTCGGTTTCATGGCCCCGGAGCGCCTTCTCGATTTCTCTCTGGAATTCCTCTCTCGGCATTGCCTGGGCTTTGTGCACCCAGGGTGCACAATCGAAGTGCTGACCCTCGACACGCGCTAGCTTTGCCAGCTCCCTGCCTTTCGTCCAACCGATCTCCTTCAGCTGTCGCCTTACCGGCGGCGGCAGCTGTTCGTGTATCGACATCAGGTAATAAGCCTTCCTTCTCGATTCCGGAAACCGTCTCTCTAAGAACTCATCGAAGGAGTGCAGATCCTCTAAGCGCCAATACTGCCCCGCCCGCACTTCACATAGATATCTGCCCAGTTCCACCCAGCGTGTGTCCCGCTCTGCCTCCTTCTCTTGCTCCCAGGCCAGAATTTGTTCGATCTTCGTGAGAACGAATTGGGCCCGCTTGCGATTTAATTCGGGTGACATCGGCGGATTCTTAGTAATTAAGTTCGTCAAGCCAACCAAGCTCTTCTGCTCCTGGACGACGCATAAGAGCGGCCTCAACCATTTCTCGTCGCCCCAGGCACAATCCAATGTAGGGACAACTGCTACACGGGTTCTGGGGAAAACGAATGCCGCTATGGGCGAGAAACTGTGCCGCCTCGATGCGCTGAATAGTATCGCTGGCCAGGGCAGCGAATTCCTGCCGCTGTTCTTGACTTATTGTGGTCTTCAGATACTGTACTTCGACCAGCCGTTTGCGGACGAAGACGACTTGCGCCACCTCAGATACGCCGCTCATCCATGAATAACAAACCAGCTGAGGATCAAGCCCCAGCAGGCCTTCTGGTTGCTCTGGATAACGACTGGATGTGGTCTTCCATTCCAGTAGGCATCGCGAGCCATCCAGTTGCCCGATGGCGTCGATGTAAGCGACGAATTCATTGTTTTGCGACATCGATCGTGTGAACTTGATCTGCAGATTACGTTGCGGTTGCCGAACGTGCACGCGATTGTCCTGACAGAAGCGATGAAGCAGCTGAATACCTTGCTCGAGCATGCGATCCCAACTATCTCCTTTCGAATAATGCAAGCCTCGGTCCCGATCTCGACATTTCGACCACTCCCGAAACAGGACAGTCGCACAATCCTCATGCCTGAAAAAGGCCGCGAGTGCCTTTTCGAAGGCGCATCCAAACAGCATGGCTGCGCGAGTGTCCTTCTCCTTCCAGCCGTCCAGATAGCGATACCGATAACGCCGTGGGCAGGCCAGGTAGGCGCTGATTTGGGTGTAGCTATATCTCATCAGGCGACCTCAGATCCGGGAAGATGATCTCTAATATTTGCCGGCGAAAGCTCTTTCCAGCGTTCGGCGGGCGCAAAACCATCGAGGTTGATGAGAGACAGGCAGTGCACGGCGACATGGCTGATTTTGACGATTCCACGCAAGCCGACCAGCGCTTTGTCGTCGATCTCATCGTTGTTCAGTAGTTCGGTGTCGTAGCCAAAATCACGCAGAAACCATTTCAGCTTCCACATGGCTCTCGCGGTGCAGTACAGGCGACTTATGATCACGCAGCCGGCCAAATGTCTGGGTTCGAGCACTGACAACCGAACTTGATAGAAGGGTTTGCTAGCATGCCGGTATTGTGAGCGCTCGACTCGGACAAGGAACAGTCCGTCTGGGACCGAATCTATCGCACTCAGGTCGGAAGAGCGGAGGCTCTCGAAATAGCGTTTCATGCCGCGCCTTCTTTTGCCGCCAGATATCGGTTAAGTCGACCGACGAGGTTATCTCGGTCTTTCTCGGCCCAATCACTCAGATGCGAGACGAAGTTTTCGACCTGCTCGCGGGTGGCTTCGCGCAGAGTCTTGGTCCGGCAAAAGTCGAC